>JBLNGH010000167.1:0-16363 GCA_050264575.1 Acidobacteriota bacterium | reverse complement strand
GCGGCGATGCGTGGCTCAGAATCGGCGCGCTCAAGGGATTCGTGGATGGATCGCTCGGCTCGCGCACCGCGGCCTTTCACGATCCCTACACCGACGCGCCAGACAACGTCGGCCTGCTCGTGCAGCCCCGGGAAGAGCTCGGGGACTGGATCAACAACGCCGACCGTCACGGCCTTCATCCGGTCGTCCACGCGATCGGCGATCGCGCGAACACGATTCTTCTCGATCTGTTCGAGGCGGCCGCGGCCGCCAATGGGCCGCGCGATCGCCGGTTCCGGATCGAGCACGCGCAGCACCTGCGGCCGGCAGACATTCCCCGGTTTGGCCGCCTGAGTGTCATCGCCAGCATGCAGCCGTATCACGCCATCGACGACGGCCGCTGGGCTGAGCGCGCAATTGGCTCCGTCCGGGCGCAGACGACGTATGCCTGCCGATCGCTGCTCGACGCGGGCGCGAAGGTCATCTTCGGCAGCGACTGGTTCGTCGCGCCGCCGACGCCCCTCGAAGGGCTGTTTGCGGCGGTGACCCGACGGACGCTCGACGGCCGGGCTCCTGGAGGGTGGATCCCGTCGCAGCGAATCTCGCTGGAAGAAGCGCTGCGGGCCTACACGGTCGACGCCGCGTACGGGTCGTTCGAGGAGTCGATCAAAGGGCGTCTGGCGCCCGGGTATCTCGCGGATATCGTGGTCCTGGATCGCGATTTGTTCGCGAGACCCGCCGACGAGCTGCGTGAGGCCCGCGTGATGGCTACCTTCGTCGGCGGCGTGGCCATGTACGAGAGCTGAGAAACGCGAGCGGGGTCCCCAACTTTCAGCGGCGTTTGTCGTCTAATTCTTCCGGATTCGAGAAGAAATAGACTATCACGATGTCCCGCGAGCCAAATCATCTGGAGCTCCTGGTGCTGCTGGCCATCGCGCGTCTGGGTGAGACGGCCTACGGCGTCACGATCCGTCAGGACATCGTGGCAGGCACGAAGCGCGAGGTCTCCATGGCGGCCGTGTACGCGGCGATTGAGCGGCTCGATCGCCAGCGGTTCATTCGACCGTGGTGGTCCGAGCCGCGGGCTGAACGGGGCGGCCGCGCGCGCCGCCAATACCGGCTGACAGCGGACGGCCTCGCCTGGCTCAGGCGCGAGCGCGAGACCACGCTGCGCATGTGGCGAAGTCTGCCATCCATGGGACGACGCCGATGAACGTCCCACGGCTGCCGCGCCGCCTCACCGGGTGGATAGCGCCGGCGGATCTTCGTCAGGCGCTGTTCGACGATCTCGACGAGGCCTTTGGCGAGGAGCGCCTGCGGCGCGGTCCCGCGGGCGCGTCGATGTGGTACTGGCGCCAGATCCTCACGGGTCTTCTGCCCCTCGTCCGTATTCGCGCGCGTCGCGCCGTCGCCGGCCTCACGCCTCGGCCGAGGATCACGATCATGCACGCACTTCTGGCAGACGTCCGGTACGCCATCAGGCTTCTCGTGAAAGCGCCGGGATTCACGCTGCCGGCCGTCGTCACACTTGCGCTGGGCATTGGCGCGAACACGGCGATCTTCACGGTGGCGTGGCGGCTCATCCTGCAGCCGCTGCCCTACCCGTCGCCCGATCGCCTCGTCCAGATCTGGGAGCTGTTCGACACGGGCGCCGTCAACACCGTCACGCCCGGCAACTTCCACGACTGGCAGACGCAGGCGAAGTCGTTCGAGGCGATCGCCGCCTACACGTATTTCCGCGGCACCGTGGATCTCACGGGCAGCGGCGAACCCGAACAACTGGAATTGCGCTACGTGACGGCTGATTACAGCCGCGTGTTCGGGTCTGCGCCGATGCTGGGCCGAGGCCTCGACGGCCGCGATGTCGCCGAGGAGGCCCGAACGGTCGTCATCAGCGAATCGCTCTGGCGACGCCGATTCGGCGCAGATCCCGGCGTGCTCGGACGCCCGGTCAGGCTCGGCGATCTTCCCTACCGGATCGTCGGCGTCATGCCCGCGAGCTTCCAGACGTCGGCGGGACGCGTCGATGTCTGGGCGGGAATGACGATCCGGCAGGACCCCGGGGCTCACCGCCGCGCGCACTATCTCGGCGTCGTCGGCCGGTTGAAACCCGGCATCACCCTCGCACAGGCAGACGATGAGGTGAAGCGGATTGCGGCGGAGGCCGCGCGGCTTTATCCGGAGTCGAACGCCAGGCTCTCGGCGACGGTCCGGTCGCTGCAGGAGCAGCGCGCGTCGACCCAGCGCGCGGGACTCGCGGTGCTGGCCGGCGCGGCGGGCTTCGTCCTGCTGATCGGGTGCGCCAATCTCGCCAGCCTGCAGTTCGTTCGCGGCGTTGCGCGCGCGCGCGAGCTTGGCGTCCGCGTCGCCCTCGGCGCGTCACGGCTGAGGTTGATCCGGCAATTGCTGACCGAGAGCCTGCTCCTCTCGCTGCTGGGAACTTCCCTCGGCGTGATCTTCGGGTCGTGGCTGCTCCGCGCCGTCGGCCGGGTCGCGCCTGACGCAATCAGGCGCGCCATCGAGGCGGGACCGGACGCGGCGGTCGCCGGCGTCGGCGTGGCGCTGGCGATCCTGTGCACGCTGCTTTCGGCGACCGCGCCCGCGTGGCGGGCAACGGGCGGCGCGGCGACGCACCTGCGCCAACGAAGTCTGTCGAGCGATCGCGCCACGTCGCGGATCCGCACGATGCTCGTGACGGCGGAGATTGGGCTCGCGATCGTGCTCGTGATTGCGGCGTCGCTTCTCGTGCTGAGCCTCCTGAAGGTGCTTCGCGTCGATCCGGGATTCGATCCGCGAGACGTGCTCGCGTTCGACGTGAGCCTGCCGTACGAGCGCTATCCCGCCTTCGGCGATCGGGACAGGTTCTTCAAAGCGGTGTTTCAGGAACTGTCCGCCATTCCGGGCGTGACGGCCGTCTGCGCGATCAACGAGATCCCGTTCGACGCCGAAGGCACGATGACGTACGTGCCCGAAGGGCAAACCCGGGCGGTCGGAGCGTTACCGCGAAACGTGACGCCGGACTGCTTCGACGTGCTGAAGCTCGGCGTCATCCGGGGGCGGAGCTTCCGCGCCTCTGAACCGACGCGCGTGGGGATCGTGACGGACAATTTCGCCCGCTCCGCGTGGCCTGGCGAGAGTCCCATCGGCCTTCGCGTGCACCTCGGCACCGAAACCGGTGAGCTCATCGAAATCGTCGGGGTGGTCGAGGACTCGCTGCAGCGCTCACTCGACGGCCGTCCAGCGCCGCAATTCTACGAGGTGATGAGCGCGGTGTCCGCGTTTCCGCCGTCCCGCGTCCTGCTGCGGACGGCGATCGCGCCCGAATCCGTCGCGCCAGCGGTCCGCGCCGCCGTGCGCCGTGTCGATCCCCTGCAGCCCGTGGCCCGGCTCCGGACGCTCGAGACCGTCGTCGACGCGTCAGTGCTAGGCAGGCGATTCGATTTGCTGGTGCTCTCGAGCTTCGCGATCACGGCGCTGGTCCTGGCCGCGGTCGGCATCTACGGACTGCTCGCGCAGGTGGTGGCGCAGCGCGCGGGTGAGATCGGCATCCGGCTGGCGCTCGGCGCGACCGGCGGATCCGTGGTGCGGCTCGTGATGCGCAGCGCCTGGCTGTCGGTTGCGTGCGGCGCCGCGCTCGGCAGCGCCGGCGCGGCACTGGCCTCGCAGGTGCTGCGGCGATTCATGTTCGGCGTCTCACCGATGGAGCCGCGTCTGTACCTTGCGGCTGTGAGCGTGCTCGCCGCGGTCGCGCTCGTCGCCGCGTGGCTGTCCGCCCGGCGCGCGGCCCGGGTCAATCCGGCGAATGCGCTGAAGTAAGACCTCGGGTTTCGTTGTCGATGCGGTACTAACGGTCGAGATACAACTCACGAAACCCGAGGTCTTAAGATCTACGACTGCTCATCCAGAATCTTCGACATCCACTGCAGGAACCGCGCGAAGACGCTGCGCTTGCCCCAGCTGTCCAGCTTGATCTCATCCGAGCGCTTCAGATCGGCCGCGAACATCTGTTCGAGCCGGCGTCCCAGCGAATCGTCCAGGACGCCATAGGCGTTCTCCTCGTCGAGGTGCCGTGACCGCGCATTGACGTTCGGCGATCCGAACACCGACCAGCGGCCATCGAACACGGCAAACTTGCTGTGCAGGAACGTCGGCTGGTATTCGAAGACGTGGACCCCGGCGCGGATCAGATCGGTGTAGTGCGACTGCGCGCTCCAGCGGTTGAGGCGGTTGTCGATGTGCGGGCCGGGCAGCAGCAGCCTGACGTCGACGCCGCGGCGCGCCTGCGCCATCAGCGCCGTCTTCAGCGGATCGTCGGGGATGAAGTACGGCGTCGCAATCCAGACGCGCTCGCGCGCGGCCAGCACCGGCAGCAGAAAGAAATACGCCATGGACTGGTCGTCATCGGCCGGCGAGTTGATCAGATGAATGAACGACGGCGTCTCGTCCGGTGAGACCTCCGCGGGTCGATCCGGATACATGTCGGGACCGGTCAGGATCTCCGCCGCCGCCGTCGCCCAGACGTCGGCGAACGCCGCCTGCAGACTCGCCGCCATGGGCCCCGTGACCTTGAACATGACGTCCCGCCAATGGTCCGGCTGCTCGGCGTGACCGAGCCACTTGTCCGACACCGCCATGCCGCCCGTGAAGCCGATGCGGCCGTCGACCACGATCGCGCGGCGATGGTTTCGCCGATGCACGCGGGTCCAGTTGCCGACGGTCGGCTTGCGGAACTTCGCCACGCGGGCGCCCGCCGACTGCAGCGGCGCGAACGCCTTGTCGGGCATGGCGATGGTGCCAACCGCGTCGAGCAGCACGCGCACGGCGACGCCATGCTGTTGCCGTTCGAGCAGCGCCGCGAGCACCTGGCGGCTGAACGTGCCGCCGTCCCACATGAACACGCTGAAGTTGATGCTTCGCTGCGCGTGATGAATGGCGTCGAGCAGCGCCGGCAGGAATTCGTCGCCGTTGTCGAGCGGCACGACCCCGCCGCCGTGCTCGACCGGCGCGCCGACCGCGCGCGAAACGGTGGACAGGAAGTCGATCGATCCGATCGTTCCGATCTCGCCGGTCAGCGTGACCTCGTCCGGCTTGTCGTCGAGACCCAGAATCAGCACCGCGAACGTCATCACGACGGTCACGAAGCCGATGACGATGAGAACGGTCTGCCACCAGGGACGGGTCTTCAGGAAGTGCCGGAGGACGTTTCGCGATTCGGTCGCGGCTGCGCCGACGCGGCGCCGGAGAATTGGCGCGCCTCGCCGCCGCGCGCGGACCATCGTCGCCACGGGATCTATCGGTGGCGGTCGATCGCCGGCCCTTTCGGTCGTTTGCCGGGCGCGATCGCCCGGGATGGATTGTTGCCGGATCGTGCAGATGCGTCGGCGGCCGGCGCGTCGCCAGGTACGCACTGGCTCGGCTCGTTCTTGTCGAGGTGCGCCCAGTCGGGTGTGATCACCTCGCGCTCGCGCGGAGCGCCCGGCACCGTCGCCTCCTTCGCGCCTTCGTGGCCAACGCCTGTGCGGGCTCGTGACGGCACATCGCCCTCCAGTGAGGAAAGTGCAAGATCGCTGCCGGAACGAGCGTGACGGAAGTGCGGCTGAAAGCCGTGTGAACGGACGAGAGAAGCGAAGAGGCCGGGAGAAAGTGAGTAGACCTCGGGTTTCGTGGGCGGCATCCCGACTGTGAGGAACATGCCGACAACGAAACCCGAGGTCTTGCCTGGTGGATTGGCAGTCCTACCGCTTGAGCGCTTCGAACAGCGTCGCGCTGCCGCCGCCGATTGCGGCGCCAATGAGCGCGCCCTTCTTGCCGCCAATCAGTCCGCCGACGCCTGCGCCAGCGCCGGTCGATCCACCGATGACGAGGGCGGTTTTCTGCCAGGACCGTCTGGACCTGACGTCAGTGTTGCGCGCCGTACTCGCTTGACGGACGACCGGCCTCGGCGCCGGCGCGTACACGGGCTGCGGCGCCAACGCCTGCGGGGAGTAGACGGCCGGCACCATGTTGACGCCGTTCGCGCCGTTCATTGTCCCGGCGGGAATCGGCCGGCCGTATTCGTCGACGTATCCGATCGGCTGCAGCGCGCCCTGAACGCACTGAATGCTGACCTGCAGCTCGCCTCTCACGACGGTCTGGCGCACGACGGCCTGCTGCCGCGGCTCGCAGTTGACCGCGACGTTCGACGTCTGCACGCTGTTGTCGGCGCGCACCGACCAGGGTGCCCAGAAGAGCATGATGACGGCGAGCCCAAGCGCCGCGGCCGCGCCCGCGAGGTGCGACGGTCGAAGGTTCACGGATGTCATGACCAGACCTCCTCCTTGAAATTGCCCGATGCCCTCACCGTTCCAACATGCGTGCCAGCCGCGCAGGTGAAAGAATCGAACAATTTGCGCGGCACACGAGTCGCGGTGTCCTCTCGAGCACGCAGCGTGTCCCCGCGAGGCGACGGGCGCATTGTTAGAATGTGGCGCTCGAGCGTCACATCTCGCCTACGCCAATGATGTTTTTGAAATCGGACTGTTGCCCATGACGCGACCGTTGCGGTCAATCCTGTTCGTGCCAGGCACGCGCGAGGATCGCTTCGCGTCGGCGATCGCATCGGGAGCCGACGCGGTCGTGTTCGATCTCGAAGACGGCGTCGAGGCCGCCCGCAAGCCTGAGGCGCGTGAGACTATCGGACGTTTTTTCGGCGAGTCCGCGGACGCCGCCCCGTTGAGACTGGTCCGTATCAACCAGCCGGCCAGTCAGTGGTTTCAGGACGATCTGGATTTCGTGCAGGCGACGGCAGGCGTCGGCGGCGTCGTCCTGCCGAAGTGCGAGCAAGTCGAACAGCTCCGGCTCGTCGCGGAGGTCGTCGGGGCCGAACAGATGTTCCCGCTCATCGAAACCGCGCGCGGCGTGCTGAATGCGTCGAGCCTTGCCGACGCGTTCCCGTCGGTGCCGGCGCTGCTCTTCGGCGCCGAGGATCTCACGGCTGAAATGGGGATTCGGAGGACGATCGACGGCGAAGAACTGCTCTTTGCCCGGAGTCAGGTGGCGCTGGCCGCGGCGGCCGCCGGAATGGACGCGATCGACGCGGTGTTCACGAACGTGGCGGACGCGGAAGGGTTGCGCCGCGATGCCGGCCGCGCCCGCGCGCTCGGCTTTCGCGGCAAGATGGCCGTCCACCCGAGCCAGATCGCCCTCGTCAACGAGATCTTCAGTCCTTCGGCCGCCGAGATCGAGCAGGCGGGCCGCGTGGTCGCGGCATTCGCCGGCGCCCGGTCGGCCGGCGACGCCGTCCTCCGGCTCGACGACGAAATGGTCGACGCGCCCGTCGTCGCCCGCGCGCAGCGAGTATTGGATCTCGCGAAGCGGCTCTCAGGCCGCTGAAAGCGCGGCCTGAACTTCGAACTTCGAGCTTTTTGAACTTGTACTTCTGCGTGACCGTCCGTACTTCACTGGTAGCTCCAGTACTTGTGCGATAGCACCGTACTTCAGCGAGAGCGCCAGTACGACAGCTAACTTGACACGTACGCCGTCTTGACGATCGTGTAGAACTCCTTCGCGTACGTGCCCTGTTCGCGCGGACCGTAGCTCGACTTCTTTCGGCCGCCGAACGGCACGTGGTAGTCGAGGCCTGCGGTCGGGAGATTCACCATGACGAGGCCGCTCGCGGAATTGCGCTTGAAGTGACTCGCGTGTTTCAGCGACGTCGTGACGATCCCCGCTGACAGCCCGAAGGGTGTGTCGTTCGCGACCGCGAGGGCCTCGTCGTAGTCGCGGACTTTGATGATCGCGGCAATTGGACCGAAGATCTCCTCGCGGTTGATCCGCATCTCGGGTCTGCTGTCGGTGAAGATGGCCGGCGCCATGTAGTAGCCGTCGGTATCGCGACGCAGGCGATCGCCGCCGTGCGCGAGCCGCGCGCCTTCGTTCCGGCCGACGTCGATGTATTCGAGGTTCTTCGCCAGCTGCCGATCGTCCACGACCGGGCCGATTTCCGTGCCGGGCTTCAGCGCGTCGTCGATGACGAGCTTCTTCATGCGCTCGATCATGGCGGCCACGAAGCGATCGTGAATCCCTTCGGTCACGATCAGCCGGCTGGACGCGGTGCACCGCTGCCCCGCCTGAAAGAAGGCGCCGTTCACGGCGACCGAGACCGCTGTCGGCAGGTCGGCGTCGTCCAGCACGACAAGCGGGTTCTTGCCCCCCATTTCCAGTTGGACGCGCGCGCCGGCCTTGACGGCGGCCGCGGCGACCGTGGGCCCAACGTCCTGGGATCCGGTGAAACTCACGGCGTCGATGCCAGGCGAAGCGGCGAGCGCGGCGCCGAGCTTCGATCCCGGCCCCATGACGAGATTCAGCACGCCAGGCGGCAGCCCGGCGCGTTGGACGATGTCCGCGAGCGTCCACGGCGATGCGGGCACCAGCTCCGCCGGCTTGAAGACCACGCAATTGCCGAACGCCAGCGCGGGCGCGATTTTCCAGGCGGGAATCGCGAGCGGAAAATTCCAGGGCGTGATGGCGGTGACGACGCCCAGCGGCTCGCGCGTCACTTCGACTTCGATGCCGGGGCGGACCGAATCGATCTTCTCGCCGCCGAGACGCACGGCCTCACCCGCGAAGAACTTGAAAATCGCGCCGGCGCGCGCCGCCTCGCCGACGCCATCGGCGAGCGGCTTGCCCTGCTCGCGCGACAGCAGCCGTCCCAGCTCGTCCTTGCGCGCCAGGATCTCCGTCCCCGCCCGATCGAGGATGTCGAAACGCTCCTGCGGCGACGTCCGCGACCATTTCTTGAACGCTTCCCGCGCGCCCGCGATCGCCTGCTCGACGTCGCTCGTGCTCGCGCGCGCGAACTCGCCGACCACGTCGCCGAGATTCGACGGATTGATGTCTGTCGTTCGCTCGGTCGAATCGACCGCGCGGCCATCGATGAGATTCGCAAATGCAGTGGGCATGTTCGAATCGTAGCGCGGATTGGTTTCCAAATCCGCGGTCGGGCTAGAGCCGTGGCTTCGCGATTCTCGCGCCGTCGCACAGCACGTCCACCATCGCCGAGAAGTCTCTTGCGCCATAGCCCTGCGCGCGGGCGGCGCTGAAGGCCTCGCGCGCGGCGGCCGCGATCGGCATCGGCACCTGAGTCGCATTGCCGGCCTGGACGATGAGCGTCAGATCCTTGTGCGCGAGATCAATGGTGAATCCCGGCTCGACGTCCCCTTTGAGGACCTTCGACGGCCACGCGATCTTGAGCTGGCCGTTGGTCGCCGTCGTGCCGTGAATCACGTCGAGGGTCTTCTGCAGCGACAGGCCGAACCGCTGCGACAGCGCAATCGCCTCGGCGTTCAACTGGCACGAGATGATCGCCAGGTAGTTGTTGACGAGCTTCGTCCGCATGCCGGCGCCGACATCGCCGCAATGATGGATGGTCGTGCCCATCGCTTCGAGCATGGGTTTCACGCGCGCGAACGTCTCGCCGCTCGCACCGACCATGAACAGCGATTCTCCGCGCTCGGCATGGCTCGCCAGACGCCCGACCGGCGCATCGGCAAACGCACAGCCGGCGCCGGCGACCGCCGCCGCCAGGCGATCCGTCACGAGCGGGTCGATCGTGCTCATGTCGACGATCGTCCGGCCGCGCCGGTCGTGCGAAAGGAGGCCGCCGGGTCCGGCAATCACCGCTTCGACGGCCGCCGAATCCGGGAGCATCGTGAACACGATCTCGCTCTCGCGCGCCAGCTCGGTGACGGCCGCGGCCGTTCGCGCACCCAGGCGCTCCACGGCGAGCATCGGCTCGCGATTGATGTCGTAGACGATGAGCGAAAACCCCTTGCGACAGAGGTTCGACGCCATCGGCCGGCCCATGTTCCCGAGTCCAACGAAGCCGACGTTCACCACAGCACCTCAAACATTTGTGATGTGGTGATGTGGAGATGTGGTGAATTCAAGGCGCATGTCCAATCACCACATCACTACATCACCACGTCACCAATTCACGCGAACTTGATACACACGTTCTTGACCTGCGTGTAACTAGCGAGCGACTCGAGGCTTTTTTCCCGGCCGTACCCGCTTTTCTTGTACCCGCCGAACGGGAGCTCGACGCCGCCGCCCGCACCGTACGTGTTGATGAAGACCTGGCCGGACTTGATCGCCGCCGACAGAGCCATCGCCTTGTTGATGTCGCGCGTCCAGATGCCGGCCACGAGGCCGTACTGCGTCCGGTTGGCCAGCGCGGCGGCTTCTTCGACATCGTCGAACGTCAGAATCGCGAGGACCGGCCCGAAGATCTCTTCCTGCGCCACCCGCATCTCGGGCGAGACGTGATCGAGCAGCGTCGGCTCGAAGAAGAATCCGCGTCCGAGAGACGGATCGGCCGGACGCCGTCCGCCGGCGGCGATGCCGGCCCCTTCGTTCTGGCCAATCGAGACGTACCGTTCGATCGTCTCGAGCTGTCGTTTCGAGATGATCGGGCCCATGTCCGGATCGCTGACGCCGGGGCCGAGACGCATCGTTTTCGCGCGCTGCGCGAGCCGCGTCACGAAGCCGTCGTGCGCCGATCGCTCGACGAGCAGTCGCGAGCCTGCCGAGCACGTCTGCCCGGCGTTCTGGAAGATTGCGTTGGCGACCCCTTGTGCCGCCAGATCGAGATCGGCATCGCCAAAGACGATGTTCGGCGACTTGCCACCGAGCTCCATGACGACCGGCACCACGTTCTGGGCCGCCATTCTGGCGACCTGGATCCCCACATCGACCGAGCCGGTAAACGTGAGCTGGTTGATGTCGGGATGGCTGGCGAGCGCGGTCCCGGCTTCAGCGCCCGTTCCCGGCACCACGTTGAGCACGCCTGGCGGCAATCCGCACTCGAGCGCGATCTCGCCCAGCCGCAGCGCGGTCATCGGCGCCTCGCTCGAGGGTTTCAGCACGACCGCACAGCCGGCGGCAAGCGCCGGCGCGACGCCGCGCGCGCCGATTTGAATCGGATAGTTCCACGGCACAATCTGCGCCGAGACGCCAATCGGCTCGCGAATCGTGTAATCGAGAAACCCCGGGCCCAACGGGATCGTGTTGCCCATGATCTTGTCGGCGATGCCGGCGAAGAACTCGAAGTACCGCGCCGCGACCTGCACGTCCGTGCGCGCCTGGCGCAGCGGCTTGCCGTTGTCGCGGCTTTCGAGCGTCGCCAGCTCTTCGAACCGGTCGCGAAGCGCCGCCGCCATTCGAAACATGATTCGGCCGCGCTCGGCGGGAGCCATGCCGCCCCACGCCTTCGACTCGAGCGCGGCGCGCGCGGCCGCGACGGCATGATCGACATCCGCTTTGGTCGCCTTGGCCACCGACGCCAGCACATCGCCGGACGACGGGTCGTAGACGTCGAAGGTCTGTCGATCAGAGGCCTCGGTGCGCTAGCCGTTCACGATCAATTGCTCGATCATTGACATCTCCACGAAGGGGACGGTTCCCGCTCTTTCGAGACTCCAGCAAAAACGAAACCCGAGGTCAAATCGTTGCTCGAATCACGCGCAGGGTCTCGCTGTAGTTGGACCGATCGATGCGCGCGTCGATCAGGCTTGGACCTGAGCACTCGACGGCGCCGGCGAGAGCCCGTTCGAGCTCGGCTTCGTCACGGGCGAGAAACGGCGCGACGCCGAGGCTGCCCGCGAGCGCCGGCCAGTCGATCGGCGGCAGCGCGACACCGGCCGGCTTGAAGCGCCGCGCCTGCTGCTTGATCTCGATCAGGCTGAGCGAGCCGTCGTCGACGACGATCACGATGATTCGCAGCTGCTCCCGGACGGCCGTGACCAGCTCGCCCATGCACATCAACAGGCCGCCATCGCCGATGAGCGCCGCAACCGGACGATCGCGCGCGAGCAGCGCGGCGCCGATCGCCGCTGGCAGCGCAAAGCCCATCGTCGACAACCCGTTCGAGATCAGCATGCCATTCGGCTCTCGAATCGGCCACAGCATCGTCGCGGGAAGCATGTGGGCGCCGGCGTCGACGGTGACGCGAGAGACGTTGCCGAGACGAGCTGCGGCAATCTGGACCACACGCTGAGCGGTCAATCCTGGAGCCTGCACGCTGACCCGGCAGCGCTGCTCGGCCACTTGTCCGGCGACATTCGACAGATCCCAGTTGGCTCGACCTGTGACGATCGCGTCCATGCCGGCGACCGCTCGAGCGACGCCAGCGATGTGCTGCACGGCAAACGGCACATGATCATCGGCGACCGGCCACGGTCCGGCGTACACCACGGGCGCCCTGGCGGACCAGGGACGCGGCAACAACTCGACCGGATCGAGGCCGAGGCCCAGCAGCAGATCGCTCTCCGCGAGGAGCGGCTGCTCGATCGCCGCATTCGTGAACACGCCGGCAAACACCGGATGGTCATCGGGCACGACGCCCTTGGCCTTGTAGGTCACCATCGCGGGAATGCCGTGACGCACGCAAAACGACCGGATGGCGATGCCGTCCTCCGGCCGTCTGGCGGCCAGACCGGCGATCACCAGCGGCTTTCGAGCGCCGTCAATCAGCCTCTCGAGTTTCGAGAAGGCTTCGGCGTCAACGGTCGTTGCCACGTCAACTGCGGTTGCCGCGTCAACCTTGGTTGCGGTGTCAACCGGGTCGGGAATCGCGGTGACATCGACGGGCCATTCGACATGTACGGGACCCGGGCGCCCGGTCATGGCCGATCTCAACGCTTGATCGACCGCCGTCAACGCCGTGCCCGCCTCGAGACGATACGAGCACTTTGCGACGGGGTGAAACAGCGCTTTCATGGCCAGCCGCTGATGCGCGAATTCTCCTTGCGCAGCAACCGGGTGGCTGTCGGTGAACACGACGATTGGGGCGCGCTCGAGACTCGCGCACGCGACGCCGTTGACGACTGATGACGCACCGGGGCCGAGCGCGGTCAGACATGCGCCGGGACGACCCGTGATTTCAGCTTGCGCCAACGCCGCGATGGCGGCGCCGGTTTCGGTGGCCGTGAGGACGAACGGCAGTCCCGCGCGGCCGGCCGCCTCGATCAAATCGAGGCTGCTGCCCCCGCCTGGCACGCCGAACAGCGTGCGTACGCCGGCGTCCATGAGTCGGCGCACGACGAGATCGGCGAGAGCCGGCATGGAGGCGCAATAGTACTCCGTGCCAGGACACCAGGCTGTCTTCGATATGATCGGCACCGCTCGGTGCGCGCGGACGGTTGCTGCCCGCGTGCTGCAGGAGGTGCCTTGGCGGGGATCGACCTACATCAGGATCTGCGCGCCGGCGTTCGCGATCTGTGCAAGACCTTTCCCGACAGCTACTGGCGTGACCTGGACGCTCGTCGCGAATATCCCGACGCGTTCGTCAGCGCCCTGACGAAGGCCGGCTACCTGTCGGCGCTCATTCCGGAGGAGTTCGGCGGCGCCGGTCTGGGGGTCTCGGAAGCCTCCGTCATTCTCGAGGAAATCAACCGCAGCGGCGGCAACTCCGGCGCGTGCCACGCGCAGATGTACACGATGGGGACGCTGCTGCGCCACGGCTCCGTCGACCAGAAACGCAGGTACCTGCCGCAAATCGCGACCGGCGCGCTGCGACTGCAGGCGTTCGGCGTAAGCGAGCCGACCACCGGCTCCGACACGACGCAGTTGAAGACGACCGCCACGCGAAACGGCGATCGGTACGTCGTGCGCGGCCAGAAGATCTGGATCTCACGGGCGGAACACTCCGACCTGCTCCTGCTCGTCGTGCGCACGACGCCGCTCGCGGAGATCAAGAAACGCACCGACGGCCTGTCGATCCTGCTCGTCGATCTTCGGCAGGCGCTCGGGCACGGGCTCACCATCCGGCCGATTCGCACGATGATGAATCACGCGACGACGGAGCTGTTCTTCGACGATCTCGAGGTCCCCGCCGATGCGCTCGTCGGCGAGGAGGGGAAAGGATTCCGGTATCTCATCGACGGGTTGAACGCCGAGCGCATCCTGATCGCGGCCGAGTGTGTCGGCGACGGCCGCTGGTTCATCGATCGCGCGACGAAGTACGCCAATGATCGCGTGGTCTTCGGCCGTCCCATCGGGCAGAACCAGGGCGTGCAGTTTCCGATTGCCCGCGCGCACGTCAACCTCGACGCCGCCGACCTCATGCGCATTCGCGCCGCGGAGCTGTTCGATCGACACGAACCGTGCGGCGCCGAGGCCAATATGGCGAAGCTCCTTGCGGCTGACGCGTCGTGGGAGGCGGCCAATGTCGCGGTTCAGACGCACGGGGGATTCGGCTTCGCCGAGGACTACGACATCGAGCGCAAGTTCCGCGAGACGCGCCTCTATCAGGTCGCGCCCATCTCGACGAACCTGATCCTCACGTACATCGCGGAGCACGTGCTGGGCTTGCCACGATCGTATTGATGAAGACGCTCCCCCTCTCAGGCATTACGGTCGTGTCGATCGAGCAGGCGGTCGCGGCGCCATTTGCCACCCGGCAGCTCGCCGATCTCGGCGCGCGCGTGATCAAGATCGAACGGCCCGACGGCGGCGACTTCGCCCGGAGCTTCGACACGACCGTTCGAGGACTGTCGAGCTACTTCGTCTGGCTCAACCGATCGAAGGAATCGCTGACGCTCGACCTGAAGCGCCCTGACGGCAGGGCCGTCCTCGACCGTCTATGCGAACGCGCGGACGTCTTCGTCCAGAATCTGGCCCCCGGCGCCGCGACGCGCCTCGGCACGGCCGCCGAAGACCTGCGCGCGCGGTACCAGCGGCTCATCGTGTGCAATGTCTCCGGCTACGGAACGTCGGGACCGTACGCCGGCAAGAAAGCCTACGACCTGCTCGTCCAGAGCGAAGTGGGTCTGCTGTCGATCACCGGACCGGCGGAGACGCCCAGCCGCGTCGGCATTTCGGTCGCCGACATTGCGGCCGGGATGTACGCGTATTCCGGTGTTCTCACCGCGCTGCTCGCGCGAATGACGAGCGGCCGCGGCGCGACCGTCGAGGTGTCGCTCTTCGACGCGCTCGGGGAATGGATGTCGGCGGCCGCGTACTACACCAGCTACGGTGGATCACCGCCGCCCCGAAGTGGTCCCGACCACGCCTCAATCGCGCCGTACGGCCCGTTCGCCGGCCGCGACGGTCAGCCGGTCTATCTCGGCCTTCAGAACGCGCGCGAATGGACGCGGTTCTGCGCCGACGTGCTCCGCCAACCGGCGCTGGCCGACGACGAGCGTTTCCGGACCAACACGCTGCGCGTCCAGCACCGCCGGGCGCTGTCCGCTGAAATCGACGTGGTGTTCAAGTCGCTGACAGCGACTGAAATCATGGAGCGGCTCGACACCGCGCAGATTGCGTACGCCCGCATGAACTCGGTGCACGAGTTCGTGGCGCATCCGCAACTCGCCGCCCGGAACCGCTGGAGACAGATCGACTCGCCGGCTGGCGCGATTCAGGCGTTGCTGCCGCCGGTCGTGCAGGACGACGTCGAGCCGGTCATGGGTCCGGTGCCGTCGCTTGGGCAGCACAGCGGGGCGATTCTGGCGGAGCTTGGATTCGATGACGCGACCATCGCCCGATGGCGCGAGGAAGGGATGGTGTGAGATGAGCACCAAGGCGGGGTGGACGGGACGGGTTTTCGAAGATTTCGCGGTCGGCGACGTCTACGAGCACCCGCTGGGCCGCACGATCACGGCCGCGGACAACGTCTGGTTCACGTGCATCACGATGAACACCAACCCGATCCACTTCGACGCCGAATACGCGCGTCAGACCGAGTTCAAGCGTCCGCTCGTCAATTCGTGTTTCACGCTCGCGCTCGTGACGGGGCTCTCAGTGATCGACCTCACGCAGAACGGGGTCGCCAACCTCGCCTGGGACGAGGTGCGGCTGCCCCACCCGCTCTTCGAGGGCGATACGGTCTACGCGCGGAGCGAGGTGCTGGAAACGCGCGAATCCAAATCCCGTCCGGCCGGCATCGTCAAAGTGAAATCCACGGGCGTCAACCAGGACGGCCAGGCGGTCATCGAATTCACGCGCACGTTCATGGTCTGGAAGCGCGGGCACGTGCCGACGATGCGTAGAACGTAGGGCGGCGTGGTTTCTAACGCCGCCGCTCGCGGATTTAGGGACCAATCCGCGCTACAGGCGTAACGCCAACGCCACCTCGCGAATGTTTTTGACGCTCTCAATCTCGCGCAGCCTCGAGAGCGCGCGATCCGACGCCGGCTCGGAGAGGGTCCGGCGTGCGCACGCGAGGAACTTCGTCGCCAGCTCGTCCTCGCTCGCCGGTTGAGCGGGATAGCCGCGCGCACCATTGGCGGCGTGCGTGATGATGCGCCCGTCGCGAAGGCGGACGGTCACACGGGCCCGGGTGAGGGCCGGCGCCGTACCGTCGAGCGTCTTGTCCACCCGCATCGTCACGCGTGACTGCAGCGCG
>JBLNGH010000166.1:0-8538 GCA_050264575.1 Acidobacteriota bacterium | reverse complement strand
CGTAGTACGGATCCTCTTCAGGCTCGCGCCCGACCGCCGTGATGTACATCGTCCGCGTCTTCTCGTCGACGGCCTCGATGCTGTTGCAGACGAACTCGCCCGACGTGATTTGGCGAATGAGCTTCCCGCTCGCGTCGTACAGGTAGTAATGCCCCCACCCGTCGCGCTCGGACCAGTGGATGAGCTGCTTGCCGCCGTTGAGCAGCCGCAGCGGTTTCGTCTCGATGTAGGTGTTGAGCCGCTCTGGAATCACGACGCGCGACTCGCCCGTCTTCGTGTCCGCCTCGACGATGTCCACGCGTTTCATGTCGCGGCTGGTGCGGCTGTAGTAGACCTTGTCGGTGCCGACCGCGATCCAGCGCTGCGCCGTGTCCTGCTTCTCGCGCTGCAGGTTCGTCAGCGGCATCGTCGGCAGGCTCAGCGTCTGGTCCTTGAAGGCGGACGTCTTCAGCATCGTCTTCGCCTTGGCGCCGACGTCGAAGACCTGCATCTCGGCCTGCGGCTGGTTGGCCTCGCCGGGCATCCCGTACTTGTAGGTTTCGAGACGCGGGCGCGGCTGGGCGAGCGAGTTGATGACCCACAGGTCGGCGACCTTCCGGCGATCCTGTCGCGTCACCGCGAAGCGTTTGCTGTCCTGCGACCACGACACGCCGATGGGGCTCGTGCGCGGCCCGAACTTCTTGTCCTGTTCCGTTTGCGTGCGCGTCGCCTGACCCGTCTGACCGGTCTGCGTGTTGTCGTCCTGCTGGTCGTCCTGCTGCTGGCCGCCGGGACCGGCGCCGCCGGCGTAGCTGTAGTCCTTCTCGCCGTCGGTGGTGAGCTGGACTTCCTGGATCGCCGGATCGTCGGCTTTCTTCTGCGCCGCGGCGTAGTTCATCGCGTCCATCATGAACAGGTTGTGGCCGCGCGCGAAGATGATGGTCTGCTTGTCGGGGGACACGCTGGCCCAATTCGGCGTGTCGCGCTCGGGTTCGTACTTCTCGTCGAGGGTCAACGCGCCCGTGGCGAAGTCGTACTCGAGCCACCAGCGCTTGTTGTTGACTGCCCCGCCGCGCCCTTCGCCGCGGCCGCCGCCTTGCTGGACCTGCTGGCCGCCTCTCCCGCCGCCGCGTCCGCCGCGGCCGCCGCCCTGCTGCTGCTGCTGATTCTCCTGATCCTGCTGCGTCATCCCGTCGAGCTCCTGGCCCGTTTCGTCCTCGACCTTGGACTCGCGCGGCAGCGAGACGCTGAACTGGATCGCGGTGTCGTTCTTGATGAACTTCACGGTCGTGATGGGCAGGTGCTGGGCGTCGTACGGCGTGCGCAGCATTCGGGTCAGCTGCGAGGCCATCTTGGCGTGATCGAACATCGGCGCCTTGGTCTTCTTCACCGGATCGACGATCCACCACTTCATGCCGGCCGGCGTCTCGTAGCTGTACCAGAAGCGGTCGCTGAACTCGAGCCAGTGCGGCGTCACCGATGTGGAGAAGACGAGCTTGCCGATCTTGGCGGAGGTCCATCGCGACGCCAGCTCGTAGTTCGGCTTGGCCAGTTCACGATCGGGGCCCGTGCTGGCCCGATCGGGTGCCGGCGTCGCCGCGGACCGGGGGGCTGCGAGTGGGGTCGCGGAGACCGCAAACGCGATCGCAAGGGCGAGGCGGACGAAGGTCTTCATAGGCAGGCTCCCTCTCTTGAGCAGTGCTTTCCGGGCGTGATGCGGAGGAATATTACGACAGAGCGGGTCGCAGGCCAGCCTCCGGCCGGCACACTATAATCCGCGGGCTGGTCCGGAGCGTCATGTCACCCGTCTCCACCGCCAATTCACGCGTCGTTTACGACGCGCTCAAAGCGAGCGGCATCCGGCTGATGTCGGCGCTGCCCGAGACGTGGCTCGTCCACCTCATCCGGATGGCCGAGGACGACCCGGACATGACGCTCGTGCGCCTGGCGAAGGAGGAAGAAGGCGTCGGGATCTCGGCCGGCGCGCACCTGGCCGGCCTGCGATCGGCGATGCTGATGCAGAACCACGGATTCCTCGCATCCATCAACGCCATCGTCTCCGGCGCGCAGCTCTATCGCATTCCGCTCCTGATGATCATCAGTCACCGCGGCGAGTTCGGCGAGCGCGACCCGTGGCAGACGGAAGGCGGCGGCGTCACCGAGGATCTGCTGCACACGCTCCGGATCCCGTTCGTGCTGCTGGACGATCCGCAGCACGTCGCGCGACGGATCGTGAAGGCCCAGACGCTGGCGTACTCGTCGAACAAGCCGGTCGCGCTGCTGTTGTGTCGCGATCTGATGTGGGAGGACTGAACAGACGCGTGTGGGTCGGGCTTTAGCCCCGACGACGCGCCGGCCCTGAAGGGCCGGCCACATGAGCCGAATATGCTTCGCCTCGACGCCTTGAAGTCCATCTACTCGCGTCTCGAAGACCGCGTCGTCGTCACCATCATGGGCGCGGTCGCGGCGGAATTGCAGTCGATCGGGCACCGCTCGAATTTTTTCTACCTGCAGCACGCGATGGGCCTCGCATCGTCGATGGGACTGGGGATCGCGCTCGCGCGTCCTGACACTCAGGTCGTGGTCTTCGACGGAGACGGATCGGTGTTGATGAATTTGGGCGGGCTCACGACGCTCGCGCGCTACCGGCCGCGCAATCTGGTCCACGTGATCTTCGACAACGAAAGCCTGCTGTCGGTGGGCGGCTTCCCCACCGCGACGTCCACCGGCAGCGATCTCGCCGCGATCGCCGCCGCGGCCGGCATTCCGCGAACGACGACGGTCCGCACGCTCGACGCGTTCACCACGGCGTTCGACGAAGCGCTCGCCGCCGGCGATCTGACGACGATGGTGGCCAAGGTCGAAGCAGTCGGACCGAGCGGGTACGTGACTGATTTGTCGCTGCTGGAGAATCGTTTTCAGTTCCAGCGATATCTGGCGTCGACGCGTGGCGCGAAAGCGGACAAGTAGCCTTTCAAATCACCACATCACCACATCACCACATCACAATTCCCATGACTTCTGTGCTCCTTGATTTGGCCTCCGCGCTCGCCGACGGCCGTGTCCGGGTGGTCGATCTCACTCAGCCGCTCGGCCCCGACACCCCGGTGATCGGGTTGCCGCCGATCTTCGCGCCGTCGCCCGGCGTGACGATCGACGTGATCTCGCGCTACGACGACAAAGGACCGGCGTGGTACTGGAACACGCTGAGGTTCGGCGAGCACACGGGCACGCACTTCGATGCGCCGGTGCACTGGATCACGGGCAAAGATCTCGCTGACAACGCGTGCGATACGCTGCCGGCGCGGAAGCTCGTCGGACCCGCGTGCGTGATCGACGTGACCCGTGACGCAGAGGCCAACCCGGATTTCCTGCTGACGCCCGAACGCGTCGCGGAATGGGAAGCCGAGTTCGGGCTGATCCCGCCTGAATCCTGGGTCCTGCTGCGCACCGGCTGGAGCCGGCGCACGACGACGGCGGCGTTTCTCAACGTGGGCGCCGACGGCCCGCACAGCCCGGGCTTCGACAAGCGCGCGTCGGAGCTGCTCGCCTACGACCGCGACGTGCTCGGCGTCGGCGTCGAAACCATCGGGACCGATGCCGGCCAGGCGGCGACGTTCGACCCGCCGTTTCCGAACCACGCGATCATGCACGGCTCCGGCAAGTACGGCCTCGCCAGTCTCTGCAACCTCGACCAGCTTCCCGCCACCGGCGCCATCGTCATCGCCGCGCCGCTGAAGATTGTCAACGGGAGCGGCAGTCCGGCGAGAGTGATCGCGCTCGTGGCGTGAGGCGCCTAGCCGGTTTTCTCTGCCGGCGCATCGTCTGTAAACCGCGCGAACGCGACGTGCACCTGGCCGTCGTTCTTCGACTTGTACATTTCCTGATCGGCAAGGCGAATCAGGCGATCGACGAGCGCGTCGACGGTCATCGTCTTCGGAACCGTCCGGAGATCGCAGCCGACCGCGCCGATCGAGGCCATGAGCCGCAGATCGTAGGTGTATCCGTGCGCGCGCTGACGTTCCCGATCGTTGACGCGGCGGCGCACGCGCTGCGCGACGGGGAGGATCTCCTCGGCGTCTTGGAGCTGCAGCAGCGCCAGGAACTCGTCGCCGCCCGCCCGCGACACGGTTGGATCGACGCCGTCGACCGGCACGTGCGTGAGGATGTCCGTGCCGCGCTCAATCCGCATGGCCGCTTTCAAAATGCCGCCGATCGCCGCGAGCGCGCGATCGCCCGCGAGGTGGCCGTAGGTGTCGTTGATCGGTTTGAAGTCGTCGAGATCGAGCAGGATCACGCCGAGGGCGGGACGCGCGGACGATGGCGCGAGCGCGAGAATCCCGCGGAGGTAATCCAGGCAGTATTTCCGCCGCACCAGGCCGGTGATTTCGTCCTTGATGTTGCTGGCGTACCCCCGCGTCGTCGCCCGCTCGATCACGTCGAGCTGACGGACGTGCTCGGCCGCAATCGCGGCGAGATCGGCCTCGAACTCCTCGCGCCGGTCCGCGGGCAGCATCGCGGTCCACTTGCTGATGGTCTGCGCCAGCTGCTCCTCGAACGACGATGACAGAGCCTTGCGCATGGCTTCACACCCGGAGATCGTCGGCCAGCGCGGCAACCTCCGCCGCCGCGCGCTGCCCGCTTTCGATGGCGCCGCTCATGTAGCCTTGGCCGCGGTGGCTCGTGTGCTCGCCGGCGAAGACCACGCGACCCGACGGCCGCGCGAGCCAATCGCGCAGCAGCGGATCGAACGCCGTATCGAACACCGCATACCCGCCGCGCGCCCAGGGGTCGTCTTCCCACACGATCGTTTTCGACGCGAGGACTCGCGGCGCCGGCGCGCCGCGCTTGCGCATCCAGCTCACGCGCTGCATGACGTTCGACAGCCCTTCGTCGCGAAGAATGTCCTGAAGGTCACGCGATGCGCTGCCGCCCGCGAGAAAGCTGAGGATGCCGGGACCGCCCGGCTGCTGCTCGTTGCCGTCCCAGACCGCGCCCGTCGGCTGATCGGTGCCGAATGCCCGTGGCTTTCCCGGCCGCTGCCAGAATCGCGTGGATGCCTGGACGAGCAGTCGTGTGGCCGGACCGTACCGCAGACGTGAAACGGCCTCGCGCTGCGGCTCGGGAAGCTCGGGCTCGAACGTGACGTCGCGCAGCGTCGACGCGGGCAGCGCGACGACGAGAAAGTCGGCGTCGGCGCTCGTGAGACCGGACGTCCCCTCGAGCGACACGCTGACGCGGCCGTTCGTCTGACGCGCGCCGCGAAGGACGGTGCGAAGGCGAGGCGGACGCTTCAGCCGCTTCGTCATCTCCGTTGCCAGCCGATCGTTGCCTTCTCTCAAACGGTACATCTCGTCCGCGCCCGGCGCGCCGGCGGTCGCAAAGAAATCCACGAGCGCGAGCATCGAGAGCTCTTCGGGATCGGCGAGAAACAGACCGCGCAGGCCACGCATCCGCGCGCGAACCTGCGCCGGCGCTCCCGTGCGATCGAGCCATTCGGCGACGGACTGCCGGGCAAGATGACGGGCGACCGCGCTGTCCCATCGCTGCTCCGCAACCTCGTAGTCGCGCATCAGCGGCCGGAGCGGTCCCATCGCCTCCCGCATCCCGCCAACCAGCTGTTGTGTCGTGAGGTTGCCCTGCCGATCGGGACCGTAATAGCCGAATCCCGTGCGAAAAATCCGCACGGGGTGGAGGCCGAGCGATTTCGCGAGATCGAGCACCGCGTCCTGCTCGCTTTCAATCAGATCGGCGCCGCCCTCCGCGAACTGGCGCTGGCGGAACCCGTCGCGAATGGTCCAGACGCGTCCGCCGACGCGATCGCGCGCCTCGACGACGGTCACGTCCGCGTGCCGATCCTCCAGGGCTCTCGCCGCGGCCAGACCCGCGAAACCAGCGCCTGCGACCAGCACCTTTGTGTTCTCCAGATCCGGCATGTGCGATCTGCAATCGGCGATCGGTAATTGAACCGGGGCTCCGGGGTTCGGCCGTCGACGACGACGTCGTCGTCGATTGTCAATCGTAGATCGCCGGCCGTCGATTCAATCGGAAATCGCCGATTGCACACCGCGAACTAGGGAACGCTGCGCCGCGCCACCAGGCGGTAGATCGCGAGCAGCGCGATGGCGCCGACGACCGACATCAGAAACCCGGCGGCCTGGTTCGGACCGTAGAAGCCAAGCGCACGGCCGAGGAATCCGCCGACGACGGCGCCGATGATGCCGAGCAGCATCGTGACGATGATCCCGCCCGGATCGCGTCCGGGCATCAGGAGCTTGGCGACGATGCCGACGATCAGACCGAAAACAATCCAACTGAGAACTGCCATGGCTTACTCCTTATTCATCTTCCGGATCCTGCGGTTCGTCGACGGGCGCGGGATCGTCGATCGGATCGGGATCATCGGTCGCGCCCGGCGGCGGTTCTTCGACCGGCGCGTTGCGGCGACCGGGATCCTTGCGAGGCAGCCGCTCGACGTTGCGTTCGGGCTCGCGCGCTGGTGCGTCGCGCTCGGGTTCGTGCACGGGGGCGTCGCTCGGTCCAGGCATACGAGCGGGGTTGTGCAAATTGACTGCCGTCGATTCCCCGGCGCGCGGAGGCGGCGATGGCGGCGCAACTCCTCAGAAACGGCAACCGGCGGTCTAAGATAGGCGCTTCCTGGAGATCACCGTGGCTCGCGCATCTTTCGCCGCTGTGGCAGTTTTCCTCGTCGTCACGGGGGCGGCCTCGCCCGCCGCGCAACAAGTGGTGCGCACCGGCGACCCCTCCAAACGCGGACTCAAGGACACAGACTTTCCGCGGATCCAGAAGCTCGCCGCGAACGTGTACTCATACGAGCAGCTTCGAACGGCCGGCGACGAGAAGTTCACGACCGTCAGCCTGTTCGTGGTGACCTCGTCGGGCGTCCTCGTCGCCGACGGCCAGGGCAGCGGCGCCGAGACACGCCGGATGGTCGAAGAAATCGGCAAGGTCACGCCACAGCCGATCACGCACGTGATCGTGTGCTCCGATCACGGCGATCACACGGCGGGCAACGGCGCGTTTCCGGCCGGCGCGACGTTCTACGCGCATCCCACCTCCAGGGCGGTGCTCGAGGCCGCCGCCGGTCGTGGCGGCCGCGGTGACACGCCGCCCGTACCGGTGCCGTCTCAGGTGGTGACTGACAAAACTGTCTTGAATCTGGGCGGCACGGAAATCCAGCTGCTCTTCCTCGGCCGCGCGCACACCGGCGGCGACCTGAGTGTGTTTCTGCCAAAGGAACGCATCCTCTTCATGAGCGAAGCGTTCCTCAATCGCATCTTCCCGGCGATGCGATCGGCATACCCCTCTGAATGGGTCGCGGTCATCGAAAGAGCGCAGAAGATGCCGGTTGACGTGTTCGTGCCTGGACACGGATTCGTCGATTCGCCGGCGATTCTCAAAGAGGAGCTCGAGACCTACCGGAAGGCGCTCGTGCAGGTCATCGCCGAGGGCAGGCGGCTGCACTCTGCCGGCGTGGACGTCGAAGCCGCGGTCACACAAGCGAAGTTCGGCGATCTCGAGACGTGGACGATCCGGTCGAGCCAGGGCGCGATCGCGATTCGGCGCGTGTATCTCGAGTTGGACGGGAAGCTGAAGTAGCGCGGATTGGTTCCCAAATCCGCGGCTCGTTTTCCCGGAAAACGCTCTACTCCCCAAGCGCCCCGGCGAGATCCGCGACGATGTCCTCCGCGGATTCGCAGCCGACGCTCAGCCGGATGTAGCCCTCGCTGATTGCATCGCCGCCCCACCGCGCTCGCCGCTCGGCGGTGGAATGAATGCCCCCGAAGCTCGTCGCCTCGCGAACGAGGATTAGACGACGCAGAAGCCGCTCTGCGGCATCTCGCGTGCCGAGATCGAAGCCAATCACAGAGCCGAACGCCTGCATCTGATTCCTGGCAATGATGTGGCCCGGGTGAGTTGGTAAGCCTGGATAGTTGACCTGCTGCACGACGCTCGCAGTCGAGAGGAACTCGGCGACAACTTGCGCGGACGCGCACTGCCGGGAGAGCCGCAACGGCAGTGTCGCAAGCGAACGGTGGGCGAGCCACACTTCCATCGGACCCGGGACCGCGCCCTGCTGAGTGCGCCACGTGCGCAGCGCCGCAGCACGCTCGGCATCCTTCGTCGCCACATGGCCGAGCACGAGATCGCTGTGTCCGGTCATCGCTTTCGTGTCGGAGCAGATTACGTAGTCGGCGCCGAGCGTGAGCGCTGGCTGGAGATACGACGTGGCGGTCGTGTTGTCGACGGCGACGAGCGCGTTCGCCTGGTGCGCGGCCTCGACGAGCAGGCGGATGTCGCATACGTCCAGCGTCGGATTGGCCGGCGTTTCGATCCAGACGAGACGCGCGCCGTCGACCGCGCGAGCCTGTGCGTTCCCGGCGGTCGCGGCCAGCCGCGGCGTCACGCCGATGGCGGTCAGCCAGTTCGACGCCACGACGCGCGTCGTGTAGTACGACTCGGCGGGCAGCACGACGGCATCCCCGGGTCGAAGGCACACGCCGAACACGGCCGCGACGGCTGCCATGCCGGACGCGA
>JBLNGH010000165.1:0-6521 GCA_050264575.1 Acidobacteriota bacterium | reverse complement strand
GGTGCGCTCGTTTCGCATGACCGGATCCGCCAGGCTGTCTGGCCGGATACGCACGTCCAGCCTGAGAACGTCAAGACCGTCATCCACGAATTGAGAACCGCGCTGGGGGATCACTCCAACGCTCCGCACTTCATCCGATCCGAGCCAGGCCGCGGCTATACGTTCTTCGCCGACGTCACGGTCGGCATGCCGCCGCTCTTCTCCGACGACCACGTGGAGGCGGCGGCTGAAGGACAGTTCGTCGGCCGGGGAAGCGAGCTCGAGATTCTGAGACGGCACGTTGAAGCGGCGACCGACCATTGTGAGCCGCAGCTCGTGATCGTCGAAGGGGACCGGGGCGTCGGCAAGACCACGCTGTGCGAGATGTTCGCGCATCGCGTGCGTCGCCGCGAGGGGTTCCGGATCTCGCTCGCAACCGGCGCGGAAGTCTGGGGGCCGATGGAACGATACGCGGTGCTGACGGATGCCTTAGGGCTCCTGGCGCGCCAGTATCCGCACGTCGTTCCGGCCGCGTTCGCGCGGCGCGCCCCCGGATGGCTCGCCAAGTTCCCGGACTGGCCCGAAACTCGTGCGCAGGACGCCGACCACAACTCGCACGAAGAACGGCTGGTCCGGGAGCTCATCGCCGTCCTCGATGAGCTCACCGTCGATGTGCCCCTGCTGCTGATTCTCGAAGATCTGCAGTGGGCCGACGCGGCGACGGTGGACTGCCTCCGCAGCATCGTGCGCGGACAGTTCCCTGGACGGGTTTGCATCGTCGCGACGTTTGGCGCATCCAAGCGGCCGCCCACGGTCGAGTACCTCGATCGGCTGGCTCGCGACTTCCCGTCCTCGCGCAACTGCTCGGTGATTCGTCTGAGGGCGTTCACCGACCAGGAGCTGTTCCAGTGTCTCGAGAAGCGCTGGGGCGCGCGAGTGGCGGAGGCGGTCGGCCGTCCGCTTTTCCTGGCGGGGGGCGGCAACCCGCGGCTATCCGTGATGACCATGCAGGCTCTCGTGCGCATGGGCGCTGTCCACTTGACGCACGATGGGTGGCAGCTGGCAGTGCCGGCCGATCGCATCGACGCCGTGCTGCAGATGAGTCTGGCCGACGGGATTCAATCGCAAGTCGACCAGCTGCCGCCGGACGAGTACTGCATCCTCGAGGCCGCCGCGACCGTCGGTCCTCAGTTCACCGCAGAAGCCGTTGCCGCCTCCCTCGGCGTCTCGCCGGCCACCGTCGTCGGCCGCCGTCTGATCTCGCTGGCGGAGCGCCAGTTGCTGGTCGAGCTCGTCGCCGGGGACCTCCAGCGGCCTGGAGCGAGCGGAAAAGTCTTCAAGTTCCGCCACGGGTTGACTTCCGAGCTTCTCCTCGATCGCCTGCCCCTGAAATGCCGGATGCCGGCAGCTGAATCTGCCGAATCCCGTCGCGCCGCCACGCGCCGCCGGGCGTAGAATCTAGCCGCGGTATCGCACCGCCCTCCGCGACATGCCGAGGGCGGGTTCTGGCCGGATGGCGGAGGTCACAGATGTTGCGCTTCCCGGCGCTGGTTCGCTCTTTGAACAGTCGTCCCTCTCGAGGGACGCGCATGCACGTGCGAAACCGTCCAGCGCTGCTGCGAATCAGCAGGGTGCTGATTGGTGCGGCGCTGACACTCGCACTCGGACGGAGCTCATTTGCGGCAGAAGAGCGATCCAGTCCGGTGCGTCCGCGCGAGGTCCCATGTGCGTCCCTCGTTCAACCACGCGCGGTCGTGAACTCGTGGTTCCACGACGAACCGCTGTGTGAGGCTCGCGAGTCGGCCGGCTCCGGAGAGAAAGATGCGGCTGCGCAGAAGGAAGGCTCGAAGCGCACGGCATTTCTGAAGTGGGTGCACCTCGACGGGCTGTGGATTCCACCATCCAATCACGTCGATCAGGTCGGGCTCATCGGGACACACCTGGCAATCGCCAACATCGGCCGGCTCTACCTGTACGGTCCGCCCGGCGTGATGCTCATCCGGCAGCGGAACGGAGGGGAGTGGATGTTCCGTCCGGCATTTACGTGGGGATTCAGCTTCTATCTCATGGATTTCCGCATGCCGGGATCGACCCAGACCATGCAGCTGTTCGCGAACGTCACGAAGGTATGGACCGAAGGTGACGAGCGCAATGGGATCGACATGGTCGGACTGTCGGTGACCTGGAAGAAGTAATCGGGTTCGCTCCCACCGCCGGCCGCGACATCACGCGGCCGGCCGCGCCCGTGCTCCGGAATCGTAGAGCCTCGCCGACGAGAGGACTGGCGTCGATCTTGAATCAGTCCCGCTCATGAAACCACCTACCAGCAACTCGAGATTCGCGACATGGATGGGCCGGCAGTCGTGGGCGACCGCCGCCTGTCTCGTGTTCATCGGGACGTTTCTCCCGGCGCCGCTGACGTCGTCGTCGACGCAAAGCGGCGAACGGTTGTCGGACAAAGACGTCAAGCAGATCATCGACGATGTCAATCAGGCCCGGGATCGCTTCGAAGATCAGCTGGACGGCAAAGTGAAATCCTCGATTCTGCGCGGCGAGCGCGGCGAAGTGAACGTCGAGTCGTATCTCGACGACCTTCAGGAGAACGTGAAGAAGCTGAAAGAGCGATTCACGCCGAAGTACGCGGCGAGCAAGGAAGTGGAAGTCGTCCTGCGACAGGGAACCGACATCAACACCTACATCAAAGCGCAGCCCGCGGAGATGAAGGGCGGGAGCGAATGGGATCGCATGGCGCAGCAGCTCGGCCGGCTGGCCGACGCGTACGGCACGACGTTTCCGCTGCCCGCCGGCGCGGCGGTGCGCCGGATCAATGACGCGGAGGCGGCGCAGACCGCCGAAGAGATCGCCAAGGCCGCCGACCGGCTCAAGAAGTCGATCAACAGCGACGCCTCGCTGACCAAGCAGGCCAAGGATGCCGTCAAGGAGGACATCGACAAATTGATCGACCAGGCCAAACAGGTGAAATCCCGCGCCGCCGACTCCAAGCCGGCGACCGCCGAAGTCCGCGACCTGATGATCATGGCGGGCAAAGTCGGCACGATCGTCCAGCAGAACACGCTCGGCTCCGGCGCGACCAGCGCCTGGAGCGCGATTCAGACGTCAGCGACGAAGCTGCAGCAGGCGTACGGGCTCAGATAAGAAACCGTGTCCATCTGAAATGTGGAATCGGGGAATCTGCAATCTCGATCTGGAATCGGGTAATCGGAGAATCTGGAATCTATTGGCAATCGGGAATCCATCGGGAATCGGGTAATCGGCGAATCTGCTCGATCTCCGATTCTCGATCGATTTCAGATGTTCGATAGATTCGAGATTCGAGATTCTCGATAGATTTCAGATTCCCGATAGATTTCCGATTGCGGCTTGCCCGATTGCAATCAAGATTGTAGATTCCCCGATTCCAAATTTCAGATTGACACAGCGTTGTTGCTTGACCGCCCTGAGACATCGAGCAACCACCCGGCCCAGTCTGCGCCGCGCCCATCACGAGCAGCAGCCAGCCGAATCCCGCGACTGGCGCAAACGCGTACGTGACGAGACAGAACGTCAGCAGCGCTGTCGACCTGGGGCATCCTCGTGCTCGAGACGACCGCGGCGTGTCTGATGCTCCTGCCCTCGCGACGCCATCGGCTTCGCCGAACGCAGCGACAGCGCAATCGCGAGCACCAGTACGCGAGCAGGTAGATGTGGTTGTCAGCGAGCGGCCAGTCATCGGCCATCCGCACCGCGACGGCGAAGGCGAGGCCGAGCCAGATCGCCGGCATGCGAAGCGCGCGTGGCGAGATGAGGAGGAGCGCCGCTGCGCCGAGGATCGCCGGGCGCACGAACCATTGACCCATCGGCCGGAGCAGCAGCGCGATGGCCGTCAGTCGAAGCGCCGTGTCGGGGTGGGACGGCGCCGCGCTGCGCAGCCATGAGGGGCGCGGTGCATCCACCGCGACCAGGTAGAGTGGCGGTCCGGCGTCCTGACTCGAACGAATCGCCGGGCCAGGGCGCGTCATACACGAACCGGCCCATGTTTGCGCGCCTAGCCGCGCACGCGTCGCAGCGACCCGCGCCCGGACATGCCCGATCCCGCGGGATATCGCAGAACGCCGCGGAAAACCCGTGATCTTGCGCCCGGCCTGGGCTGGCAACGATTTCGCTCGTCCCGCAGCGCAACCGGCTGCGATAAGCTCAGCACCGGCACAAATCAGGAGACACGGATGGTCCGGAGACCTCTCATTCTTTTGATGACGGCTGTCCTGCCGCTCATCGGCGAGCCGACGCGCGCGCAGACCCCGACCGAGAAACTCGACATCACGGCGTTCGCCGTGAACATGAGCAACATCGGCCCTCCCGGCGCTCAGACCGTCCGCATCAGGATCAATGGCTGGTCGACGGCTGCCGTGCGGCAGCGCCTGATCACGACGATGCTGGAGAAGGGCGACGACGCGCTGCTGCGTGAACTTCAAAGAGCGCCGATCGTGGGCCGCTGGAACATACCTGGTTTTCAGGGTCCCGACATTCACCAACTGCGGCTCGGACACGACATCCACTATGCCTGGCAGGCGCCGCTGCCCGAGGGCGGCAAACGGATCGTGCTCGCCACGGACCGCTACATCGGGTTCGTCGAAGCACGCGACCAGCCGCGGACGATCGACTATCCGTTCACGCTCATGGAGCTGCGCCTCGACCGCGAGGGCAAGGGCGAAGGGAAGATGGCGATTGCGACGAAGATTTCGTTCGACAAGAAGAAGAACACGATGGAACTCGAAAACTACGCCAGCGAGCCCGTGCGCCTCAACAACCTGAGCGCCAAGGTGGTGAAGTAGCCGCGCCCACGGCACGCCGTGGGCATATCTCCTGATGGAGGCACCTGTGGCGAATCAGTCGAGCCCGCCTCAGGCCGCACGTGTGGAGGCAGCCGCGTCGCCTCCCGGCCCGGCCCCGTTTCCACACATGGTCTGGATTCCCGGCGGCACGTTCCGAATGGGTTCGGACGCGCACTATCCCGAAGAACGTCCCGTGCACCGCGTCTCGGTCGATGGGTTCTGGATCGACCGCCGTCCCGTGACCAACGCGGACTTCGCGCGATTCGTCGGCGACACCGGTCATGTGACGTTCGCAGAGATTCCACCGGATCCCCGGAACTATCCGGGCGCCAAGCCGGAAATGCTGTACGCGGGCTCGCTCGTCTTCGTCAGACCAGAGGGCCCTGTCGATCGGCGCGACTTTCGAAACTGGTGGCAGTTCATGCGCGGCGCCGATTGGCGCCGGCCCCGCGGATCCGGATCCTCGCTGAACGGTCTTCAGGATCATCCGGTCGTGCACGTCACGTTCGACGACGCGTCTGCCTATGCGCGCTGGGCCGGCAAAGCGCTTCCGACCGAAGCGGAATGGGAGTTCGCGGCGCGCGGCGGGATCGACGGCGCGGCGTTTGCGTGGGGAGACGCGTTCCATCCCGACGGCCGCGAGATGGCCAACACCTGGCAGGGGGAATTTCCCTGGGAGAATCTCGTCGACGACGGGTACGAAGGCACGTCGCCCGTCGGCGCGTTTCCCGCGAATGGCTACGGGCTCTACGACATGATCGGCAACGTCTGGGAGTGGACGACCGACTGGTACGCGGCGACGCACCGTGAGGAGACGAAGTCGGCCTGCTGCGTGCCGCACAATCCGCTCGGTCCGGCCGAAGCCGCGAGCTACGATGCGTCTCAGCCCGCGATCAAGATTCCACGGAAAGTGCTGAAGGGCGGGTCGCATCTCTGCGCGCCGAACTACTGTCAGCGGTACCGTCCGGCGGCGCGGTTCCCCGAGCCGATCGACACGTCAACCTGCCACGTCGGATTCCGCTGCATCGTCCGGCCCGTGACCGATCCCGCCCGCTGACGGGCCATGGAATCCACGCTCGCGACCCTGACGTCCTATGCAGCGCTGATTCTCGAAGCGATCGCCGTGGTCGTGGTCTTTGGCGGCGGCCTTGACGCGTTCCTCCGGCTTCTCATGGTCGTCGGGCGCCGGACGCACGGCGCGCGAAAGGACGTGTGGCGCCGCTTCGGCACGTGGCTGCTGCTCGGCCTGGAGTTCGAGCTGGCGGCCGACACGCCGGTCGTCGGCGAAGCCACATGACCGACTCGCCGGCGTCGCAGTCGACCCAACTGGCGTTCGAACGCACCGTGCTGGCGCATGAGCGCACGCTGATGGCGTGGGTGCGCACGGCCACGGCGATGATTTCCTTCGGTTTCACGATCTACAAGTTCTTCGACTACCTGCGGGACAGCAACCAGCTCGCGTCGGCGCCGCGGCATCTGTTCGGTCCGCGCGCATTCGCGACGGGCATGATTGCGGTGGGGCTGATCGCGCTGGTGCTCGCCATCGTCGAGCATCATCGAAGCCGGGCGTTGCTCGCGGCGGGCGGCGCGCGCATGCACCGCTCGCTCGCGCTCGTGGTCGCGATCTTCGTGGCGGCGCTGGGGATCGGCGGGGTGGTCCTGGTCGTCTCGGGAAACTAGGCAACCACCCGGCCGGCGGCCAGCGCCGTT
>JBLNGH010000164.1:0-2684 GCA_050264575.1 Acidobacteriota bacterium | reverse complement strand
GACCGCATAGATTCCGACGACGGAGAGGAGCAGTGCCGCCGTGGCGAACACCATCATCAGAAGCGAACGGAAGCGCGAGAGGGCCACCGACTCGGACAAGGCTCGAGCCATCGTCCCGATGCGATCGACGGGGACGCTGGGATCGACGGCACGAATCGCCTGGCGAATCGCCGGCGCCTGAGCGTTCGCATCGCCGCGCGTGCGGACGACCAGCCACATGTCCCACCACTCATACTGCAAAGCGAGTTGGTAGAACGCAGGTTCAGTCTCGCGATTGAGTCCGCGATACTTCACGTCGCCGACGACCCCAACGATCTCGAGGTGCCACGTGCCATAGACGATTCGGCGGCCGACCGGATTCTCTCCGGCAAAGTGCCGGCGTGCGAACGCGTCGCTGACGACGGCCACGCGTGGTGAGTCCGACGTATCTTGCTCGTTGAACCAGCGCCCTCGAAGCAGCGGCACGCCGAGCGCCTTGAAATAGTCGGCGCTGACGTACGGAATCGGGATCGGAGGGTTCGGGGAGCCGGGTGGTTGAGGCCGGCCTTCGATGTCGTAGGAATCCAGAAAGCTGTTCCGATCGGGAGGCGTGGCGTTCGAGAGGCCGGCGGCCTCCACGCCAGGGACAGAACGGACACGATCGAGGAGCCGCATCCAGTAGTTGTTCACGACGCCCGGCTTGTTCGGGAAATTTGGTCCGGTCGGCGACACGGCCATCGTCAGCACGCGGTCTGGCGGCGCATCGAAGCCCGGATTCACCCGACCCAGCAGGTCGAAGCTGCGAATGAAGAGTCCAGCGCCGATCAGGAGCACGATCGAGAGCGTCACCTGAGCAGCGACGAGCACTGAGCGCGTCCGGCTCTGCCGGCGCGACTCGCCGCCCCGATCACCGTCTTTGAGCGACGGACTGAGCGCAGTGCGCGAAACGGCAAGCGCGGGAACGAGACCGAAGAGCATGGCGCTCGCGATCGACGTCAGCAGAGTAAACGCGAGGACTCGTCCATCCACCGCGATCTCGCCGAGGCGCGGCAGGTCAGCCGGCGCCAGCGCGTGCAGCGCCGCGACGCCCCAGGTGGCCAGCGCCACGCCAAGCGCGCCGCCGGCGAGCGACAGCAGCAGGCTCTCGATCATCAACTGCCTCACGACCTGGCTCCTGCCCGCTCCGATGCTCAGCCGGATGGCGATCTCGCGTCTGCGCGCGGTCGCGCGGCCAAGCATCAGGTTGGCGACGTTCGAGATCGCGATGAGGAGAACCAGCACGACGGCGCCGGACAAGACCCACAACAACAGACGGATGTTGCCGACGACGATCTCACGCAACGGCACGACAGCGATCCGGAGACGCGTGTAGTCCTTCGGATGCGCCAGCTCGATCTGGTGCGCGATGAGGTCCATCTCGGCGGAGGCCTGGTCGAGCGTCACGCCCGGCCTGAGTCGTCCGACGCCACGGATGAAAAACGGTCCGCGGCGCGTCGGCGGATCAAGCCGGTAGATCGCCCACGCCTCCGGATCCCGTTGCCAGAACTCGAAGCTCGCGGGCATGACGCCGATGATGGTGTGCTGACGACCGTTCAAGATGACCGGCCGCTGCAGCACGTCGGGATTCGAGCCATACCGGCGGCGCCAGAGGCGCTCGCTCAGGACGACGACGGGCGGCCGGCCGGGTTCGTCTTCGCCGGCCGCGAACGCGCGGCCGAGCAGCGGCTTGACTCCGAGCGTGTCGAAGAAGCCGGCGGTCACTCTGTATCCGACAACCTGTTCCGGTTCGCCGTCACCAGTCAGCGTGAAGCGGCTGTTCGTAAAGCGATTGATCTCGAAGGCATCGAGCGTCTCGAACGATCGACTCTTGCCCTTCCAGTCCAGGAAGTCGGCCAGGCTGGCTGCACCGCGTGCGGCCTGATTTCCGATCATCACCAGCCGGTCCGGATCCGCGTACGGCAGCGGCCGCAGCAGGACGCTGTCGACCACGCTGAAGACGGCGGTGTTGACGCCGATTCCCAACGCGAGCGCCAGCAGCGAGATCGACGTGAACCCGGGACTCCGCACGAGTGCGCGCAAGCCGTATCGCGCGTCTCGAACGATCGCATCCGGCCGGAACAGCCGGATGACCCGTTTCCGCTCGAGCCTCTTGAGGTCCCGCTGGTACTTGGCGCGATCGCCAAAGCGGCGCGCCGCTTCGCGCACCGCGTCCGCCTCCGACCAGCCGCGCGCCATCAGCGCTTCGACCGTTTCGGCGAAGTGAAACTCCAGTTCCGAATCGATCGCCTCGTGCGCCGGCGGTTCCAGTGGATCGGGCGAATCCATCTCAGGTCCTCCCGCGTGCCGCGAACACGCTGGCGACCGCATTTGCGAACCGCCGCCAGTTTCGCTCCCCGGCGCGCAGATGCCGTCGGCCGACCGGCGTCAGCCGGTAGTACTTGGCCCGGCGGCCCTTTGGCGACACGCGCCACTCGTGCGCGAGCCAGCCCCGCTGCTCCATGCGATGCAGCGACATGTAGAGGGCGCCGTCGTCGATTCGCAACGCGCCGTCCGTCGCCCGGCGGATCCACTCGACGACGTCGTAGCCGTGGCGGGGACCGTCGGAGAGCGCGGTCAGAATCAGCACGTCCAACGTGCCCGGCATGAAGTTCATGGCCTCAGATACTGAGGGTATCATGAGCGCGCCGGGCGGTTGTAAAGGGGTC
>JBLNGH010000163.1:0-9540 GCA_050264575.1 Acidobacteriota bacterium | reverse complement strand
GCAACCGGACGTCACCCGTGCTCCGCGGCAAGTGGATCATGGAGGTCCTGCTCGGCAGTCCGCCGCCGCCGCCGCCGGCCAACGTTCCGGACCTCGAAGAGACCAAGGGATCGAAGGACGGCCGGCTCCTCTCGGTGGCCGAGCAGCTGGCGCAGCATCGCAAGAGCGCGTTCTGCAGCTCGTGCCACAACGTCATCGATCCGATCGGCCTGTCGCTCGACAACTTCGACGTGACCGGGTCGTGGCGGATCAAGGATCGCGGCGTGCCGGTCGACGTCGCGGGCGAGCTCTACGACGGCACGAAGCTCAACGGCGTCGCCGATCTGCGGGCCGCGCTCGTCGCGCGCTCGGACGTCATCATCACGCACTTCACGAGCATGCTGATGTCGTACGCGCTCGGCCGCCGCATCGAGTACTACGACATGCCGACGATCCGGCAGATCGTGCGCGACGCGAAGGTCACTGACTACCGGCTGTCGTCGTTAATTCTGGGTGTAACGAAGAGCACGGCGTTCCGATCGGCGATGGCTGAGTCGACGAACGCCGATAAGCCGACCGCCGGCAAAGACGGCAAGAAATAACGATGGAGGCCGGCCTTTCAGGCCGGCGTGTTCAAAAGGGGACTCCGATGTTTCTGACTGGAAAGCACATGTCGCGTCGCACGGCCCTGCGGGGTCTGGGTGCCACGATCGCGCTGCCCTTGTTCGACTCGATGATCCCCGCACGGGCCGTCTTCGCGAAATCCGCGGCGGCCCGCGCCGCGGCCAGGACGCGCCTGGTCTGCATCGAGCAGGTGCACGGCGCCGCCGGCTGCAGCGAGTACGGCGCGTCGCAGTACTTCTGGAATCCGGAGAAGGTCGGCCGCGACTTCGATCTCAGCAAAGGCAGCCTGAGCTCCCTCGAGCCGTTCCGCAAGCATCTGACCATCGTCAGCAACACCGACACGAAGATGGCCGAGGCGCTCTCCGCGCCCGAAGTGGGCGGGGATCACTTCCGCTCGAGCGCCGTGATGTTCACCCACGCGCATCCGAAGCTGACGGAGGGCTCGGACGTGCACGTCGGCACATCGATGGATCAGCTCTACGTGCAGAAGTTCGGACAGGACACGCCGCTGCCGTCGATGCAGCTCAGCATCGAGCCGGTCGATCAGTCGGGCGGCTGCGCGTACGGCTACGCGTGCGTCTACACCGACACGATCAGCTGGGCCGCGCCGGAGCAGCCGCTGCCGATGGTCCGCGATCCGCGGATGGTGTTCGAGCAGCTCTTCGGCGCCGGCGGCACGCCGGAACAGCGCAGCCAGCGCCGCGCGACCGACAAGAGCATCCTCGACATGCTCACGGAGCAGATGGCGTCGCTTCGACGCAGCCTGGGCCCGGCAGACCGCCAGCGGCTCGATCAGTACTCGAGCAACATCCGCGAGATCGAGCAGCGGATCGCGCGCATCGAAGCGCGCAACATGAGCGGCGAGGCACGCGAGCTTCCAGGCGCGCCGGCGGGCGTCCCGGATTCCTGGGAAGAGCACGTCAAGCTGATGTTCGACCTGCAGGTCCTCGCGTTCTCGTCGGACACGACCCGCGTGTTCTCCTTCAAGTTCGGGCGAGACGCGTCCGGACGCGTCTATCCGGGCAGCGGCGTCGACACCGGGTTCCACAATGCGTCGCACCACGGCACGGCCGAAGAGCGCATCCGGCAGTTCAGCCTGATCAACCGGTATCACGTGTCGATGCTGCCCTACTTCATGGAGAAGCTGCAGGGCGCGATGGACGGCGACACGAACCTGCTCGAGAAGACGCTGATCATCTATGGGTCGCCGATGGCGAACGGCAACAACCACAATCACCGGAACTGCCCGTTGATTCTGCTCGGCCACGGCAACGGCGCGCTCCAGGGCGAGCTGCACCTCAAGGCCGCGACCGACACGCCGATGGCGAACGTCATGCTCACCCTGCTGCACAAGCTCGGCCTCGAGGATCTCGAGACGTTCGGCGACAGCACGGGCGAGTTCGCGCTCACGGCCTAGAGAAAGACCGCCCGAGGAGAGCGAGCGCAGCGAGCGCCGCAGGGCGGGCGAGCGGGGGTGGGGCCCCGCGAGCGGGTAAGAAAAGAAAACACTTAGGGTAGCGGCAATCGGAGGATCACAATGCGTAGTCGCTCCTATTTGCGTTGGCTCGTGGGCGCGCTGGCCGTGACGTTCGTCGCCGTCTACGCGGCGCCACGCCTAATCGCCGCTGCAACGCCTTCGGCGTCACCCGTCGCCGACGCGGCGATGCGCGGCGACACGGAGGCCGTGCGCACGTTGTTGAAAGAAGGCGCCGACGTCAACGCGGCCCAGGGCGACGGCATGACCGCGCTTCACTGGAGTGCGCTCAACGGCGACCTGAAGACGATGAACGTGCTGCTCTACGCGGGCGCGACGACGGAAGCGCTGACGCGGCTCGGCGCGTACACGCCGCTTCACCTCGCGAGCTCGAGAGGACACGCCGCAGTGGTCGCACGGCTCCTCGAAGCCGGCGCCAGACCGACTGTCGCCACGTCGACCGGCGTGCAGCCGCTGCACCTGGCCGCGCAGTCCGGAAGCGCCGAAGCCGTGAACGCGCTCCTCGCGAAAGGCGCTGACGTCAACGCGCGCGACGATGTGTATGGGCGCACACCGCTCGTGTTCGCCGCATCCGAGGGCCGCGTCGACGCCATCAAGGCGCTGATCGCGAAGGGCGCCGACGTCAAGGCCGCGACGAAGGTCATCGACTATCGCGAGCGGTCCGCGGCCGACAATCAGGCCCGCCAGGCGCGCGATCGCATCGTCACCGCGACGACCGGACGCGCGACCAACTCGAACATCAACCTCAACGATCCGCCGCCGCAGGGCGCGGCAGGCGCCGCAGGCCGGGGCGCTGCGCCGGCGGGGCGCGGCGGTGCGGGCGGCCGCGGCGCGTACGATCCGAACGACCCGGCGCAGGCGGCTGCCGCCGGACGCGGCGGACGCGGCGGCGGCGGCATCCCGGGCGGGCCTCGGCCGGCGTCGGACATCGAGCAGATCGGACGGCAGGGCGGTTTCACGGCCCTGCACTACGCGGCGCGCGACGGGTACACCGCGGCCGCGATTGCGCTGCTCGACGCGGGACTCGACGTCAACACCCCGACCGAAGGCGACAAGTCCACACCGATGGCGATCGCGGCCATCAACGGCCAGTACGACCTCGTCATGGCGTTCCTCGAGCGCGGCGGCAACCCGAATCTCACGAACGATGACGGCGTCGCGCCGCTCTTCGCGGTCCTGAACAACGAGTGGGCGCTGCGCACGTGGTATCCGCAGCCGACGGCCGGCGCGCAGCAGAAGCTGTCGTACCTCCAGTTGATGGAGGCGCTGCTCAAGGGCGGCGCGGATCCGAACGCGCGGACGCTCTCCCACATCTGGTACGCCGCCTACAACACGGGCCGCATGGGGGTCGAGTTCACGGGCGCGACGCCGTTCTGGCGCGCCGCCTACGCGCTCGACGTCGACGCGATGCGTCTGCTCGTCAAGTACGGCGCGGATCCGAACATCGCGACGATGTCGTACGGCGCGGCGAAGCGGCCGAACGATCCGTCCGGCCTTCCCGCGGTGCCTCCCGGCGGTCCGCACGTGCCGCCGTTCCACGCCGCGAGCGGCGTCGGGTATGGCACCTCGCGGGTCGCCCAGCAGCATCGGCACGTTCCGGACGGCTGGATGCCGGCGGCCAAATACTTCATCGAAGAGCTGGGTGTCGACATCAACATGCGGGACGCCGAGGGCTTCACCGCGCTTCATCACGCGGCCGCGCGCGGCGACAACGAGATGATCAAGTACCTCGTCTCGAAGGGCGCCGACGTCATGGCCGTCAACCGCGCCGGCCAGACGACCGTGGACATGGCCAACAGCCCCGAGCAGCGCACGCAGCCGTTCCCCGAGACGATCAAGCTGCTCGAGGGAATGGGCGCGAAGAACAATCACAATTGCCGCGCGTGCGGGAACTGACGGGAGGCTAGGAGCCTCGGAGACGCGAAGACTCGGAGACGTGGAGGCTTGGAGGCGAGGGAAAACGTCCTTCGCTTTCGAGCCTTTGCTTTTTGGACCCTGGTGCCTGCCTCAAAAGTGAATCCAGGGAGACTTACGTGAAGCTTCTAGTCGCACTTACAGGAGGCTTGACCTTGACGGCGACGTTGCTCGCCCAATCGGGACAGCCGGCGCAGAACGCTCCAATGGCTGTTTCTGGCAAGTGGAACATGACGTTTGTAAGCCCACCGGGTGCGCGCTCGATTCTCGACGTCAAGCTAGAGGCCAAAGTGTTGACCGGCACTCTCGGTGGACAACCCATCCAGGGCGAGTTTGTTGACGGCCGGATCGTTTTCGCCGTCCCTGACAGCTGGCGGGTGTGGCGTGACCAGAGCATTGGTAACGACGATGCGAAAGACATGTACACGCTCGTCCACTTCGCGAGCCTGAACGACGCTGACACGCTCGCTGGCTGGACGGACGTATTCATCCGAGGTTATGGCCCGCAGGCGATCAAGCGAATGTCATGGACGGCACAACGCGTGAAGACTGAGTAGCCACTACTCGTCTCCACGCGCTGCGCCTCCATGGCTCCGGGCCTCCGAGGCTCCGCGCCTCCTATCTCACCGTTACCGTCGCCCTCATCCAGGGATGAATGCAGCACATGTACTTGTGCTGACCGGGCGATTCCACCTCTGTGTCGCCCGAGCCGCCCGGAGGAATGAACTCGAGGTGGGGAATGTCCAGGCATTCGGGAGCGGGGATCGGGTTGCCGGTCAGATCGTTCAGCTCCTGGATGAACCCGCCGCCGAACTGATCGACTTCGGTGAACGTATGCAGCTCGCCGCCATCGTTCTGCGGCTGAAACGCCTGTCCGTTCCTCAGGTTGATCGTTCCCGGGGCGAAGTGCCAGGACCCAATCTGGCCCGCATTCCCGAGGATCTTCAGGAACGCATCGACGTTGACGCCCGGGTGATCGGACACGCACGTACCCGCGCCGAACATGTTATTGAACGTCACTGGATCGCACCGATCCAGGATACTAACAACCTTCACGGCCGGCGATTGTCCGGCCACGTGTCCTCCAAGCAGAATGAGTCCGATGGCGACGCAGCTCGCGGCGCCGGTTCGCCAAGTCAACTTCCGATTCGACATGAGCAAGACTCCTCGTCACAGAACGGCTGATGAGGGGACCGAACTCGCAGATTAATCCGGGAACGACCAGGAAAGCAAAATCCTCCGCGCCTCCGCGCCTCCTGGTCTCCGCGCCTCCGAATACAATGCGGGACCGGAGGGACCATGCACACAGGCAAAGTGGCGGCGACACTGGCGACGGTGCTGGCGATCGGCTGGTTCGCGGGCGCGTCGGCGCAAACGGGACGGAAGTACATCCAGCCGCGGGACGCCAAGTCGACGGCCGCGCCGTTCAGCGGCGGCGTCCTCATCGGGGACACGTTCTATCTCTCGGGCACGCTGGGCCTCGAAGGCAATCAGCAGGTCCCGGCCAGCGCCGAAGCCGAAGCGACGAACGTGCTGAACACCATCCAGAAGACGCTCGCCGAGGCCGGCATGACGATGGACGATCTGGTCTCGGTCCAGGTCTTCTGTTCGGACGTCTCGAACTACGACGCGTTCAACAAGGTGTACCGCGGCTTCTTCAAGCAGGAGTTTCCCGCCCGCGCGTTTCTCGGATCCGGCAAGCTGCTCTTCGGCGCACGCTTCGAGGTCCAGGGCATCGCGGTGAAACGCCGATAAGACCTACACCAGCAGCAGGGTGTGCAATCCGCGGAGAATGAGCTCGCTGAAGGGCACGACGAACAGCACCAGCGGCGCCGCGGGGGCGGCCGTAACCGCGACGAGGACCAGAAACTGCGTCATCGACAGCGGTACGTAGCGCATCCGCGTGATGACCTCGAAGCTGTTCGAGAGGTCGGCAAGCGACTGGATGTCTGCTGAGCCGAGCAGCGGCTCGTCCGGCGGCGGGTACTGCCGCAGCCACTTGGCGTCGAACGCCCGCACGTAGCGCGTCGCGAGTGCGCCGTAGTCGATCAAGCCGCGCTGCCGCACGTCGATCAAGTGCCACGTGAATCGCAGCAGCGGCGCGATGAGCACCAGCGAGGTGCCGGCGACGATGCCGACGAGCGCCAGCGTGTAGTCCTGCACCTTTGCGCCGGCGAACAGAATCTGCTCAGCGAACGTCCCGGCGAGAATCGCGGTCCAGCTGAAGCCGAGCGGCGCCAGCGCCACATGGGCCACGCCGAAGCTGCCCAGACCGGCGGACAGATCGGGATGCGTCGGGATCAAATGCAGATCCAGCCGGCCGATGCGCCACAGCACGTACCACCACACCAGCAGCCGCGCGCACCAGCGCCACAGCAGGAACTGAAAGATCGGAATGGCGACGAGGCCGTACCACCAGCCCGCGGCGGTGCGATGGCTGCCCAGGCCCGTGCGCCAGCTCGGGACCAGGAGAGGGAGATCGGTCCGGAATCCCCAGGCCATCAGGCCCAGCGTCAGCGCGATCACGAGGGCCTCGATGTGCCACACGTCGCGCAGCCTCGTCGCGTCCTGGAGGACGCCGTTCAGCGTCGATCGCTGCCGATCGGGCACGAGGCGCGACTCGACGATGACATTCAAGGCCTGCCGGATGCGCGCGTCGAACACCGCCTCGGCCACGAACATGAGCGGAATGGCCACGAGCAAACGCGCGTGCGTGCCGAAGCTCAGAATGAACGGCAGCGACGGACCGGCCGGCATGTCGTGCGGGATCAGCGTCAGCGCCGCCATCGGGAGCCACGTGAAAAACGCGAGCGCCAGACCGATCCGCACGAGCCCCAGCGCGCCGCCTGTCAGGCCAAGCGCGTGCCCGAGCCGGTACAACGGCCCGCCCTCGACGAGCGAGAAGTGCTTCCACAACTCCACCTCGTCGGAGCCGACCGCGACCGCAAGCGCGGCAGCCTCGGCGCGCGGAGACAGAAAACGGGCGCGCAACTCCGAGATGTCAGGGACAAAACGGGACTTGCGGGCCATCCCCAAGGATCAGCCCCGCACACGCGTCCGTCAACGGCTACTCGTGCTGGAGCGCGACGAGCGGATCGACGCGCATCGCGCGGCGCGCCGGGACGTACGAGGCGAGCGCCGCCACCAGCAGCAGCACGGCGGCCGTCGCGACGTAGCTCATCGGATCCGACGGCGTGACGTCGAACAGCAGCGACTTGACGAGCTGCGCCAGGCCGACGGCGGCGGCGAGCCCGATCGCGACACCGAGCAGCGCGAGCTTCATGCCGCCGCCGATGACCATGCGCAGCACATCGCCGGGCCGGGCGCCAATCGCCAGACGCACGCCGATCTCGCGCGTACGCTGTCTGACGCTGTACGCCACGATCCCGTAGAGACCGACTGCCGCGAGAAACATCGCGAGCAACGCGAAGAATCCGAGCAGCAGCAGCGAGAACCTTCGCTCCGCCAGCGAGTCGCTGAGCACCGTCGTCAACGGCGTGATCGAGTTCGCCGGAAGCGTGCGATCGATGTCCTTGACGGCCTGACGGACGCTTCCGGTGAGCCTCGCGGGATCGTCTTTGGCGCGGACGAGCATCCACATGGTGCTGAACACCGACTGCTTGAACGGCACGTACATCGTCGGCTCGGTCGATTCGTCGAGCGCCTCGTGGAGCACGTTGCCGACGACGCCGACGATCTCGTAGAAGCCGTCGGTGCCGTTGCCGATATCCAGACCGCGTCCGATCGGGTTCTCGTCGGGAAAGTGACGCTTGACGAACGCTTCATCCACAACCGCGACGAGCGGCGGCTTCTCGGTGTCACGCGCGGTGAACAGCCGGCCGCGCCGCAGGGGAATCCCGAGCGTCTCGAAGTATCCGGGACTGACCGCGCGGTAATGAGCGGACGGCTCTTCGCCGGGCCGGGCCTTCGGCCGGCCTTGGACGTCGAAGCTGAGCACGTAGCCTCCGCGAAGCGGCAACCGGTGCACCATTCCCGCGGCCTGGACATCCGGCAGCGCGCGCAGGCGATCGAGCAGCGTGTCGAAGAAGGCGATGCGATTGACGTCCTGCGGATAGGTCGCCGGCGGCAGCCCGACCTGGAATGCCAGCACGTTCGCCGGTTTGAATCCCGGATCCACGTTCGTGAGCTTCGCAAAGCTGCGGAGCAGCAGGCTCGCGCCCACGAGGAGGACGATGGACAGGGCGACCTCGACGACCAGCAGCGCGCTGCGTACCCATCGTCCGCCCGACGTGGCAGACGAGCGGCCGCCTTCCTTCAACACGGCGCCCAATCCTGCGCGCGTCGCATGCCACGCGGGCGCCAGGCCGAACAGAATCCCCGTGAGCACGGATGCGCCGAACGCGAACATCAGGACGCGCACATCGATCCGGATGTCGGCCACTCTCGGGATGCTGTCGGCGCCCAGACTCTGAATCAGCGGGATGGCCAGATAGGCCAGCAGGACGCCGATCGCCCCGCCCGTCAGCGCGAGCACGAGGCTCTCGACGAACATCTGGAACGCGAGCCGGCGGCGCCCGGCGCCGAGCGCCGCTCGAATCGCGACTTCTTTCTCGCGCACGGATGCGCGCACGAGGAGCAGGTTCGCCACGTTCGCGCAGACGATCAGCACGACCACTCCGACGGCGGCGAGGAGCGTGAGCAGCGCCGGCCTGATGCCGCCGACCACCTGATCGTGAAGCGCCACGACCTCAGCCGATTCGTTTGCGGCGGCGTCCGGGTACTGCTGCGCGAGCCGCTCCGCGATCGTCTTCATCTCCGCGACGGCCTGATCGATCGAGACGCCTGGCTTCATCCTCGCGACGACACCGAGAAAGTGCGCGCCGCGGCTGGCGTCAGCGGGATTGATGGCCAGCGGCCGCCAGAACTCGATCGTCCGCGACGGAAACGCGAAGCCCGCCGGCAGCACGCCGAGAATCGTCACCGGGACGCCGTTCAAAGTGATCGATCGGCCGACGACGCCGGGATCCGCGCCGAAACGCCGTTGCCACAACCCGTGGCTCAGAACGATCGCGTTGTCGCCGTTTGGTCGATCGTGACTCGCGTTGAAGCCCGGCCCGATCGCCGGCGCGACGCCGAGCAGATTGAACAGGTCCCATGACACGGCGGCGCCCTGAATCCGTTCGGGGCCGTCGGCTTCGACCAGCGTCCCGCTCGCGGCCGTGTACGCGGCGACGCGCTCGAAAACCGTGTTCTGTTGCCGCCAGTCGAGAAAACTCGCGGGCGCGACCGAAAACCGGCCGTACTGCGGCACGACCTCGTGGACCCGGACCAGGCGGCCGGGCTCGGGAAACGGCAGCGGCTGGAGGAGCACGCCGTTGACGACGGTGAAAATCGCGCTGGTGGCGCCGATGCCGAGCGCGAGCGTGAGCACGATCACCAGCGTGAAGCCCGGCGTCTTGATCAACTGTCGAATGGCATACCGCCCGTCGCGCAGCGCGTCTGCGACCATGGACAATCCCCCGGCGCGGCGGTTGCCGGACGGCGGCGCGGCATCCTGCATCGAATCG
>JBLNGH010000162.1:0-3655 GCA_050264575.1 Acidobacteriota bacterium | reverse complement strand
GCCGCGTCACCCAACGCGGCTGCCGCCAGCTCCGCGGTGACCGAGGCGCTGGACGTGCTCTCGCGCCTGCGACCCACGTCAGAGCTCTTCATTCACGGCGCGCAGGACGATACCGGCGCTTCCGTCGCCGTCGAGATGGCCAGTGCGAAGGTCGTCACGAGCCCATGGAAGGGCGGTGGCGATGTCGAGGTCACGCTCACGAATTCGGCTGGAGCGACGGTCGGGACAGGCCAGGGCCGCATCGACGCGGGCTGGCGCGCGGCGCTGATCCGGATCCCGTTCACCGTGCCGTCGTCGGGTCCGTTGAGAGTGACCGCCAGGCTTCGTGCCGGGAACGAGACATTGGAAGACCGTGGCGAGATCCGGGCGGCATCCGCGCGCGTAATCGGCGATCCACTTCTCTCGCGTGGATCCACCGCGGCGTCGTCGCCGCTCCGCGCCGTCGCAGATTTTCAGTATCGCCGGACGGAACGGGCGCACATCGAATGGCCGATTCTCGTTCCGCTCGACCGGCGGGAAGCGCGTCTGCTCGGTCGCAACGGTCAGCCGCTGGCCGTGCCCGTGAACCTCACGGAGCGCCAGACCAACGGCCGCAACATGCTTGCGGCGGACATCAACCTGGCGCCTCTCACCGAGGGCGACTACGTCGTCGACGTGACGGCCGGCAACGGCGCTGACGTGGAGCAGCGCCGCGTTGCGATTCGCGTGATCCGCTAGCCCCCGCGCCGCCGCTGAAAGGGACGGCCTACACGGCCAGGAGACGCTCGAAGAACGCACGATACCGGCGCATCGCGAGTCGAAGATCTTCGGTCGAAACCTGATCCGCGCGCTCCCACTGCGCCTCGAGGTCGCGCCGCTCCTCGGCGAACCCTTCCGCCAACCGCTTCATCACTTCTGCGACGAGGGTGTCGGCATCCGCGACCGCGCGCCGCGGTTCGTCGACGAATCCGGTCTGGATGCTGCTCCACCGCGTGCGATAGCCGGTCGCATCGTCGGCCGCGAACAGCTGCGCCGGAGCTTCGTTGGCATCAGGCCTCGGAGCCGGCTGGCCGGCCCGCGGCTGCGCTGGTGCGGATGACCGGACCGGTGGGAGAGGCGCCGGCTTCGCGGCCGGCTCGTCGTCGCGCACGACCCGGTTCGTTTTGGCGGCCGGCCGGTCCTCGCGGTCGGCGGCCGTCGCGATATCGCTCGTTGAGAGTTTGCGTTCGTCCTTCATGCTGGTTTCCTTATGGGCTCGCGGAGATCGAGCAGGTCTTCGAACAACGCGCGGTAATGAACGATCGCCTTGCGAAGGTCCTCTGTGGACGCCTCATTGCGCGCGTGACGCACGGCAATCGCGTGCGCTTCCCGATAGTGATTCACGACCGCCGCATGATCGACGGACACGTCCTCGACACGGCGCTCGAAGTCGGTCAGCGGGTATCCGCGTGTGTGCATCAGATCGCCGACGAGCGCGTCGGCCTCGGCAACCGCGGCGGCGGGATCATCGACGAACTTGCTCTGCACGTGCTGCCAGGCATCCTGGAAGCGCGCGCTTTCTTCGGGCGTCAGCGGTCGAATCGTGTATTTGTGCCTACCGATGGAAGGGCAAGTCTGGTGCCACGCGGAGAGGTGGCTTGAAGCTGACTGGATGCTGTGGGTGTGGAACGAAGAGACGTGCGTGTGACGCGGGCGCGTCAGTGTGTGCAGGCTACGACCTCGGGTTTCGTTTCGCGACGATCGATCGAAACGAAACCCGAGGTCTTCGGATGCCCGGCGTCAGGGCTGTTTCTTCAGCTGAATGTCGACGGCGTAGCGGTACCGGACGGGCTTGCCGCCCTTCGTCGCGGGTTTGAACGTCCAGTTCATCGCTGCCTTGCGCAGTTGATCGTCGTAATTGGGGTGCACGCTGTCGGTGATGACGGCCGAGATCACCTTGCCGTCCGTCCCGATGAGCACCTCGATCGATCCGCGGAATTCCATCATCGCCTCGACGGCCGAGGGCCGCCATTCCGGCATCGTCCGGCTGATCGCGATCGGCCGCGTGACGTCACCATCTTTGGGCCCGTAGGTCGGCTCGGCCGCAGCAACTGCCGGGGTTCCCGGCTTGGCCGCAGGAGGTGCAGACGTTCCCGACTTGGTCGCTGAATTCGCCGCCGGAGACGTCCCATTCGCCGGGCTGTTGGTGCCCGCGGCTGGCGGTTCGGGGGCGGGCGGAGGCGGTGCCGGCGCCGCCGCGGCGACCGCGGCCTTGCTCAGATCGCGGAACCCGCTCGCCAGCGTCCGAAGGTCGGCCAGGCCGCGATCGTTTGTCGTGCCGACTTCGTCGATGAGCGCAATGACGCGGTCGAACTCCTTCGCGGCGGCGGCGTTGTCCTTCTGCTCGTAGGCGTCTTTGGCCTTGCTGTACGTCTGCTTGATGATCTCAGGCAGCAGCGGACGCCGGACGTCGTCGAAAAACGCGCGAACGCGCGGGGACGCTTGTGTCGTCGAAAGCTTGTACAGAGGGTCCGTCTTCACTATCGTTTCGATCGTGCGCTTGGCTTCGTCGCTCCGCCCGAGTGCCACGAGGCAGAACACCTGATAGGCGGCGACCTCGTTGCTTTCAACCGGCGAGCTCGACGCACCCAGCCGCTGCAGCAGGTTGAGCGCTTCTTCGTACGCAGCCGCCGCGTAGAAGTCCTTGGCGCGCGCCAAGGTATCCTGGGCGCCCAGCCCTGCCGCCGTGGCGGTCAGCCAGAGTGCCGTTGCAATCACAAGACGTTGGGCGGTGCGTGACATCGTCATTGCTCACCTCGAGGGGCAGGTGACTATTGTTGAAATTTGACGCTGACCATCGTGACGCCTTCGGCTTTGACGACCGCCGTCTGACGCTGATCGGGAAACTGCGGATTGCGGAAGACGACTTCGTGCTGTCCGATCGACAGCGACAGATTGGCAATCGGCGTCTGGCCTGCGGGTTTGCCGTCCACCCAGACGTCGGCCCAGGGCACGGCGTTGATGCTGACGCGTCCGTTCGGCACGGCGATCGTCACGGCCGACATCTGGCCCGGCTTCACGGTCACCGTCTGGCGCGATCGATAGCCGAGTGTCTCGTTCACCAGATCGAACGTGTGCGGTCCGTCCATCACGGCAATCGGGCCGGCGGTCGATCCCACGAGATTGCCCGCTTCGTAGACCTGCAATTCGATTGGGGCGGTAATCCGCACGCCGCCAAAACGTCCCGTCGGCGTCGCGGCCGCCGTGTCCGTTGCGGTGGCGGCGGGCGCCGGCGTCGCCGTCGGCGCGGGAACCGGGGTGGCCGGTTTCGGCGGCGTCACTGTCGTGTCAGCCGCGCTGGTCGTCGTTGCCGCTGCGTGCGTCGCCTGAGTCGCGACGTGCGAGGGATCCGGCAGCGGGCCGACGAACGTCGGTTCCGGCACCGCGGGCGGAGGCGGCTCAGCCGGCGGCGGATTCGTGGCGGCCACTGGCGGTGGCAGCGTCGGCGCGTTCGACGAGAACGGACGGAACACGAACAACAGCACGACGAGCACCACCAGCCCGCCGCCGGCGATGGCCAGTCGTACCGGGCTCAGGGGCAGACTCCTCAGGATCCGTTCCGCAGGACCCGCGAGTGCCTGGAATCGCGACGTCGGACTTCCGAGCGCCTGGGTGAGATCGGGATTGTCCGGGTCCT
>JBLNGH010000161.1:0-12378 GCA_050264575.1 Acidobacteriota bacterium | reverse complement strand
GGCCGTGCGCGGCTTTCAGCTTCGCTTCCCGCGCCGGCTGGTCGAGGAACGCCCGTTGAAGGAGGTACCCCATGTAGCTGCCGGCGACGCTGACGCCCGTTCCCGCCATGCGCGCCGCGCGGCCCGCGGGCGTGTCGCGTTTCGCGGCCATCTACGTCCGCTTGACGATCGCGACGCCGATCCGCAGCGTGCTGTCGAGAAAGGCGAGGGTGTTCTGCTTGCGGGACGAAGTGTCGTGAAGCCAGAAGAGCAGCGCACCCAGGTAATAGATCCAGAACGCATCGGGCAGCCACCACTGCACCGGCACGAACTTTCGTGTCGGGAGCGATTCCTCGAACAGCTCCTGGACGAATCCGATGTAGCGATGCCGGATCGCCTGCGCCTTGTGGCTGAAGAACCCGAGCTTCGAGGCGGGTCTCAGGGCCTCGACCAGTGCCGTGCCGATGAAGCGCTCATACGGCGCGAGGTACGCGAACTGGCTCTGGATCAGCGCGAAGAGCTTTTCTTCCAGCGGCGCGGTGCGCAGCCGCGGCGAGCGCCGCACGCTCTCGATGGCATGCTCGACCTCCTGCTCGAAGAAGTAGAGGGCGATGTCTTCCTTGGTCCGGAAGTAGTTGAAGACGGTGCCTTCCGCGACGCCCGCCTTTCGCGCGATGGCCTTCGTCGTGGTGGCGTCGAAGCCCTTCGACTGGAACAGCGTGAGGGCGGCGGCGACGAGCCGTTGCTGGATCGCGGCCTTTTTGGTGACACGGCGGCCCGCATCCGGGCGTCGCGTGCCGGATGGCGATCGACGGGGCGGGCGGGTCGTCTTGAGTGCGGCCATCTGCAGCTACCGAATTCGTGAGTGCACTCATATATTCATGAGTGTCCTCATAAATGTCAAGGCCGGGGAATTGTGATGTGGTGAGGCCGTGATGTGGTGGATTTCTTTGTCGTGGACGGCAGGCGCGGGAACCGTGTAAGAAGAAGAGGGGCCCCTTCGTGAGGAGCGGCGAGTGATGAGACTGAACACCTTCCTGAACTACGGTGGCAATTGCGAAGCGGCCTTGCGCTTCTACGAACAGCATCTCGGTGGGAAGATCACGAGGCTCATGCGCCGCGCCGAGCAGCCCGACCAGCCCGTCAAGTGGCCGGGCTGGGAGAAGACCGTCCAGTACGCGACGATGGATCTCGGCGAGACCGAGCTGATGGCCTCGGACGTGCCGCCCGACCACTTTCAGCCGATGCGGAGCGTGTACCTGACGCTCACGGCCGACAGCCCCACGGAGGCCGAGCGGCTGTGGGCGCTGCTGTCGGACGGTGGTCAGATCCTCATGCGAATGCAGGAAACGTTCTTTGCGGCGCGATTCGGCCAGGTGCGCGACAAGTTCGGCACGTCGTGGATGATCATGGCGTTGAAGCCCTAAATCCTGGTAAGCCTTCCATCCCCGACCAGCACGCTGGCGCCGCCCACCTTCACGCCGGTGATGGTGTCCGCGGTTCCCGCGATCCGGATGTGCACGCGACTCGGCCGGCCCATCTTCACGCCCTGCAGGCTGATGATCGTTTCCGGCTGACCTGGAGGAACCAGGCCGTAGCGGACCAGGTAGCAGCCGAGTGGCCCGCTGGCTGACCCGGTCGCCGGGTCTTCGCGATCGGTTCCGAGCATCCGGCTGTAGACCGTCGCCCCATCGCCGCCAGGTTCGGTGGAGAACACGAAGATGCCGCGGCTCGTAAGGCCGGTCTCCGTGATGAGGCTCTCGGTGGCGCGCGCGTCGAGCACGCAGCGATCGACGACGGCGCGCGACGTCAGCGGGACGTAGAGGAACGGCAGCCCGCACGAGATTTCCTGAACGGGGACGTTGGCCCTGATGTCGCCGGCGTCGATGCCGAGCGCCGAAGCCATCCGCTCGCGCGCGCTGAGGACTGGCCCGAATGCCGGTTGCTGCTGCGTCATCCACGCAAACGCGAGCGTCCCGTCCCGCCATTCCAGATCGACGGCCGTCGGACCAAGATTGAGACCGAGAACAACGCGCGCTCGGGGAGGTGTCAAGAAACCTTCCTGCGCGAGCGCGAACGTCGATCCGATCGTGGGATGCCCGGCGAAGGGCAGTTCGCCATCGGGATAGAAAATGCGCACGCGGACGTCGGTGCCTTCGCGTTCAGCGGGGAAGATGAACGTGGATTCGGAGAAGTTCATCTCGCGCGTGATGCGCGCCATGTCGTCGGTGCTGAGTCCGCCTGGCTCGGGAAAAACCGCGAGCTGATTCCCGGTCAGCGGTGTGTCGGTAAAAACGTCGTAATGCAGGTAGCGATGCACTCGATCCTCCATCTGTGTCGTACTCCCATCTGTACCTGGTTCCCGGCGACCGGTACGGTACAGTTGAGGCGGTGCGTACCGGAACAGTTGAACCCCGCGTCCCGGCCGGGTGTCCGAAGTACCTGAAACTGGCGAAGGACTTCGAACGGCAGCTACGCGCAGGGGTGCTTCGGATTGGCGACCGTCTGCCGTCGATCAGACAGCTTCGCGACACGCATCGCGTCAGCGTGGCGACCGCAATCGGGTGCTACGCCTGGCTCGAGCGTCAGGGGTACGTCAGAGCTCGTCCGAAATCCGGGTTCTACGTCAGTCGCGCTCCGCTGACGGACACGCTGCCGCCGGCGATCGCATCCAGGGCTCGCGGGCCCGTCCCAGTGCGCGTGGGCGCGCTCGGAACAGTCGGGACGATGCCGCACGACCGCCGGCGTGTGATCGATCTCGGTCCGGCCGTCGTCGGTCCCGATCTTCTCCCGCGAAATCGCCTCAACCAGTCGCTGCGCCTGGCGCTGTCGGCGTTCACCGACAACGCCGTTCGCTACGAAGATTGTCGCGGCAGCCTGCGACTTCGCCGCCAGATTGCCCGCCTCGTGTTTCGACAAGGCGTCACCTGCTCGCCCGACGACATCGTCGTCACATCGGGCTCGATCGAGGCCTACAACCTCTGCATTCGCGCGATCGCGCACGCGGGCGACGTCGTGGCCGTCGAAAGTCCCGGGTGCTTCGAGATCCTGCGCGCGCTCGAGGCGATGCAGCTTCGCGCCGTCGAGATTCCACACGTCCCGAAGCTTGGAATCGACCTCGACCTGCTCGCGACGGCAGCGGCACGTCAGGCGATCAAGGCGATCCTCTTGACGGCGACATGTCACAACCCCGTCGGCGACTGCGTTGACGATGCGCGCAAAGAGATGATCGTGCGGTTCGCGGCCGAGCGGCAGATTCCGATCATCGAGGGCGATGCCTTCGGCGATCTGGTCTTCAGCGGCGAACGCCCGCGTCCGCTCAAAGCGTTCGACCCGACCGGCATCGTGATGCAGTGTTCCTCGCTCGCGCATTACGTGGCACCCGGATTCAACCTCGGGTGGGCGAACGCGGGCCGATGGCAGCCCGAGGTCGAACGGCTCAAGAGCTTCACGAACGTCGCGGCCGCCATGCTTCCGCAGCTCGCCATGGCGGAGTTTCTCGAGTCGGGCGCCTTCGAGAAACACCTGAAGCAGCTGCGGATTGCCCTCTGGGAATCCGTTGACGCGGCGCGCCAGGAAGTGCTCCGGACGTTTCCCGCGGGCACGCGCGTCAGCGCGCCCGAGGGCGGTTTCGTGTTGTGGATTCAGCTGCCTGACGGGTTCGACGGGCGATCCGTGCAGCGTGCGGCCGCTACCGAGGGCATTCACATTCTCCCCGGGCCCGTGTTCTCTCCGACTGGCGATTACCGCAACTTCATCCGCATTGCCTGCGGGCAGCCGGTGGAGCTATTGCGGTCGGCGATACGGGCGATCGGGGACGGGTTAGTTTTCCACAGTTTTCCACAGGTGGGGGACGGAGCTCGGCCGCGGCCACTTCGTACTTGACACCCTTGTGATACCTGTTCACTCTATGCCTAGAGCAGAACAGGGATGAGCCCCAACGCACGCAGCCTCTTTCCCGGCGCGCTGGAGATGATGATTCTCCAGACCGTCCGCCGCCAGCCGGTTCACGGATACGCGCTGGCGCAACTGATCAAACGTCATTCTGACGACCTGTTGCAGGTGGAGGAGGGTTCGCTCTATCCGGCCCTGCAGCGAATGCTGAAGGCGGGATGGCTGACGGCCGAATGGGGCGTTTCGCCGCGGAATCGCAAGGTCCGGGTGTACCGCATCACGGCCGCCGGCCGGCAGCAGCTCGAGCGCACGGTGTCGAGCTTCGCACAGATGCTCGCCGGCATCACGCAGGTGATGAACGCGGTGCGGTCATGACGCCCGGAAATGTGCGCGAGGAGATCGACGCGCACATCGAAGAAAAAGCCCTGGACCTGATTGAATCCGGCGTGCCCGAGCAGGAAGCATGGCGCCGCGCGCGGCTGGAATTCGGCAACCCGGCGGTCATCGCCGAGTCCAGTCGCGAGATGTGGACATGGCGGTGGCTCGATCGGCTGGCTCAGGACGTCCGGTACGCGTTGCGGCAGATGCGCCGCAGCCCCGGCTTCACGACGGTCGTCGTGCTGTCACTCGCACTCGGGATTGGCGCCAACACCGCAGTGTTCAGCGTGATGGATGCCTTGCTGCTCAGGCGGCTTCCGGTCGCAGATCCCGATCGCCTGGTCTTCCTCGATCAGCCCTTTCTGCACACGCGCATGAACGTGTTCGCGTACGGCTGGCTTGAACGGTTCCGGCACACCGACATGTTCTCGTACGTGTCCGGCATCAATTCGCTCGAACGATTCAACCTCGCGGTGAGCGGGCCCGGCGGCACGATGATCGAGCAGCCCGACCGCACGATCGTCGACCTGGTCTCCGGAACGTACTTCCCGATGCTGGGCGTCGGCGCGGTGGCCGGCCGGACGTTGACGCCCGACGACGACCGTACGCCGGGCGGACATCCGGTCGCCGTCATCAGTCATCGATTCTGGCGGAGCCGCCTGGACTCCGCCGCCGACGTCGCGGGCCGACTGCTCGAGATCAACGGCGTCATCTACACGATCGTCGGGGTCGCGCCGCCCGGATTCCTCGGCGACGCGGTCGGCATGCCGACCGACGTGTGGATTCCGATGTCGATGCAATCGCAGTTGATGCCGGAACGCCCCGGTCTCCTCGAAAACCCCTCGGCCCCGTGGATCCGGATCGTCGCGCGGCTCAGGCCCGGCGTGACTCTCGCACAGACGCGACAGCGTGTGTCCGAAATTGCGTATCAAACGGAAAAGGAAACGCAGCCTGACCTGACCCGTGAGGATTTCTCGCCGCCAGGTGTGCTGCCGGCGTCGAGAGGCGACTCGCCGCTGAAAGCCATTTTCCGGGATCCGCTGCAGGTGATGTTGATCATCGTGGGTCTGCTTCTCCTGATCGCGTGCGCCAACATCGTGAATCTTCTTCTGGCCCGATCGGCCACGCGTCAGCGCGAAATCGCCGTCCGCGTCTCACTCGGCGCAGGCCGTCCGCGAATCGTGCGTCAGCTCTTGACGGAGAACTTCCTGCTGGCGTCGGTGGCGGGCGCAGTCGCGGTCGTAATCGGTCTCTGGGGTGCGCAAATCCTCGAACGCATGCTGTCGTCCGGCGAAGTGCAGCTTCAACTCGACATCCGGCTGAACTCTCGGCTCTTCTGGTTCACGATGGCCCTCGGCACACTCACGGCGCTCGTCGTCGGTCTGGCGCCCGCGTGGCGATCGTCCGTCGTCACGCCTTCGCCAGGACTCAAAGGAATGACGACCAGCGCGCGACGAGCCGCCGGAATCAGCAGCGCGCTGATCGTCGTCCAGGTCGCGCTGGTGCTGGTGTTGCTGGTCGGCGCGGGCCTTTTCGTCCAGACCCTTCGGAACCTGAAAGAACAGGATCTCGGTTTCGAGCGCAGCGTGTGGCTGATTCGAACGGCGCCCAGCGAGATCGGCCGCCGCGGCCCCGCAATCGCCGACGAGTATCGCGCGATTCAGGACCGGCTGAAGACGCTGCCGGGCGTGGTGGCGGTCGGGATATCCACATCCGGTCTCATGGCGCGTACCGGCGGCGCTCGGCTGACGATCCGCGGGTACATGCCTCAGGCTGGCGAGACGATGCTCGTGGACTACAACCTCGTCGGCACGGACTATTTCGCGGCCGTTGGCATGAAGGTTCTCGCGGGCCGCGTGTTCTCTGAAAGCGACAATGAGTTCGCGCCCGGCGTTGCCATCGTCAATGAGACGCTGGCGCGCCGCTATTTCGGACGTCCCGACGTGATCGGCAAAACGTTTTCCACCGGACGCGACGGCAGCGGGACGTCGATCTCGATCGTCGGCGTCGTGAAGGATGCCAAGTATGCGCTCCGCGACGACGGGGTAAGCATGTTCTTCCTGCCGGCGCGCCAGGATCTGACCCGGTTACGGCGAATGGACATCGCCGTCCGCGTGGGCATGCATTCCCCTTCATTGGGGACCCAAATCCGCGACGCGATCCACGCCCTGGATGCGGCGCTGCCCATCCTCAGTGTTGAACCGGTCGAGCAGACCATCGATCGGACGCTGTTGCAGGAACGTCTCACGGCCTGGCTGTCGACGTGCGTCGGCCTGGTTGTCGTCCTGCTGGCGTCGATCGGACTCTACGGCGTCCTGTCGCACGCCGTCACGCAACGGACGAATGAAATCGGGGTCCGCCTGGCCCTCGGCGCGACCGCCGCCAATGTGTCGACGATGGTCATCCGGTGGATCCTGATGCCCGTTCTGCTCGGCGTCGCGCTCGGCATTCCGGCGGCCCTGATCGGAGGCCGCGGCCTTGCGGATTCTCTGTACGCCATCCAACCATCAAACGTGCCGACGCTGGCCGGTGCGTCTGTGCTGTTGCTCGTGGTGACCACTGCGGCATCGTTTTTCCCTGCCCGGCGAGCGTCGCGCGTGGATCCGATGGTCGCACTGCGGCACGAGTGATGGCTCCTCCGCCGCTGCCTGCCGCTCGACGATCGGTCACGCTGCTGCTGACCATCGGGGGTCTCATCGGCCTGCTCGCCAGATGCCCCATGCTCTTCTACATGGGGATGGATGACATGAACGTCTATCACGAGTGGGGCCAGAGCGCGCTCGAATCGAGCCTGCCGAGCACGTACCACGGCATCTATTTTCCCGTACAGTATCAGGTGCTCGAAGTCTGCACCTGGATCGCGGCGACATCGGGTGCGGATTTTGTTCCTGTTCTCAAGCTGTCGAATCTCCTGTTCGACGTGGGGTCGTTTGGTCTTCTCGTCCTTCTGTTGAAGCGGCAGGGATCGAATCCGGCGTACGCATTGCTGTATTGGCTCCATCCCTGGTTCCTGTCGATCTTTTCATTGGGGTACATCGACTTCCAGTTCACATGGTTTGTATTGCTCAGCATCTATCTCCTGCGCCAAGAGACTGCACGAGACTATCTTCTCGCCGGCGTCCCGCTCGGCGTCGCCTTCCTGATGAAGCCGCAAGCGCAGATCCTGTTGATCGCCTCGTTCATATATTTCTTGGTCCACTACGCCCGAACCAGGAATGCGTGGCCGCTGGGGCTGATGGCGTTCCCGATTCTCCTCTTCATCGGGTATGAAGTGTATTTTACGATTTCATTGTTTTCAGCGGCCGGGTTTGACGCGCTGCGCAAGCTCCCCTCGTCGTATCTGAATGTCACGAATGTCATGCCGGCTCTGAACGCGCAGATGCCAAACATCTGGTATCCCATCGCGTACTTCATGAAGAGACCGGGCGACCGGATCTTCGCGATCAGCGATCAGATCCACCTCTTGCCTGGCATTTCGGCGAAATACCTGGCTGCAGCAGTGGTGCTGGGTTTGGTTGCCCTGCACGTCTCCCGAGTGGAACGACGGGGTGAACTGCCGATCCGCGACAAGTTCGTGAGCATGTTTGGTTTTGCGAGTGTCGCAGTCCCGTTCCTGATGACGTCCGCCCATGAGAACCACCTGTTTCTCGGCAGCGTCTTTCTGGTGCTTTTCACGGCGGGTCGGCTGTCGTTGCCGTTGCGCGTCGCTACTCATATTCTCCTGATCATGCAGTTCCTTAATATTTATGGCCTGTACGGTCGGCACCCCTACTGGCTCGGACGACTCCTGCGCGATGCCTATGAGGTGAAGTACGTGCCTCTGGCGTATTCACTCATCAGTGTCGCGTGCTTCGTCGTGATTCTCAGATCGATCTGGCGTGGTCACAATCGCTGAATCGCGAGTCGCGGTCCTGGTCGTCGTCGGGAGCATGCGCGGGCGCAACGCCTGATATGCGCGTCATTCACAGTAATTCACCCGGCGTAGTCGTCATAGAACCTGATGTGCACCGCGACACGCGCGGTATTTCCTCGAGACATTTCATGCCCGCAAGTATGCCGCTTGCGGGATCCCATCGACGTTGTCACAGGACAATCATTCATCTTCCGTGCTCCACACGGTGCGCGGCCTGCATCTGCAGGTGCACAATTCCCTGGCCCACCGTGCCGCCCGTTCCCTCCGAACGTGACCGCGCACATCCACGGTTGGAGGATGTCATTCAGCGGCTGCCGGTATTTGCTGAGGCGGCCCGAGAGAACTGGGCCGGGCGGCACGCTCTCGGGTGCCGGCGGTGTATGACAACGACGCTATTTACCCGCGATGACCCCGGTCTTTAGCCGGGCACGCAAGAACATCTGCTTGCCGAGGGGCTTCCATGGCGACGACAAGTACAGACGGATGAGCGCCGGCGAAACAGGCAGGCGCGATTTCACGGTCAGTGGCAGGAAACGGGGTCGGCATTCGATGACATCGTAGCCGTGTGCCTCGAGGAAATCGGCGATGCTCGTATGGGTGTACACCGTCCGATGAGTGTAATCGTCGAAGTACTCCCGGTAGGCGTAGTAGTAGTTGGGCTGGAGGATGTTCAGCGTTGCATCGGCAGCCAGCGCCGGCTTGAGTTGCGACAGGACGGATGCGAAGTCCTGCTGGCTGATGTGCTCGAACAGATTGCTGGCGAATACGAAATCTACCGACGCTGGCTCGAGAAATGACAGGTCGGTCACGTCGCCGATGTGACGCTCGATCCCCGGGTCGAGATAGCTGGCGAACCCCTCCCAGGCGTCGACCGCGATTCGTCTTTTTGCCACGACCCGATTGATGAACGAGCCGTATCCGGCGCCAAGGTCGAGCACGCAATCACTCGCCGAAATGAGTCGGGAGAAGTGATAGCGACAGAGCGTCTGCCACAACACGTCTCGCTTCGGTTCATGAACGAACCGGGTCTGAAAGTAGGCGTCTCGACTCATCTCAACGCCAGCCGACGCACAATCCCCATATCATGCGGAGCCCGACGCGAAGAGCGCGTGCATTGCTGACATTGCCGCCCTTGCTGACCCCGACTCTGGCGTGAAACGTAATCGGGCATTCGACGAGTCTCTCGCCGCTGGTGAGCGCCGTGTCCAGGAAATGTGCGTTGAATTCCAGATTGATGTCCGGGTTCAACAGAGGCATGAGGCGGGTGAGGCTTTCGCGGCGGGCGAGTTTGTAGGTGGTACCGACGTCAGTGAAGGTGCCGCGCCCCAGATGCTTCAGCTCGAGCAACTTTCCAACGGCAAAATTCCCATAGTACATGAACGTCGAGAGCTGGGTGGAGTATTCACGCAACTGCTCCACGATGCGAGTGCCGTTCACGATGTCGGCATGATCGATGTAGGCGACGAGTTTCTCAATGTCCTTGGCGCGAAAGGTCATGTCCCCCTCGCACAGAACGATTAACTGACCGTCTTCGGCCAACGCCTCCTGGAAGCAGCGATAGACACACCTCCCGTACCCGGGCTTCGTCTCGGTGACGACCCGGGCCCCGGCGCGGAGGGCAACCTCGGCTGTCTTGTCTCGGCTGTTGTTGTCGACCACGATGACGCAGCGGACGAGCGGATGATTTAGAAAATCGGCGACTGCCTGGCCGATGCTTTGCTCGTCGTTATACGCGGTCAGCGCGGCGACCACGTGCTGATCGGCGACGGAGTCGAGTTCGCTGCGCCGCGCCAGACGCCGCTTGGCCGGAAGCAGGAAGGCGAGATCCAGCGCGGCGAGCGTGACGCCCATCGTCGTGGGAATGCCGCTGTACCAAACGATCGCCGCATTCCAGGTCAGAAAAGGTTCTGGCAGATCGAAGATCAGGCGGACCACGGAAAACACGATGCCGAAAAAATAGAGCGCTAGGCCCGAGAGCCCGAGCAATGCTCCAAAGAAAAAGAGTGGTGGATACTCCTTCCGACCGATTGCAAGGCTGCCTTCGACGATCGCAGTCGACGGTGAGGCTCTGTCTTCAGGCACAAAAACAAACTCCTCAGAGCGGAGCCTTGCGCTCCGCCGCGCCGCGTCGTGATCGTATCACGCGGATGCGGACACAAAAGCTCGATAGAAGTGTTGCGGACTAACGGGCCATCGCGTGCGGAGGATTGGCTTTCCGGTTGCCGGTCGCCGTCATCAGTCATCGGAACCGGGAATGCTGCCGGCGAGACACGACTCTTCGCTGAAAGCCTGTTCCGAGATCCGTTGCAGCTCCGCGAGTCGTGCGTCAGTTGTTGACCGCGATCTTCCTGCCTGCCTGCGTCGGTGCCGGGCGCAGTCGTGTCGTAATCGGACTCTGGAGTGCGCAAACCCGGAGCGGAAGCTGTCGTCCGGCGAAGCCGGGCGTCGGGAGTCGATTCAATGGTCGCGCTGCGGCACGAATGAGACTCGTAGCCTCCGGTATTCCGGAGGACTCACTACGAACCGGCGGAATCATCGGACCAACCGCTCACGATTTCGCGTCCGGAATCCTGGCAAGCGGTTTGCGACAACACCGCCGTTACGGCGGCATCTGTGAGTCTGGTTCCCAAAGATCTGACGCCCGTCTACAAGGAGACGATCGGCAAGGGCGCGGGCGCGCGCCGGTGGCAGCGCCCCCTCTACGTCGACCATCTTCCGCCCTGCAACCACGCCTGTCCGGCCGGCGAGAACATTCAGGCCTGGCTCGCCTTGGCGCAGGAGGGCAACTACGAGGGGGCCTGGCGCAAGTACATGGAGCAGAACCCGCTGCCCGGTACGCACGGCCGCGCGTGTTATCACCCCTGCGAAAGCGCGTGTAATCGTCAATTCCTCGATCAGGCCGTCTCCATCCATTCGCTCGACCGGTTTCTCGGCGATCTCGCCAATGAAAAAGGATGGACGATTGCGCCCGGGTCGCCCACCGGTAAGCGGGTACTCATCGTCGGCGCCGGCCCGGCGGGGCTGTCGTGCGCGTACCACCTGCGGCGGTTGGGACACGACGTCGAGATCCGCGACGCCAACCCCGAGCCGGGCGGCATGATGCGCTACGGGATTCCCGCGTACCGCCTGCCGCGTGAAGGGCTCGAAAAGGAAATTGCGCGCATCGAGGCGATGGGCGTGACGGTCGTTCGCAACTCGCGAGTCACCGACGTGCTCGCCGAGAAAACCGCGGGCTCGTTCGACGCAGTGTTCCTCGCGATCGGCGCCCAGGTCGCCAATCACCTTGACATCCCGGCCATGGACGGCGGGAAGATCATCGACGCGGTGACGCTGATGGAGCGCGTCGAGAAGGGCCGCGCCCCGTCGCTCGGACGCGTCGTCGGCATCGTCGGCGGCGGCAACACCGCGATGGATGCCGCCCGCCTGGCCAAACGGCTCGGCGCGGAAGAGGCGGTGATCATCTTCCGCTTCGACAAAGCGCAGATGGAGGCCCATCCGTACGAAGCAATGGAGGCCTTCGCCGAAGGCGTGAAGATCAAGTGGCTGTCCACGGTCAAGCAGTTCGGCGAGGACGAGATTGTCGTCGAGCAGATGGAAATGCTTCCCGACGGTACGGGCTGTGTGGGCACCGGAAAGTTCCAGACGCTCAAGACGGATTCGCTGGTATTGGCCGTCGGACAGCATGCCGATGTCGAGTTCCTGAAGAAGGTTCCCGACCTCCGCATCGGCCGCGGCAACGTCGTCGAAGTGGACGCGCACATGCGCGCAAGCGACGGCATCTTCGCGGGTGGCGACATGATCGGCGGCTCGCGAACCATGACCGCGGCCGTCGGCCACGGCAAGAAGGCGGCGCGGAACATCGACGCGTGGCTGCGGGGCGGCGTGTACGAAAAGCCGCCGCAGCATCCGCCGGTGCCGTACGAGCTGCTCAACCTGACCGTGTTCCTGGATGCGGCTCGACGCGAGCACCCTGAGCTGCCGGTGGAGAAGCGCACGGGATTCGACGAAATCGTCTCGGGTCTCTCCGAGCGCGAGGCGCGCTACGAGGCGACGCGATGCCTGTCGTGCGGCAACTGCTTCGAGTGCGACAACTGCTACGGCGTCTGCCCCGACAACGCCGTCATCAAGCTCGGTCCGGGCAAGCGCTTCCAGTTCAACTACGATTTCTGCAAGGGCTGCGGCGTCTGTGCCCAGGAATGCCCGTGCGGCGCGAT
>JBLNGH010000160.1:0-10805 GCA_050264575.1 Acidobacteriota bacterium | reverse complement strand
TCAACTACGTGACGATGTACCGCGTGCAGGACAACAAGATGGTCCGTCTGGCCGACGAGGAAGTGCCGACGCTGACCTTCACCGGCCGCGGCCGCTGGGCGATCGGCACGACCGACGATCCGTACGAGCTGCAGGGCAACCTCGACGGGCAGCGGTATCAGGACGTCTACGCGATCGACACGAAGACGGGTCAGAAAAAGGCGATCAAGAAACGCCTGCGCTGGGGCCACAGCGCGTCGCCCGACGGCAGCAAGTACCTGTTCTACGAGAACCAGCACTTCCACGTGTTCGACATCGAGACCGGCCAGGTCCACAACATCACGAGCTCGGTGCCGGCGTCGTTCATCAACAGCGAGGACGACCACAACATCGTCGATCCGCCGACCAACGTGGTCGGCTGGACGGCCGACAACAACTCGGTCCTGATTTCTGATCGCTGGGACATCTGGCAGATCCCGGTCGCGGCGGGCGGGACGGCGATCAACCTGACGGTGAACGGCCGGCGCGATGCGATCCGGTACCAGGGACGCGTGCAGGTCTATCCGGACGAGCGCGGGATCGATCTGACGAAGCCGCAGTACTTCGCCGCGATGTCGGAGTGGACCAAGCGCGCCGGCTACGGCGTGCTCGAGCCGGGCAAGCCCGGATTGAAGATGCTGCTGTGGGAAGACGCGTCGATCGGGCGGCTGACGAAGGCCGAAAAGGCTGACGTCTGGATTTACAGCCGCGAGACGCCGACCACGCCGACAGCGTTGTTCGTCACGGACGCGTCGCTCGCCAACGGCCGGAAGATCATCGATACCGTGAAGGAGTCTGAGCCGTTCCTCTGGAGCTCGGGCGCGCAGCTCATCGAGTACAAGAACGAGAAGGGCGAGCGCCTGCAGGGCTCGCTGTATCTGCCCGCGAACTACGTGAAGGGGCGGCAGTACCCAACCGTCGTCTACATCTACGAGCGGCTGACGCAGGGGCACTATCAGTACGGCAGGCCGACGGCGAACGGCTTCAGCCGTCAGGCCTACACGAGCAACGGCTATGCCGTGCTCCAGCCCGACATCAAGTACTACGTCAACGATCCCGGCATGTCGGCAGTGTGGGCGCTGGTGCCGGCCGTGAAAGCGGCGATCGCGACGGGCATCGTCGATCCGAAGCACGTCGGCCTGCACGGCCATTCGTGGGGCGGGTACCAGACGGCGCACACGATCACGCAGACGGACATCTTCGCCGCCGCGATCGCGGGCGCGCCGCTGACGAACATGATCAGCATGTACTCGATCATCTACAAGAACACCGGCGGCACGAACGGCGCGATCTTCGAGAGCAGCCAGGGGCGCTTCACGGGCGGACCGTGGGAGCAGTGGGCGGCCTACACGCGCAACTCACCGGTCGCGCACGCGAAGAACGTGAAGACGCCGCTGATGATCCTGCACAACGATCAGGACGGCGCCGTCGACTTCACGCAGGGGATCGAGTATTTCAACACCCTGCGCCGGCTCGGCAAGCCCGTCATCCTGCTCGAGTACCCGGGCGAGAACCACGGCCTGGCCCGGCCGGCCAATCAGCAGGACTACACGGTGCGCATGAAGGAGTTCTTCGATCATTACCTGAAGGGCGCCCCGGCTCCGGACTGGCTGCAGTACGGCATTCCCCGCCTCAAGATGCAGGAGCACATCGATCAGCGCCTGAAGGAGCGACAGGAGAAGCAGAAGACCGTCCCGCCTGCCGCCGGTCAGCGCGGCGGAGGAGGACTGTAACGTGGCCATCAACAGCGGCAAGGTTGTCGTCGGCGGTCTCGTCGCCGGAGTCGTCGCCAATGCGCTGGACTACGTCTTTCAGGGGATCGTGTTGAAGCGGGACTTCGAGGTCATGCAGCAGCGGCTCAATCTCGATCCCGCCAAGGCCAGCAACCCCGTGCCCTGGATCGTCATCGATTTCATCCTGGGCTTCCTGGTGGTCGTCACCTACGTCGGCTTTCGCACGCGTTGGGGTCCCGGACCCAAGACGGCGATCTACGCAGGGCTCGTGATCTTCCTGGGCATCTGCGCGACGATGTTCGGGCTGACGTCGATTGGCATCTTCTCGACGGACACGTACATGAAGAGCGCTGCGCTCTCGCTCGTCACCGTGATGTCGGCGAGCCTGGCGGGCGCGAAGATCTACAAGGAGGCGTAGCTAATAATCAGATCGGTTGCTTCACCAGTACCAAAGCAAAGCACACATGAAGGACATGAAGAAGCATGAAGAACATGAGGAAGAGCTTTTTGAATAGGCTCTTTTGTTTTGATCAAAACAATTCTTCATGACCTTCATGTGTGCTTTTGGCACGCGGCGTAGGGGCCCCCGCGAGGGAGCGGGTAGGGGGGGCCGGCGGGGCGAAGCCCCCGGAATCAGAAGAAGAAGAATCCCGGCCCGTTGAACCTCGGATTCACGATGTTGTCGAAGATCGAGCCGAAGCTGTAGCTGACGCCGAAGCCGTAGAAGTAGCTGTAGTCGGTGGCCAGCTGCCGCAGGCGCAGCAGCACGTCCTCGGTCGAGGCCGTGCCCTTGCGAAGCGCGATCTGATCTTTGATGCGCGAGTATTCCGCGAAGAGGTTGAACGAAAATCCTTTGAAGAGCCTGACGTCCGCATTGCCAAACACGCCCGATCGATAGCGATCGCGGTGGTTGAGCTGCTGAGAGAAGTCCGCGACTGCTGAGAGCGATCCCCACGGCTGCCGCAGGCCGACCGAGAGGTTTACGGAATGCGTGGGGACGGTTTCCTCCATCTTGTCGTAGATCGTGAGGTCCACGTACTGGTAGCGCGTCGGACCGATGCTGTATTGCACGGCCAAGCTCCGGCGGTTCGACTCCTTGTAGGGGAAGAAATCGAACTCGACGGCGGGCGCGACGCGCGAGGCGCGCCGGTAATTGCCGAAGCTGTCGTGCCAGAGTTGCGCGCGCAGGCCGCTCGACGTCCGCGGCCCGTGACTCTTGACCACGAGCGAGTTGAGGTTCCAGTTGTCGCGCTGGCTCTTGACGGTCCGGTCGTCCTCGAGCAGGAACGTGCTCCGGTCGACGTTGCCGCCCATCGAGACGTTGATCTTCCAGTTGTCGGTCGTGCGGCTGGCCGAGAACGACAGCCGGGCCGACTTGAACGTGCTCGCGCGCTCGCCACTGAAGTTGCCGTTGAGGTTCACGCGAAACACCCACGAGTTCCATCGATCGCGGTCGGCCAACGATCGGAGCTGCGTGGGTTCGGTCCACGTGAGATCGAGCTGCGGCGCGACCGACGTCTCGGCCGCGTAGCCGAGCAATCCGATCTTGAAGATCCGTGAGAACGCCTTCCGGCGGTCGTCGCTGGTCGCCGCCTGATCCGTCGTGAACGTGAACGTGCGGTCCTGACGCTGGAACCGGCCGAGGCCGATGAACTTCACGGTCCAGGACGAGCCGCCGCTGCCGGTGTCCTGGGTCGTCACGAGCACGTGCAGATCGGCGTCGGCCCGGTCGCGCACGTAATCGACGAACGTCACGTTCTGCCGCTGATACTCCGTGTCGCACTCATAACAGTCGAGAAACACGCGCACCATCGCGCCTGGGGCGGCAGACGCCCCCGGTGCTGGCACTTGCGGGGGCGTCTGCGACAAGACAAGGGCAAAGGGCAGAGGGCAGAGGGCAGAGGTCAGGAACGAGCTGACGATCGTCATCATTTCCTTTTCCTTCTTCCCTTTGACCTTTCCGTTGCCCTTTGCCCTCTGCCCTTTGCCCTTGACAGGTCTCTACAGACTGAATCGGGGGTTAACGGTGATATTCGAGAGCGCGCCGAAGCTGAACTGAAAGCCGAAGCTGAATCGGTACCGATGGCCGGTGGCGAGCTGCCGCTGACGGAGGAGCACTTCCTCTTCACTCGCTTCGCCCTTCTCGAGGGTGAACTGGTCGCGGATGCGATCGTAACTGCCCGACCCGTTGACGGTGAGCGACCTGGTCAGGCGAACCCGGACGCTGCCCGAGAACGTCAGCCGGGTCCGGTCGAGCGCCGTCAGCTGCTGCGTAAAGACGAACGATCCGCCGGCCTGGCCCCAGGGCTGGCTCAGGCCCAGCGACGTCGTGACGGTGTGTTTCGCGATCTTCTCCGTCATCTTGCCGAAGATGGTCTCGGCTTCGTAGTCGTAGAACGCGGGGCCGACCGTGTACTGAATCGTCAGACTGCGCTTGGTCGATTCGCTGTACGGAAAGAGGTCGTATTCGATGCCGGGCGCGAGCTGCCCCACGCGTTCCTCGTTCGAGAACGTCGATCCGGTCACCGACGCCGTCAGGGCCGCTGAAAGATGTCCGGTGAGGCTCTTCACGATGAGCGTGTCGGCGCTCCAGTCGGACACGTCGCTCTCGATCTTCTCGCCGTCGCCGAGGTCGAACGAGTTCCAGTTCAGCGATCGGTAGCCGCCGATCCGGATCTTCCAGTTCTCCGTCGTGCGGTTGGCGCTGGTGTTGACGAAGTAGGACCGGCTCACCGTCGACTGCTCGCCGTTGCCGAAGGCGTCGAGTCCCACGCGGAAGACCCAGTAGTTCCAGCGATCCCGGTTGGCGGATGGCGTCGAGGTGGCCGTGGAGGGGCGATTGAACTTCACGTCGAGCTGCGGCCCGGCGCCGGTGTCGATCGCGTACTCGGCCAGCCCGATCTTGAGCCACCGCGCCAGCTCGCGGCGCGTCTCGTCGATCGCGGCGGCGCCCGCCGCCGAAAACGTGAACGCCCGATCGCGTCCGGCAAACCGGCCGCGGCCCGCGAACGCCAGCCGCCACTCGGTGCCGGCCGCCGCGGGCGAGGTGACCGTGACGTCGACTTCCGCGGTCTCAGCGTCGGCCACGAAATCCGCGAACCCGATATTCGTTTTCAGAGAGGCGAGATCGCACTGGTCGCAGTGAAGCATGACGCGGAGCGTCGGCGGCTGGTCCGATGGAGTCCGGGTCTCCTGCGCGCGCGCGAGACCGCTGGCGCCAACGAGCGTCGACACCCCGAGCAGGCCTGCGCAAAGGACCCGTTTCAATTCCATCCTGGCCACCGAAGCGCGACGCCGCAGATTGGCGGTTTCTGCGGCGTTTAGACGCCCCGCTGCGGATTTCGGTTCAAAACGCCCCGATTCCGAGTGGCGAACTCGTTCAGGTCGATCCACAATTTGAGCGCCATCGCCAGCTGCCCCGGCCGGGCGCCCGTGTGGCCCCGCAGGCTGAAAAGGAGCACGTATGCCGTTCGCGACCCTGCTGCTGGTCACCTCGACGCTTGCCGCACCCGTCAGCACTCAGCGTGTCTCCACGCCGGCGCAGCAGACCATGCCGCCGCACCAACTCGGGATTGGCGGGTCGATTACCGCCAGCACCGTCGGCGCGTCCGGCGACATCCGCTACTGGTTCAGCGAACACATCGGCGCGCAGATGAGCGCCGGCTGGTATCGCAGCAGCTACCAGACGCCGTCGGGCGATCACGCCTCGACGATGCACGCCGCGCCGTCCGTTGTCTATCTCATCGGCACGTCGGATCCCACGCGAGAGGTCATCGTCCGTCCGTACATCGGCGGCGGGGCGAGCTTCGTGCGATCGACGCAGCCGTTCGTCTCGAACGGCCGGATCGTTCTGAACGAGAGCAGCGGGACCGGGATGCAGGCGTTCGGCGGCGCGGAGTTCATGTTCAAGGACGCCCCGCGGTTCGCGCTCAGCAGCGAGTTGACGTACTACCGTCTGCCGGATCGAATCGAGCGCACGTCGACGCTCGACGGGTTGAACTACGTCATCGCGGTCCACTACTACCTGAAATAGGACACTGTCGCAGGCAAGATGACCAGCGTCAGATCGCTCCGCGGACCTGTCGTACCTGATGTACCCGCCGTACCGACGTCCGGCGCATGGTTTTAGTCAAGCGCCGGGATCGATCAGTACTGCCGCGGCGCCGACCCAGGAGAGTCCCTTGTTGTGGTCGACGCCCATCATTCTCCCGCGTCCCATGCGCGCAAGCGGGAGCACCGCCCGATAGCCGTTGCCGTCACGAATCATCATGATCCGGATCTCGACCTGCGTCGGGCCGTGCGGCGTCTCGATGAGCGGCGTGAACGGCACCCGTTCCTGCAGGATGTAGTCGCGTCGCGCGGCGGCGGGAATCGCCGAGACGTCGGCGTCGGTGGGGTCGAAGACGATGCCGCCGCCGGCAAATGAAAAGAGCGGCTTCAGCAGCCAGTTCTCGCGATCGGCCGGCAGCGCCTGCACATCGCTCAGGTAGGCCGTCTTCGGCACCCACGGATGGCGCAGCCACGGGATCGAAAACTTGCTCACGCGAAAGAACCAGTCCGGTCCGCCGGCCCACTCGACGTCGAGATCGGACGCAGGATCGAACGGCAGCGTCAGTCCGCGCCGCACGAGCTCGTCGGGAATGACGCGGTTGTAGATCCGGGCGATGCGGGTCGTCTGCCCATCCTCCCGCGCATAGAGTTGCCGGCCGTGCTGTTCGACGGCTGACACGTCGATCGCGCGGACGCCCCACAACTGCTCGGTCACGACAAAGTCGGGCCGCGTTTTCTGACGCTCGGGATCGATTTCGAGGAGCACCACTTCCGGCGGATCGTGATCGCCTCTGATCGCGCGGCCGACATCGCGAATGTACGTGTCTCGATCGAGCCCGCCGAGGTACGGCGTCAGATCGTGAAGGCCGTACTGCTCCAGGCAGGTCTCGGCGAGCAACGTCTGGAATCCGTACAACGACGGGAACGCCTGGAGCTCGACGAGCCGTCCTTCGATCCCGGACGGCGTCTGCACCAGCCCGAAATCGACCTGGACGAATGTCGGCCTGGATTCACCGCCCGCGATCCGGAATGGCGCCGGGACCACGGCGTCGGCAGCCGCCCGGTACGCCGGTTGATCGATGAGTTGACCGAGCAACTCGCCGGCGGCGTCGACGAGGCGCGACACGAGCGACGCCGGCAGGAATACCGGTGTCTCCGACAGCCGGAACTCGATCGGCACGCCGCAGCGCCGCTCAACTTCCGCGACGAACGCCTGATACCGCGAGGAACCAAACTGTCGGTTAAATTCTTTACGGAGTACCGGGATCATCGGAATTGTGATGTGGTGATGCGGTGATGTGGTGATTTCAAATCACACATCACCACATCACGACATCACCAGATCCAGGAATTTACCTTTGTCCATGATCTTGTCGCTGTCCACCCAGATGTCGAACTCGGTCCCGACGACATCGATGTGAGTGGAGGAATACCAGCGGGCGCCGGTGTGCGCGCCGTAGGGGTTGCCGAACGCGATGTGCACCCCCGGGAATTTCTCGTCCTGCAGGATATGACCGATGACCGCCTTCAACTCGATGTTCGTGCCGATGGCGAACTCGCCGACGCGATCGCTGTTCTCGTCGGTGTGCGTATAGCGCCAGAAGTCCTCGCGGAGCGCGTTGTTGTCGGATTGCGCATCGACCAGGCGGCCGCGCTCGACGGTGATCGTCAGCGGCGAGTGCTTGAGCGTGCCGTACCGGTCGCACAGCCAGTCGCCGACGACGCCGTCGATGACGAACGTCCCGTTGACGTCGCGGGGCGCCGTGAACACCTCGCCTCCTGGAAGGTTGCCCCACTTCTCCGACGAGATCAGGCCGCTCGTCTTGACCCACTTCAGCGCCGGGTCGAGATCCGCCCGGATATCGGTCCCGGCCGGCGTCGTCGCGCGAATAGCGCGGGCGCGCCGGACGATGTCGAAGACGCGCGAGCTGAGGCGATCGACCGCGCGATAGTCGGCGCGCATGCCGTCGCGCATGATCTGATCGGTGATGTTGACCATGTGCGCGTGCCGCATGCGGCGGCGGTTGACGATGTCGGTCATCTGCATGCGCGAGCCCAGCTCGTTGGCCTGCGCGCGCGCGGCGAAGATGCTCACGCCACTGCGTTCGAGGTCGGCGGCGATGACGTCCGGGAGCTCGGCGAGCGGACGGCTCGCCACGTCCTCCAGCACGAACATGGCAAGCGCGGCGCCGACGCCGCCGATCTCTTGGACGAGCGCGTCGGCGATCGATCGGCACGACTCGTCGGTGATGACCGTGACGCGCTCGTGCGGCTGCACGTTGAGACACACGCGAATCGCGTTGCGCGCGCCCGGCAGAAGTTCAGGGTCAATCACAGATTCACCTTCGTCTCCTCGATCATGCACCGGACGACGCCCTTGAGGTCGCCGCCGGATTCGTGGTACGCGCGCAGCTGCCGGTCCGCGCCGGTGCCGTGCTCCAGGATCCAGTGGATGTATTCCACTTCCTTCCGGCTGTCCAGCTCGTCCAGCACGTCGTCGACGAACTGGAGGTACTCGGCGATCAGGTCGCGCTCGGGGACTTCACGCTCGAGGCCGAAGTCGATGAGCGCACCGTCGAGGCCGTAGCGCAGCGCCCGCCATTTGTTCTCCATGATCAGCGCGCGGCCGTACTGGCGCCAGCTCTGGTTGCGCGAGTGCAGCCGGTAGAGTTTGGCCACGGTCGCCTGGATGAGCGCGGCAAGTGCGATCGTCTCGTCGACCCGCATCGGGATGTCGCAGATCCGGAACTCGAGCGTGTCGAAGAACGGATGCGGCCGGACGTCCCACCAGATCTTCTTCGCGTTGTCGATGCATCTGGTGCGAATGAGCAGGTTCACGAGGTTCTCGTAGTCGGCCCACGAGGAGAAGGTGTCCGGGATGTTCGTGCGCGGAAACCGATCGAACACCTTGCACCGGTACGACTTGAACCCGGTGTTCATGCCGATCCAGAACGGCGAGTTGGTCGAGAGCGCGAGGAGATGCGGCAGGAAGTACCGGAGCTGGTTCATCAGGTGGATCAGCGTCTCGCGGTCCTCGATGCCGACGTGGACGTGCAGGCCGAAGATGAGATTGGCCCGGGCGACGATCTGCATGTCCTCGACGACCTGGCGGTACCGCTCGTCGGGATAGATGTCCTGCTCGCGCCAGTCGGCGAACGGATGTGTGGCGCCGGCGACGAGGCGGAGTCCGTTTTCCTCCGTCAGCGTGATCATGCGCCGGCGCAGATCCTTGAGGTCGATCGCCGCGTCCCTGATGGTGCGGTGGACGCCGGTGCCGACCTCGATGACCGCCTGATGCATCTCCGCTTTCACGCGTTCGTTCAGCTGACGTCTGCCCTTCTCGAGGATCTCCATCTGGATGTGCGATCGGAGATCGAACGAGGTGGGATCGATCGTCTGGTACTCCTCTTCGATGCCGATCGTGAACGAGGGGGGCGTCATCGCGCGACTTTCAGGTGGTCTTTCCGGAATTCAGGAGCGCATCCCAGCGGTACCTCGTCTGCCGCGGCGGCTCGAGCGCCTGACGAACGGCGAGCTCGGCCATCGCATCGACGATCCAGTTGAAATTGGCTTCGCCGACGGAATGCACGTCGGCATCGGGCGCCGGGTTCATGAAGTCGATCGCGTACGGCACGGCGCCTTCGACGGCGAACTCCACGGTGTTGAGGTCGTAGCCCAGCGCGTGGCAGAGCACGACCGCGTCGCGCTCGACGCGGGCGAGCAACGCGGCGTCGTAGGCCGGCGGCGTTCGAATGTACCGATCGTGGAACGGCGCCCGCGGATCGTAGGGCATGATCCGCACCTGGTCCTGGCCGACGACGTAGCAGCGGAAATACTCGCGGAAGTTGACCGCGCGCTGCAGCGTCATGCACTTGTCGCCGGTGTTGTCGTAGGCGGCAAACAGCTCCTGCGGCGAGTTGACCTTGTAGACGTCCTTCCAGCCGCCGCCGTCGAACGGCTTCAGAAACGCCGGGAAGCCGACGTAGTCGAACACCCGTTCCCAGTCGATCGGATATTGCAGATTGCGCATCGAGCGCTCGGTCGTGCCGGGCGGATGATGCTTGTGCGGCAGCAGCACGGTCGCCGGAATCGCGACGCCCAGCCGCTCGGCGAGCGCGTAGTTGAAAAACTTGTCGTCGGCGCTCCACCAGAACGGGTTGTTGATGATCGTCGTGCCCGTCAGTGCCGCGTTCTTGAGATACGCGCGATAGAACGGAATGTCGTGCGAGATCCGATCGACGATGACCCGGTAGCGGTTGGGCTCGTCCATGCGCACGGCCCCAACGTTCACGAACTCCGCCACGACATCCGGCTTCTTCATCCGGTTGATGCGCTCCACCAGTGCGGGCGGGAACGTTTCCTCCATGCCGAAGACGATGCCGATGCGCAGCATGGGCGAACTCTATCGCATTCGCCGGGCTCGAAGACCTCGGGTTTCGTTTCTTGAAAACCAGAGCGAAACGAAACCCGAGGTCAAGGCAGGTACGCCGCCGCCATTTTCCGCCATTCGGGCCAGTCGTGATGCGAGCCGTGACCCCAGACGTGCAGACTGTGCGGGATGCCCTTGGCGCCGAGCAGCCAGGCCGCGTGCTCGGTTTCGCCCCGGCAGATGTCGTGCTCGCCGGTCACGAGCACCCACTTGTTGCGCCGCAGGCGATCGAGAAACCAGGGATCCGCCAGATTCGGCAGAAAGTGCGGCGGCGAGAGCAGATACGCGTCCTGATCGAAGTAGCCGCCGAGAAACGACTCGAGGCTGAACGCGCCGCCCATCGTTACGCACGCCGTGAAGACGTCGGGATGCCGGAGCGCAAGCGTGAACGCATGGTACGCGCCGAAGCTGCAGCCGGTCAGCCCCGCGGCCGTCGCGCCGTTCGCGTGACGGATGAACGGCACGACGTCCTCGAGCAGATACCGCTCGTACTGAAGGTACCGGTCGATCCTGGCGCGCGGGTGCATGTGCTTGCCGTAAAAGGATTCGGAGTCGACGGTCGAAACGCAGAACAG
>JBLNGH010000159.1:0-2830 GCA_050264575.1 Acidobacteriota bacterium | reverse complement strand
ACCTGATTGGCACCTGGGCTGGAAACTGGACCGGCGGCAGTACCGGTGCGTTCGAGCTCACCGTCACGAAGGCCGCCGACGGCAAGCTGGGCGGCAGCGTGTCACCGAAGCCCGACAATGGCGATCCATATACGTCGCCGCTCACGTCGGTGGTCTTTGCCGACGGCAAAGCGACGATGAAGTGCAACGATCCTGCGGGCGAAGTTGAAATCACGATGGAGGCCACCATCGAAGGATCGACCATCAAGGGTGGCTACACCGTGCGTACGAAGGCGGACGGCTCCGAAGTCGAGCGCGGCACGTTCACTGCGAACAAGAAACCCGCGAAGTAGACCGAACAAATGGAACTTCGAACTCCGAACTGCGGAATCTGGCGGCTTTTCTTATAGTTCGAAGTTCGAAGTTCTGAGTTCGAAGTTCAGGCCGCGTTGTTCAGCGGCCTGCTACCGCCGGCGTCCGCCGCCGCCGCGTGCCCCGCCGCCGCCGCCCCGGTAGCTGCCGGTGCTCCGGGTGCCCGTGCCGCTCTTGTAGCTGCCGTAGCTGCCCGACCGCTGCGCACCTTCCGTGCGCGCGCGTGAGTCTTTGTTGAGCTGATCCATCGTCTGGCGGTCGACGGTGCTCGAACGCTCAGTGCCGGGTCGCGGATTCTGCGCGGTGGTCGAACGATTCGACGAGGACGGCGTCGGTCTCTCGCCCGAGGGCTGCCGGTCGGTGTTCGACCAGCCGCCGTTCTCGTACTTCTGCCACGTGCCGTCCTGACGCCGATAGGCGTTGCCGTCATTGCCGGCGTAGATGTTGCCGCCGCTGCCGGCCACGACGCCCCCGCCGCCTGGGCCGCGCTTGCTCACCGCTGATCCTTCGTCCGTCCTGACCGTGCGCGTCGTCGTGCCGGTCTGGCGGTTGGTGTAGCGATTGGTCTTCGCCCAGTCGTCGCCACGTTGCACGGACGTCGATCCCCAGCTGCCGTACACGTTCGATCCCTGCCGCGTCTGCGCGTACGTTCCGGTGCGAGGGTTGTAGGCTTGCGCGACGCCGCGCGATCCGTACGGTCCGTATGCGGCCGCGCCACGAGAGTACGTGCCGGTGCGCGGGTTGTAGCGAGCACCGACGCCCGCGCCGCCGTACGGGCCGTAGACACCCGCGCTTCGTCCGTAGGCGCCGGTCCATGGGTTGTACCACGCCGAGTACCCGTAGGTCGGGAAGTGCGGGTAGTAGTACGGATAGAAGCCGCCATATCCGTAGTACGGCGGATAGTACCAACCGGATCCCCAGACGGTGCAGCCCCAGGCGACCATCATGCCGGTGTAGCCGGCCGCCGCCGCAAACGTCACCCACTCGTCGTCGTTATCGTCTTCAATCGTCACGTACGTCACGTGATGCGACGGATCGCTGACCGGAATCTTGTAGATCTCCTGCGGGACGGTTTCTGCGACTGACCAGGGGCCGTTGACACCTTTGCCGACGAACCACACGCCCTGGTAGCACATGTAGTAGTTATCGCCGACCTTGAAGATGTCCTTGTCGGTGTTCACGGCGCGCTGCACCGTCGTCTTCTCGACCGGGACGAACTTCGCATCACCTTGATACGCGACCTCGGGCGCCTTCGTCTCTTTCTTGTTCACGCGCGCCGTCTGGGGAATCTGCGCGAGAAGCACTGCTTCCGCGGCCTGATCGGTGCCGGGAACCGAGGCGAGGACGCGCGAGCGCTCGTGCTCGACCGGAATCTTCTTGAAATCGTCCGGGAGCGAGAGCGTCGCAAACGTCCACGGTCCGGTGAAATCCGGCGCTGAGAACCAGCGGCCGGCCACCAGGTAATAGACGAGCCCGGTCTTGCCCATGCGGAAGATGTCGCTCTCCGTATTGCTGACCCAGAGCAGGGACGTGTTCGGCACCGCGATATAGAGCGGCTCGCCGGTGAGCAGGATCAGCTCCGCCGGCGTCTGATTCACGAAGACATTGGGGACTTCCGACGCTTTCAACGATTTGCCGGGCAGGTTCGCCTTGACGTCCTTCCAGTTGTCGTCGGCTGGAAGCTTCTTGAAGCTCTCGGGCAGCGTCCCCGCGGGCGACCACGGCCCCTTGAGGTCCGCGGCTTTGATCCAGGACTTGTCGTTTCGCAGATACAGCGTTCCGGACGCGTGCTGGAACAGATCCCAGTTCGTGTTGACGGCGAACTTCAGATCGTTGTCCTTGATCGGACTCCAGATCGGCTCACCGTCGAGATTGACCATGATCGCCGGCTTCTTGCTGAAGAAGATTGTCGGCGGATCGGCTTTGACGCCTTCGACGTTCTTGGGGACGATGTTGCTCTTGTCGATGCTGGCGAGCACGCGGTCGAGCGCGATCACGCGTGTGTCGCGTGGAATGGCGCTCGTTTCCATCTCCGTCAGCATTTCGCGCTGCCGTTCCTTGTCCATGCCCTGGAAGTTCGACTCGAGGATCTTCATGTTGTCGAAGCTGACCAGCCGATCGGAGACCGAAACTTTCGTTGTCGCCTGGAGCTTGATGGTGCCGACCTGCGCCTTGGCGGCGGTGTTTTCGCGGTAGTCGACCGCACTGAAGGCCACCATCGTCTTCTGCTGATCCCAGCTGGCGATCTGCGGCTGGTAGATCAGGAAGGTGGCGCCGCTCTTGAGCGAGTAAATACGTGGCCAGCCGCCGTCGACTGGCTGCGGCGCGGCCGGAGCGGGTGACGCGGTCGCCGCCGGCTTCTGGGCGGGCTGGGCCGCCGGGGTTGCCGGCTTCGTCGTCTGCGGGGCCGTCGTGGCCGGCTTGGTTGCCTGGCCAGCCGCCCGGACGAGCGGGACCGATGGCTGCAGCAGCAGGCTCA
>JBLNGH010000158.1:0-3455 GCA_050264575.1 Acidobacteriota bacterium | reverse complement strand
TCCTCACCCCCATCGTGCATCCGCAGCCGGTCGCGCTGGCCGACCTGCGCGGCAAGACGCTCGCGGTCGACGGCAATGGCGAGCTCTATCAATTCCTGGCGCTCATCCGGCTGCGCGACGGCACGCCGCTCAAGGATGCGACCGGCCGGATTACCTCGCATCTCTCAGGGTTGTTTTTTCGGACGACGAGGTTGATGGCCGAGCACGGGCTCAGGCCCGCGTTCGTGTTCGACGGCGCGCCGCCGGCGCAGAAAGCGGCCGAACTGCAGCGACGGCGCGAGGTCAAGGCCGAGTTCGAGCGGGCGCATGCCGACGCGCTCGCGCGGGGTGATCTGGAAGCCGCGTACTCGAAGGCGACGATGACTTCGCGTCTGACGCGCGAGATGGTCGGCGAAGCACGCGAGCTGCTGCGGCGGCTCGGACTCCCGACCATCCAGGCGCCCTCAGAGGGCGAAGCGCAGGCGGCGCACCTGGCGCGGACGGGCCGTGTGTGGGCGGCGGCCAGCAAGGACTACGACACGCTGCTCTTCGGCGCGCCTCGCCTGCTGCGATTTCTCACGATCTCCGGCAAAGAGTTCCTGCCGAGTCAGGGAACGTTCCGGCCGCTCGTGCCGGAGATGCTCGACCTGTCCGCGCAGCTCGAGCGCTGGGGCATCGATCGCGAAGGGCTGATCGATCTGGCGCTGCTCGTCGGCGGCGATTTCAACACCGGCGTCTCCGGCATCGGACCGAAGAAGGCGTTGAAGCTGATCCAGGAGCACGGCCGCATCGAGGCGATGCCGGCCGAAATTCAGGACGCGCTGGGCGACGTCGCGCCGCTCCGCCAGATCTATCTCCATCCGTCCGTCACCGACGATTACCGGATTGAGTTCGGCGAGCCCGATCCTGATGCGGTCGTCCGTTTTCTCTGTGAGGAGCGCCAATTCTCGCGCGATCGCGTGACGGATGCGCTGGCGCGGGCGTTCCCGCCGCCGCGGTTGTTTTGAGAGGAGGCAGCGCCACCGGCCCGCGCGAGGACAGCGAGTCTGCGAACGCCGCAGCGAGCGGGGGTGGGACCCCGCGAGCATTGCAAAAAAGAAACACATTCTAGCGGAGCGTTCGAAAAGTTATTGAGTAGCGAAGTGTGTGCACGGCCGGAATCGAATGTTCATACTCACGGCGCGCTGCGCCGTCGATCAGGTAGGCCGATCTCGGAATCAACGTGATCTCGTGAGTGGTCGTTCGGCGTGCTCCGCGGTCGTGCGAGCGGAGCGCACGCGGCGCAACGTACGGACGGAATCGCATCTGGCACTCCGACAAGAGCGAAATCCCTGCGATGACGTCGTACTGAGGTGCGTCTCGATGCCAGCCTATCGGTGCGCCGGGACGGTACTCGTTGATAAGCGCCATGACGAAGGCTTCGGGCGCGACGGCTGCCCACGCCGCCACTCGTGCACGCACCGGTAACAGGAATTCCGGAATCGCCCGCGGCGCCTCGGTGCTGAGGTCGTACGACAGACCGAAGAACGCCACCCGCCGCCGGGCGACCACGCCTCGCATCTCGAAGTTGGAGAACTTGGTGTCTTGAATGTGGCCGAGAAGAACGGCCTCTTCGTCAGCGTTGAGAAAGTCAGGCCGGAATTGAAACCCGTCCGGAACGTCGGGACCAAAAAGCCGCAGGTTGTCCGGCGATGCCTGGCGCGGTGACACGGCCCTGAAAGCCAGACTAACACCAGCAGTGTTCTCAGTCTTTCAGGCTTTCAGGACACGCGCCGGAAGCGTCGAGCCCGCCGGCGCTTCTCGAACCGCCGTCACTTTCGCCAACACGCTTTCGAGCAGCGGCGTCATCGCGGGCAGTTGCCGCAGGCGGATCACGAGACCCCACAGGCGCTCGAATTTCTTCCAGCCGGCGGCGTAGAAAAAATGTTTCGCCTGATGCTTGACCGAGCCGTGCTCCAGCGAGGCGCGGGCGATCGACGGCCAGCGATAGAACTCGCGATACGCCCAGTCGTAGCCGGCTTTCAGCGCTTCCGGCGTCAGCCGCGCCGGACGATAGACCACCTGTCGCGTGTCGTACCGATCCCAGTCGCGCGTGACGATCCGGCCCTCGGCCTCCATGCGCGCGAAGAGTCGCGTGCCCGGATACGGCGTCTGAATGTGAAACGTTGCGGTCGTGACGCCGTGCTCGATCGCCCAGTCGACCGTCCGCCGGAACACATCCTCGTCGTCGTCGTCCATCCCGAAGACGAAGCTGCCGTTGATCATCACGCCGAGCGAATGCAGACGATTCGTCACGGCGGCGTAGTCGCGGCCGAGGTTCTGCCGCTTGTTGCTGCGAACGAGATTGTCCGGCGAGAGCGTCTCGAAGCCCACGAAGATGCTGCGGAGGCCCGCCTCGGCGGCGCGCTCGATCAGGTCGCCGCGCAGGATCGAATCGACGGTCGCCGCGCCCTGGAAGAGCCGGTTCATCCCGCGCATCCCGTCGAACAGCGCCGTCGCGAACCGGCGATCGCCCAACAGGTGATCGTCGAGGAAATAGAGGTGCCGTCCGGGCAGCCGCGAGATTTCCGCAAGCGCATCGTCCACGCGCTGGGTGTAGAACGAGCGGCCGCCTTCGAAGAACGCGTCCTTGTAGCAGAAGTCGCAGTGCTGCGGGCAGCCGCGCGTGACGACGATCGAGTTCGGCACGAGGTAGCGGCGGCGTTGAATCAGGTCCCGACGGATGGGCGGGAGGCGATCGAGCGTTCGATCCGATGTCGAAACGTATCGCCGCTCCGGCCGGCCTGCCCGCAGGTCCGCGAGAAAGCGCGGAAACGTCTGCTCGCCCGGGCCGATGAAAATCGCGTCGGCGTGTTGCGCTGCCTCGTCCGGCAGCGACGTGACGTGCAGCCCGCCAAGGGCGACGAAGGCCCCGGCGGCGCGGTAGGAGTCCGCCAGCCGGTACGCCCGCCGCGCGTTCGTGATGTACACCTGGATCACGACCAGGTCGAACCACCCCCGGAAATCGAGCGGCATGACATGTTCGTCCTCGAGGACCGCCTCATCGTCCGGCGCGAGATACGCGGCGAGCGTGGCGAGACCGAGCGGCGGAAACAGCGAGTACTTGATGGGACGCCAGTACGGACTCGTCGCCTCGGTCAGGGCGGGGAGGATGAACTTGACGCGAAGCGGTCGGGGCACGCCTTGACTTTGTAATGCAAAGTAATATGCTGTGTCAAGAGTGAAGCGGCTCTTCGACCTGGCCGGCGCCTGCGCCGGCCTCATCGTCTTCGCGCCGATCATGGCCGTCGTCGCGGTCGCGGTGCTCGTCGACGACGGCGGACCGGTGGTCTTCCGTCAGGCGAGGCTCGGCCGGCGGCGGCGGCCGTGTACGATTATCAAGTTCCGCTCGATGCGTGAGGGCGGCGTCACACGCGTCGGACGGCGGCGTCGCGCGACCGGCCGCGACGAAAACCCGCAGTTCCTCAACAACCACC
>JBLNGH010000157.1:0-6820 GCA_050264575.1 Acidobacteriota bacterium | reverse complement strand
GACCTCGTAGGTGTCGATCCAGTAGTCGGGTACATCGACGGCCCCGGTGTCGAGCTCCACCGGGCCGTGCGGGACGAACAGCATTCCCGGCGGAGCTGTACCCGACGGCACCAGCCGGAATTCGCGGAGCGTTCCCGGCTCGGAGGATACCTCGATCTGGTCGTAACCGGCTTTGGTCACACGCCATCGAACAGGACCGAGCGGTACCTGAACATCCTTCAGAGGCGTCGTGCCGACAAGCATCCAGTCCCGAGTCGATCCGTAGCCCTTCACTGCGACCTCGGCACCCTGTGGGTCGGTGCCAATCGAAGCAGCAAACGCGACGTTGTTCCAGACCTGACGGACCTGAGGATCATCGGGCGCGATGGCCCGGGCCTGCTGGGCCAACCGGAACCCGCCATCGATGTCACCCTCCGCCACGAGCCGCTCGATCTCGGGAAGCGCAGTAACGCGGACCCACCGCATGCGCGACTCGCGGATCCAGATCCAACCGATCGTGCCGGCAGCGGCCAGTGCGAGACTGCTCACTGCGGCAATCGTGGCCCAGCCACGTTTGCGGACCGGAGCCGCCATCGTCGCCGTCGGTGTTCGCAACGCCGCCAGGTCATCGGCAAGCGCACGTGCAGTCGGATACCTGTCTTCCGGCCGCTTTGCCAGCGCGCGCGCGACGATCCGGACGAGCGCCGGCGACGTATCCGGTCGCAGCTCGCTCACAGGAGGCGGATCCGCGTCGACTGTGGCCTGCATCGTCCGCCACGCGGTGTCGCCGGCAAACGGCCGGCGCCCGGTCAGCATCTCGAAGATCACGACGCCAAGCGCGAACACATCGCTGCGCGCGTCGGCCGGACGTCCCTCGATCTGTTCGGGCGCCATGTAGCCGACGGTTCCGGACATTCCCTCACGCGTCATGAATTCTGTCGTCGCCGCTCGCGTCTCGGCCGCCGCCGCAACCGGCAGCTGACGCGCCAGTCCGAAGTCGAGGACTTTGACCCGGCGGCTCGGCGTGATCATCACGTTGCCCGGTTTCATGTCGCGGTGGACCAATCCCGCTTCGTGCGCGGCGGCGAGCGCGTCCGCAATCTGCCACGCATAGTCGATCACGCGATCGATCGGGAGCCCGCCCGGCGCGATCTGCGCCCCAAGCGAGGCGCCGTCGACGTACTCCATGACGAGGAACCCGGTCTCGCCGCTCCGGCCGAGCTCGTAGAGCGTGACGATGTTGGGGTGGTTGAGCTTCGAAGCCGCCTTCGCTTCGCGCAGGATGCGCGGTCCGAGCTCAGCGTCGTTCGCCGCGTCCGCCGAGAGGACCTTGATGGCGACGACGCGGCCGAGCACGGTATCGCGGGCGCGATAGACGGTGCCCATGCCGCCTTCACCCACCTTGGCGTCGATTGTGTAGTGGGAGAGCGTGGTGCCGATCATGGCCGCCAGGAGACGAGCGGATCATACGCCCGGCCGGGCCGGCATGCGCCGAACTCCAACGTCGAAGTTCGAACTTAGAAGTTCGTTGTTGCCTCATGCAGGAACATTTAATCGCCCCCCAGCAACGAGGATTGAGATGGCTGACAACCCCAAACCCGACGCCGGTTCCGCCGACCCCTACGACGCCACGCAGTGGTACGAGGTCAAGAAGGGCGACACGTTGTCCAAAATCGTCAAAGAGGTCTACGGCGACCCGTCGCTCTACTCGAAGATCTTCGAAGCCAACAAGGATCAACTGAAGAATCCCGATCTGATTCAGGTCGGGCAGAAGCTGCGAATTCCCTGAGGCATCCGTGTTCGCCCGGTCGTTGGGCGGCCGGGCCCGAGGTGACATCATGCGAAAGCTGTCATTCATCAGTGTTCTTGCGCTCGTCGTCGCGCTCGCGGCGTGCTCGAATCAGAAGCCGGCGGCGGAGGCCGCGCTCAAGTCGGCCCAGGACGCCTACAACAGAGTCAGTGCCGATGCGCAGAAGTACGTGCCCGATCAGGCGCGCGCGATTCAGGATTCACTGGCGTCGGCGCAGGCCGCGCTCGCCAAGAACGACTACGAAGGCGTGCTGAAGCAGACACAGTCGATCAACACGCAGATCAGCGCGCTCGGCAGCGCGATCGCCGCCAAGAAAACCGAGCTGACCACGACGTGGACGACCATGTCGGCCGGCGTGCCCAAGATGGTCGACGCGTTGAAGAGCCGCGTCGACATCCTGAGCCAGAGCAAGAAACTTCCGGCCGGGATCACCAAGCAGACGGTCGACGCGGCGAAGGCCGGCCTCGCCTCGGCCGCGACTACATGGTCTGAAGCGACTGCGGCCGCATCGGCAGGCGACGTGGCCACGGCCGTCTCGAAGGGGACGGCCGTGAGAGCCAGCATCGTGAACATGATGCAGTCGCTCAACATGCAAGTGCCCGGCGGCGCGGAAGCGGCGGGAAGTTAGAGAAACTTAGAACTCAGAACTCAGAACTTAGAACTTCGGGCCCGACACGTGGAAGCTATCCGCTTCCATTTGTTAGACTCGAATCAATGGATGTCAATCTGGAGCTCGCCTGCGCGCGAAAAGGAAAACATCTCTCGCGCAAAGAACTAGGCATCCGTACCGGGCTGAGTGTCCAGTCGATCGCGGCCATTGAAGAAGTCGACGTGGACCGCCTGCCGGACATATTGTCCCTCCGGAGCCGCGTCGGTGCGCTCGCCGCCGAAGTGGGTCTCGATGCCGACCTCACCAGCGAACGCTACATGGCCCAGCTGAACCGCTCAGCGCTGGACGAGTTCGCCTCCGAACAGTCACTCGAGGGCACGACTGGAGGCGACGCGGTCGATCCTGCCGCTGCCTTCTCGAGACAGATGCCGGCGCCCGCGCCCTGCGAGCGGGTGCCAAGGCTGGCTCTTTGGGCCGCCTGGATGAGACCGGCGTCGCTGACCTACGGCGCGTTGGCCGTGATGACGGTTGTCACGCTCGCCACAGGAGTGCGATTCCTCGTGACGCCGCGAGCGCGAACTCCCGACATGGCGTCCAACGCGCCGCCGTTGCCGACCTCGATCACCGTCGACGTCACGCCGCCCGCCAAAGCGTCCCCTCCTTCACATCCTCGAGAAGGGGGCGAACTCGACGGCACGTGGATGCTAACGAGCCATGTCGAACGCTCGAGCAACGAGATGTTCAACGACCTGACGCTCGGTTTCCGGCTGCAACTCGATCAGACAGGCCACCGCATCCGGGGGCGCGGACTCAAGTGGACCGAGAACGGCCGGCACCTCGCCTCGCGCGCTCGCACGCCGATCACGGTTGACGGCACGATCAAGAATGGACAGCTGATCCTGGCGTTCACGGAACGCGGGACACGCCGAACCAGCTCCGGCACGTTGAACCTGCAGCGGGCGGACGATGGATCGCTGCGCGGGCGTTTTTCCACCGACGCGGCGCAATCGAGCGGACGCGCGCATGCCGTCCGACTCATGTCTTAGTCGTAACGGGTCTTAAAGAACTGTCTTCGCGCTCTACCGGTCACCGAGATGGGTCGCCGTTCGGACTTCGGACGTAAGATCCCGCCGATGAGCGCCAACAAGCAGACCGTCGAGACGTACATGGACGGATTCAGAAACACTGACCGTCCGCGAATTCTCTCGTGCCTGACCGACGACGTGGAGTGGGAGATTCCGGGCATCTTTCACATCCGCGGCAAAGAGGCCTTCGACAGGCACATCGTCGACGAGGGCTTCACCGGCCGGCCGGAGATCACCGTGACGCGGCTGACCGAGGAGAACGACATCGTCGTGGCGGAGGGATGGGTGCGGGCGCAGAGAACCGACGGGACGGTGGTGAACGTGGTCTTCTGTGATGCTTTCGAGATGCGTGACGCCAGGATCCGACGCTTGGTCAGCTACCTCGTGGTGATCAAATAAGGTCCCGCAGGCTTCGATCGAGAACTCCGAGTTCTGAGTTCTAATCTTAAGTTCTGAGTTCTAAGTTCTAAGTTCTGAGTTCTAAGGTACAGCGGCCTCATCACTTCAACCCCGCCCGCTCGCGTCGCGCCTCCGCGAGCAGCGGCAGATCCGCATCTGCCTTCGACCAGAGATCGAGAAACTGGTCGTACGCCGCTTTCGCCCCTGCGGCGTCCCCTGCTGCAACGCGCGCGCGCGCGAGGCCAATGAGCGCAGTCGTGTAAACCGTCGGAGCTGGTCCCACGGGCGGATTGTCGACGACACGTTTGAAGTCGGCCACCGCGGCGGCAGGATTACCCGCGAGCAGGTGCGCTCTTGCGCGCGCCAGCGTGACGTCGCCCCAGCGACTCTCGAAGCGCTCCGCCGGCCGGAGTTGATCGAGTGCCGCCTGCGCATCCTTCCTGGCCACGCTGATCGTCGCGTCGACGAAGGCGCGCGCCAACATCAGATACGTTGAATGCGGCTGATCGACGACCATTCGATCGAGAAGCGCTCGCGCGTGCGCGCCTTCGCCAATCTCGGCGTAGAGCGCGGGCAGGCGGAACGCCGCTGCGGTGGACGGCAGAAGACGCTCGGCCTCGGCGGCCAGCCGCCGCGCACGTTCGGGGCGGCCCAGGCGCCACTCGGCAAACCCCACCTCGATTAGATTCCGCCCGGGCGGTTCAGGCCGGCTTTCGCCGTACAGCTGTGCGGCCTCGTGCTGAAAGTCGCGCGCGTCGTTGAATCGGCCTTCGCGAATCGCGCAGTTGAGGGCGGCCTCCACGATTTCCACCATCCGCTGGCTGCGAGCGGCCGCCAGCATCTCGGTCTGCTTCGCGGTGTCCCGCTCGTAACAGGCAACGTTCATGCGCACCAGATGCGAGAGGGCATTGGCAGGAAACTTCGCCATGGTCTCGTCGGCGGCGGCCTTCGCCTCGGCGCGGCGATTGAGCGCCAGGAGCACGCCGGCGAAGTTGCCGTACGCCAGGCCAATGCCCGGGTAGAGGCGTTTGGCCTGCCGATAGGCTTCCAGCGCCCGTTCGAAGTCGCCGAGTTGCGAGTGAGTGGCGCCCATATTGTTCCAGGCGACGAAATCGCGCGGATAGGTCTGCGACCAGAGCTGGTAGGCCTTCAGCGCTTGATCGAGATCTCCGGCGACAGCGTCGTGGTACCTGGCTTCGATGTAGAAACGCTCGCGCTCGCTCACTCGCTCGCGAAGCTCATACGCCCGGGCGGCAAACTGCCTCGCGCGCGTGTTGTCCCGCAGGTTGAAATAGGTCGTGGACATCTGCGCGTAGGCCAGCGCGAACTCAGGATCGAGCGAAATGGCACGCTCGAGATGCAGAACGGCCTGCTGCCACTGGCCGGACCCGTTGAGCCGGACGCCGGTCGTGAACGCCTTCACGGCGTCGATCGACGAGGTGGTCGCCCGCTCGAGAGGCGCGTCGTACCGTGCGATCGTGGCCAGCGACTCGCCGAGCTTTTCGCGCACGGATTTTGCTCCGCGTCCCAGCTCGGCCAGGACGTCCTCGCGACGTGCCGCCTGCACCTGCGCGGTTGCGAGCCCCTTACCAGTCGCGCACTCGGTCGCATTCACGGTGATGACGTAAGCCGTGCCGAGAGGCGCGATCGATCCGGCCAGCATCGCTTTGACGTTCTGCCGCTGACAGGCTTCGCGCGCAACTGTTTCGGTCAACCGCTCCGTCGGCGATCGCTGCATCAGCCGCAGCGTCTCCTGCATCCGATCGTCGGGGACGACGTTGAGGTACGGCGATTGCCGCAGCGCCACGATCAACGCCTGCCTCAGCGCATCGTCGAACACCGGCTCGCCGGTCCGGTTGTCCACGTCGGCGACGACGAGCTCGTCTTCCTGCGTGAGGGCCGGCGTCCGCGGAGCGAACCACCATCCCGCGATAGCGATTGCGATGGCTCCGACCGCAATCGCTGTAAGCACCCGAGACCTCCCGCGACGCGCCGAAGGCACGGCCGCGTCAGGGTTCCGTCCCGCCGAAGCTCGAAGAGCGGAGGCGGAGGTTTCCGAGGCACGTCGCAGCAGCCGCAGCTCCGCGCGCATCTCGCCGGCGGTCTGATAGCGAAGCTCGCGATCCTTTTCGAGCGCGCGCTCGATGATGCGCTCGAGATCCGGCGTCACGGCCGGATTCAGCCGCACGGGCGCGGCTGGCGCCTGGTGCAGCACCGCGTCGAGCGTCGCGATCGACGACGGCCGCAGAAACGCCGGCTGCCCGGTGACCATTTCGTACAGCACCAGGCCGAACGCGAAGAGATCCGTCCGCGCGTCCACGGCCTCGCCGCGTGCCTGCTCGGGCGACATGTACGCCGCGGTTCCCATCACGCGACCCGGCTGCGAGAGCAGACCGCCCGCCGTCTTCGTCAACTCCGTCGCGATCTCGTCTTGGGATCGCGTGTCCTGGAGCTTGGCGAGGCCGAAGTCGAGCACCTTCGCATGGCCTCGTGTCGTGACGAAGATGTTCGCGGGTTTGATATCGCGATGGATGATCCCCTGCGCGTGCGCCGCATCGAGCGCGTCGGCGATCTCGATGCCGAGCTCGGCGACGCGATCGAGCTCGAGCGGGTGCCCTTCCACGAGATGTTTGAGGGTCTGACCTTCGAGCAGCTCCATCACGATGAACTGCTGTCCCTCGTGTTCGCCGATGTCGTGGACCGTGCAGATGTTCGGGTGGTTCAGCGCGGACGCCGCCCGCGCCTCGCGCTGAAAACGCTGCGCCGCTGCCGTATCCCGCGACAACTCGGGCGGCAGGAACTTGACGGCGACGTGGCGGCCGAGCCGGACATCCTCGGCGCGGTACACGACGCCCATGCCGCCTCCGCCCAGCTGTTCGAGGATCCGGTAGTGCGAGACCGTCTGGCCGAGCATTGAATGTAGGCATTAAATAACGT
>JBLNGH010000156.1:0-5147 GCA_050264575.1 Acidobacteriota bacterium | reverse complement strand
ACAGCATCTCGGCGCGGCTCTCGAGAATGCCGCGCACCTCGAGACGCGATCCGCCCTGGACGAGCCATGCGCCTCGGAAGACCTCGCCCGTCCTGGCCGCCACCGGCACCGAGACCGTCTTCGCGAGGTCGCGCGCCGCGTCGAATGAGTCCGCGATCAGGGCACGCCCGATGACCCGGCTGACGATGGTCGCATGCGTGCCGGTCGCACGAACGACGTTCGCGAGCGCCTGCGTGCCTTGCGGGACGACGAGAGGCGGCTCGGGCGTCGCCGGTCCTTTGGCGTCTTCGAGCACGACGAAGCCGCACCGATCGGCGTTGTGCTCGGCCAGCAGTCCGAAGGCCGTCCTCACGTCGGCGGCGCGATCGACGATCACGTGTTGCAGCAGATCGCCGAGCAGCGCATCGACGGCGCGCTCGAACGAGCGCTCGACCTGAAGATGATCGGCGACGGCGCCGTGCGTCCGAACCTCTTTGCCGGCTTCCGCGAGCAGGAACCGTGCGGCGTCGCCGAACGTCGCACGGCTCGCGTCGAGCTCTTCGAGCGATCGCAGGCGCGCTTCCCTGCCGGCCAGCTCGCGGCCGGTGGCCGCCAGCGCCTGGCCGAGACGCTCGCGATCGGCGCGCTGCGTCGTCAGCGCCAGCTCGGCCGCGGCGCGGCGGCCGGTGACGATCTCGAGCGCCACTCTCGCGTCGCCGAGCGCTTTGCTCGCCTTCTCGTGTTCCGTGCGGGCGCGATCGGCTTCCGCGCCCAGCTCCCGCGCTTCGAGCTCGAGCTTCGCCCGCTCGGCGGCGACGCGGTCGCGCACCGCGGCGGCGTTGTCGCGCGCCTGACGCAGCGCGCTCAGCGTGGTGGTCGAGGCGAGGACCGCCGCGCGTGTGGTATCCGACTCGTGCTCGACCGTCTGGACGGCCGCCTGGGACGCGGCGTACTCCGCTTCGCAGGCGTCGACCCGCGCCGCCGTCTCGTCGAGCGCCTTCCGCGCGCGTCGCGCGGCGTCGCGCTGGCCGTCAATCGCGGTCCTGGCCGGATCGCGACGGCCTTCCAGCTCGCGCGCTTCGGCGTCAAACGCGTCAGCCTGCCGCGCCAGCTCCTCGATCTGTTGCTTGTCGAATTGGATCTGCTGCTGGCGGCGTCCGATGTCGAGCTCGCGCGCATGCGCCTGCTCGCGCGCCGCCGTGGCGCCGGCCTCGGCCTCGGTCAGGCCAAGCCGCAGCCGCTCCAATGCCGTTTCGAGCTCCGCCACGTGGGCGGCGGCCGCCGCTTCGCGGGCGCGCGCGTCCTCGAGCCGCCGTTCGGCGGCCTCGCTGTCGGCCGCGAGCGTCTCGTAGCGGTGCGCGAACTGGACCTGCTCCCAGCGCCGCAGCTCTTCGCGCAGGCGGCGGTATCGCCGCGCGCGCGCGGCCTGCCGCTTCAACGCGCCGCGCTGCTTCTCGACCTCGAAGATGATGTCGTCGATGCGCGTCAGGTTCTGCTGCGCGGCTTCGAGCTTCAGCTCCGCGGCGCGGCGCCGCGACTTGTACTTCGTCACGCCCGCGGCCTCTTCGATCAGCGCCCGCCGCTCCGCCGGACGCGACGAGAGAATCTGGCCGATCTTGCCCTGCTCGATCACGGCGTACGCCTTGATGCCGAGCCCCGAGTCCATCAGCAGATCGTGGATGTCGCGCAGGCGGCAGACTTCGCCGTCGATCAGGTACTCGCTCTCGCCGGATCGATACAGCCGGCGTCCAATTTCCACGTCGCGCGTCACCAGCGGCTGCTCGTCCAGCAGCTCGTCGACGATGGTGGCGGCAGCCATCGCCGCCTGCGCGACCTCGGTCAGCTTGAGCCGCACCTCGGCGGCGGCGGTCGGCTTGCGGGCGTCGCTGCCGTTGAAGATGACGTCTTCCATCCGCTCGCCGCGCAGACTCTTGGCGCTCTGTTCGCCGAGCACCCAGGTGATGGCGTCGACGACGTTGCTCTTGCCGCAGCCGTTCGGACCGACGATCGCGGTGACGCCGTCATCGAACCCGAGCTCGGCGCGATCGGGGAAGCTCTTGAATCCGTTGATGTGCAGCTTCGACAGACGCATGTGTACACAAAAGCAGCCGCCCCGATCGATCAAAGGTCATCGACCCGGCGGCGGCTGGGAACGCCCTTCGACTACAAAAAGCCCTGTTAACTTCGAACTTAGAACTTCGAGCTGAGAACTTCGGCTTTCGAACTCAAGACCACCTAGCAATCTCTTAGATCCTAAGTTCTGAGTTCTAAGTTCTCAGTTCTAAGTTCTCAGTTCCCCTGCCCCTTCCCGCTCGCGCGGGGCCCCGGGGGCGGGGGAAGTGTAGCAAGAAAAAGTCAAAAGTCCGAAGGCAAAAGACAGAAATCCTACTGTCCCTTCCTCGCCATCAGCAGTTGCTTCGCTTCGTCGAAGTGGCTGAGCGCCGCTTGCGCCTGTGGATCGACGCGCACGAGATTGCGGCGCGCCTCTTCGAAGCTGAACAGATCGGTGTCCACTTCGAAATGAATCATCGCCTTGATGAACGCGAGGTCGGCCTTGAAGGCGGCCTCGTCGATCCGCACGCGCTGATTGGCGACGTACTGCTTGAACTCCTCGACGATGGCGTCGCTGACCTGCCATCCCGGGGCGACTTTGTGGGTCGCGGCCGACCGCGCCGCCACCCGCGTATCGCCTTCCTTGGTGAATTTTTCGGCGAAGCCGATGAAGGCCCCGCGGCTCTGCAGCAGGCGTGAGAACCGTGTCGGGTTGAACCCCTCGACCGGACCGGCGACGAAGTGGTCGGGCTCGATGCCGCCGCCGCCGTACACCTTGCGGCCGCTGTCGGTGTACTTCAGCTCGGCCGGCGAATGCGGCTTGCTGTCGCTCTGGTCACGCAGGCCGTAGGTCAGGTACTCGTCGAACGCACCGTCCCAGGGGCGCTGGATCAGCCGGCCGCTCGGCGTGTAGTAGCGCCCGGTCGTGAGCGCCAGTCCCGCGTTGTTGTGAATGCTGTAGACGGACTGGACGAGCGCCTTGCCGAACGTCGTTTCCCCGACCACGACCGCGCGGTCGTGATCCTGCATCGCGCCGGTGACGATTTCAGACGCGCTGGCGCTGTTGCGGTTGGTCAGCACGATGAGCGGCTGGGTCGTGAACGCGCCTTGTTCGACGGCGACGTACTCGTCTTCAGTCGTGACCCGCCCCTTCGTGAAGACGATCATCTGACCCTTCTTCAGGAACTGGTTGGACACGGCGATCGCCTGGTCGAGCGGACCTCCCGGGTTGTCGCGCAGATCGAGGATCAGCTTTTCCATCCCCTGCGACTTGAGCTTGGCGAGGGCCGAGGTGACCTCCGCATTGCTGGTCTCGGAAAAATCCTGGAGCCGGATGTAGCCGACGCCCGGCGCCATCATGAACGCCGTGCGCACGGTCACGATGTGGATCTCGTCGCGCTCGACGGTGAGATCGATCAACTGGTCGACGCCCGGCCGCCGGATGGAGATGTCGACGGTCGTCCCCCTCGGGCCTTTGATGCGCCTGACGACTTCCTCGGTCTGCTTGCGGGGATCCGGCCCCCACGGCTTCGTCTCTTCCTTACCGACTTTCGCGATGATGTCGTTGCGGCGGATCCCGGCCCGGTAGGCCGGCGAACCCTCGAAGAGCGAGATCACCGTAATCTCGCCGTCGATCGAGAGGATGCTGATGCCGATCCCGAAGTACGCGCCAACCTGCCGCTCGCGCATCTGCGCGAACGAGCGCGGATCCAGGAACGCCGAGTGCGGATCGAGCGTGCGCAGCATGCCGTCGATCGATCCGTAGACGAGCTGCTGCTGGTCGAGCGACTCGACGTAGTCGTTCTGAATGGCGTCGAGGGCGGCCAGGTACATCCGGTAGCGCTCATTGGCGCGATCCTGCCGCGCCGCCACCTTGGATCCGAACATGCCGCCGGCCAGCGCCGACAGGACCACAACGATGGCTGCCGCCGGAAGAGCTTTGCGCATTGGTCTCATCGCTATCCTTCCGATTCCGTCGTCTTTTTCTTCCCGAAGATCCACGCAACGGCGATGCTGACTAAGTAGAGCACGAACATCGGCGCCGCAAACACCATCTGCGTCACGACGTCAGCGCTCGGCGTGATCACGGCCGCGACAATGACGATGATGAGCACAGCATACTTGATCTTCCGCACGAGGAACCCGGCGGTCACCATGCCGAACCGCGCGAGGAAGAACACGAGAATCGGCATCTGGAAAATCAAGCCGAGACCGAGAATGATCTTGATGTAGAACGACAACGTCAGGTCGAGCGTCGGCAGGAACTGCACGCCGTACAGCTGGTAGCTGGCGAAGAAGCTCCACATCATCGGGAACGCGACGAAGTGCGCGAACCCCGCGCCGGCCAGGAACAGGACGCTGGAGAAGAACACGAACGGAATGGCGACCCGCTTCTCGCGCGCGTACAGCCCCGGCGCCACGAACAGCCACACCTGCGAGAAGATGAACGGCGCGGCGACGATGAGCGCCGACAGCGCGGTGATCTTCAGGCTGAACATGAAGCCCGCCATCGGCTGGTTGTAAATGAGCTGCGTCTTGAGACCGCCCGGCTGCGCCTGGAAGTACCGCACGAGGTACCCGAACATCGGATCCCAGAACCAGAACGTGACGGCGAAGCACGCGCTGAAGGCGTAGATCGAATAGAGAATGCGGCGGCGCAGCTCGTCGAGGTGCTCGAGGAAGCTCATCCTCGAGTGATCGGCTTCGCCAGCCTCCTCGGCTTCGCTCGCAAACCCGTGCGTCGAGATGGTGCGCCCGGCGTCGGAAGAGTCGGCCATTGAACAGCGCGCCTACGAACCCTGTTCGCCCCGGGCGATCGTGTCCTGGTGAATGGTCGCGACCGGCTCGGCACGCGGCGCGGCCGGAGTCTCGGACGGGGCCGGCGGCGGAACTGCCGTTCGCCGCTCCTCGATCCGAATCTCCTCGTCGAGGGTGTTCTTCAGTTCGTTGGAGGCGCGCTTGAACTCGGCCAGGCTTTTCCCCAGGGACCGCCCAAGCTCCGGCAGCTTGCGCGGTCCGAAGACAATGAGCGCCACGACAAGGATGATCGCCAGCTCAGGGAAGCCAATCGGACCCATAAACCGCTCTCCTAAAACCCGAATTACTGTCTCTGTCAG
>JBLNGH010000155.1:0-2633 GCA_050264575.1 Acidobacteriota bacterium | reverse complement strand
AGCGCGTTGGCTTCGCCGGCGGGATCTCCGGCCTCGCGCCAGCGCGCGATCGCGCGGTCATAGGCGGCGAGACTCTCGGCCCGGGTCGCCGGATCGGTCCGGAGTCGATCGGCTTCGGCGTGTGCGGCAATCGCGGCCGCGACGCGGCGGTCGGTCTCGCTCGCCGCGCGCTGACTCTGGAGTCGAATCGCGTACCGCCCCGGCTCGGCTTCCGGCTGGATGGCTCGCACGGTCACGCGGTAACGACCCGCCGTGGAGGTCAGGAATCTCACTCGCTCGGCGTCAAGGTCGCCGTTGGGCGTGTCGTACGTTCCGACGGTTGTGCCCGATGGATCGACTACGGTCGCTGCGATGTCGATGTCGCGCTGCTCGATCGCGATATCGACGAACTCTCCCGGCTTTGCATCGATGGTCCAGGCGTGCTCGCCGCCGACGGCGAGCGCGCGCTCGACACGCCGGTCCCGCGGCAGGATCTGGTCCTGACCCGCAGCGACCGTCCACGCGAGGCTCGCCCACGCAAGCGCGGTGACCGCGCCGACGCTCACGGCCGCCGACTGAAGCCGTCCGCGACGAGGTTGCATCCCAGGACCGTCATCGTAATCGCGATGCCGGGAAAGAGGGAGATCCACCAGGCGTCGCGGAGAAATCGCTGCGCCGCGCCCAGCAGCGTGCCCCAGCTCATGATCGAAGGATCGCCCAGTCCCAGCAGGCTCAACCCCGATTCCACGAGAATCGCGCCGCCGGCGTGGTACGAAATCTGCGCGGCCATGATGGGAAGCGCCAGCGGAAAAACATGGCGGCCGAGAATGCCGAGTTGGCTCGCGCCGGCCGCACGAGCCGCGAACGCGAAATCGCGGGTCAGGGTGCTCATCGCGTGCGCGCGGAACAATCGGGCCGTGGCGGGCCACTCGGTCAATCCGATGATGAGCACGATCAACCCGAATTGGTGACCGAAGAGACCCACGATGGTCACGATCAGGATGAAGCGCGGCAGCGCTTGCACGAAGTCGGTGCCCCGCATGAGCACCTGGTCGATCCATCCGCCCCGGATCGCCGACACGCCGCCGATGACCAGCCCCAGCAGTCCCGCCAGCCCCGCGGCGGCAAGTCCCACAGCCAGCGACGTTCGAGCGCCGTGCACGACGCCGCTGTAAACGTCACGTCCCAGATCATCGGTGCCGAAGACGTGCTCGGCGCTCGGCGGCCGCAGAGGTGGCGCGCTCATCGCGAACGGGTCGCCGGGCGCGAGCCATGGCGCGGCCGTCCCGACGGCGACGAGGCCGGCAAGAATCGCGACGCCTACCCGATGGCTCGTCATCACGACAACGACACGCGTGGATCCAGCCACGCGCAGACCAGGTCGGCCAGCGCGCTGCAACCGACGACCGCCGCCGACACGATGAGAAACGATGACGTCACCAGTGGATAGTCGCGATGGAGCGACGCGTGCAGGATCACCGATCCCAGACCAGGCCAGCCGAAGAGGTACTCCGTGAACGCGGCACCGGCGACGATCTGCGGCGCGTGCTGACCCACCAGCGTGACGAGTGCGACGGCGGCCGGCGGCGCGGCATGCAGAATCACCACGCGCCGGTAGGACAGGCCGCGTGCCCTCGCGGCGTGCACGAACGGCTCGTCAAGGGCGGTTCGCAGGCTGGCGCGCGCGACGCGCGCAACCACAGCCATGAAGGGAAGCGACAGTGCGAGCGCCGGCAGGATCAAATGGTGGGCAACATCCATAGTGAAGGCTGGGCCCCTGAACGACTCCCTGGCCGTGGTCATGCCCGCGACCGGTACTACACCGAGCCAGAGCGCGAAGACCAGGATGAGGATCTGGCCGGTCCAGAACACCGGCGCGGCGTACACGACCGCGCACGCGATGCGGATCGCCGCATCGATCGCGCCCGAACGGTAGAAAACCGACAGGCAAGCCAGCCCAACGCCGCCGGCGACGGACAGAAGAAGCGCCGTGACGCCTAGGAGAAGCGAGGCCGGCGCGTGACCGCCGATCACCCGCAGCACGGGAGCCTCGTAGGTGAACGAATAGCCGAAGTCCCCTGTGACTCCGGCGCGCACGTAGCGCGCGAACTGATCGAGGAGCGGCCGATCCAGGCCGAACTTCGCGCGCATGTCCGCGTAGTACGAGGGGCTGCCACCGTCGCCCGCCAGCAGATACAACGGGTCGCCGGGCGCGAGGTGGATGAGCGTGAACGTCAGCGTGGTGATGCCCAGGACGACGGGCAGCGCGAACCCGAGACGGCGAAGCGCCCACCTCGAGCGTGTCACTGCACTTTCCGCACGGTCTCGGCAAACGCCCCCGTCCACAACCGGAACCCCGTGAACTCCGTGCGATACGCGCGCAGGCCCTCGGAGTCGATCAGCCAGAAGTACGGCACGTCCTCGGCGAGAATTTTCTGGATCTCAACGTAGGCGCGGCGACGCTCCGCTCGGTCGACTGACGCGGCGGCTTCATCGAATAGCGCGTCGATCCGCGGATTCCGGTAGCCAGCGCCGTTCGAGAATGGATACGGCCCGATATTCGACGAGACGTACACCCGCCGGACGCCAGTCTCCGGATCGGACCCGTTGCAGAACGACGCCATGCCAAGCGCGAAGTCCTTCTTGACGAACAC
>JBLNGH010000154.1:0-14627 GCA_050264575.1 Acidobacteriota bacterium | reverse complement strand
ACGCGATCGATCTTCAACGCCTGCCCCGGATCCGGCCGCTCGTCACCGCCTATCTCCACGAGTTCAGCTCGGGCGCGCCGGTCTTTGCGGGCCATCCAAAAGATTCGGCGGCCGGGCGGGCTGCCCTCGACCGCGTCACACGGACGTCACGCAACCGGGCGCAGCTCTCCGCCATCGTCGCCAGCCAACTCGATCGACGAAAGGCGCCCGATGCGGCGCGACAGGCGGCAGGACTCCTCGCGGCAGAGTCGACGGTAGCTGTCGTCACCGGCCAGCAGGCGGGCGTCTTCGGCGGGCCGCTGTACACACTTCTCAAAGCGATTACGGCGATCCAGTTGGCCAGGCGCGTCCAGGCAGAGCACGGCACACGGACGGTCGCGGTTTTCTGGGTCGATGCCGAGGATCACGACTGGGAGGAGATCCGCAGCGCCCGCGTGCTCGACCAGGATCTCGCGCTCCGGCAAATCACGCTCGGCGATCTCGATGGGGCCGGATCGCGGCCGGTGACCTCGCTCCTTCTGAATTCCGGCATTCAGGACGCGCTGACCGAGCTCGAGGCGAGCCTCGCGCAGACCGAGTTCAAGGCCGAGTTGATGTCGACGCTGCGGCAGCGCTACCGGCCGGGCATTGGCGTCGCCTCGGCGTTCGCCGGGTGGCTCGAAGACCTCCTGGGCCGTCACGGCCTCGTCGTATTCGAATCCGGCGATCCGGACGCGAAACCGCTTGTCGCCGATATCTTCGGTCAGGAACTGGAGCACCCGGGACGCACCGCCCAACTCGCGAGAGAGGCGGGCGCGGCCATGTCGACGCTTGGACATCAGCCCCAGGTCGAGCCGTCAGCAGACACCGTCGCGCTGTTCTACACCGACGCCAGCGGGCGCCGCCCCATCAGACATCGCGGCGCCGATTTCATCGTCGGCGACGCCACGCGGCCGTCTGCGGCGCTGCGCGACGAGGTCCGCGCGCATCCGGAACGGTTCAGCCCGAACGTGCTGCTTCGTCCGGTGGTCCAGGACCGGTTGTTCCCGACCGTCTGTTACGTGTCCGGGCCGAGCGAACTCGCCTATCAGGCCCAGCTTGCCGGCGTGTATCGCGAGTGCGGCGTCGAGATGCCGCTCTTCTACCCCAGGGCGACTGCCACGCTTCTCGATTCCGGCGCCGCTCGTTTTCTGGATCGCCACCGAGTGCCGCTCGAGTCTTTCCACGCGCGCGACGAATCGGCGCTCAATCGCCTGCTCGAAGGTCGGTTGCCGCCGGCATTGGAACAAACGATCGAACAGACGGCCCGGGACCTTACCGCGCGGGGCGAAGCCCTCAAAGCGGAAGTCGTCTCGGTCGATCCGACATTGGCCGGCGCCGTGGACACGACCGTGGAGCGCATGCGGGAGACCCTGAAGACCCTCCAGTCGAAGATCATTCACGCCACAAAGCGCAAGGACGACACACTGCGGCGACAATTCAGCCGGACTCGAGCGCTGGCGTTCCCTGACGGACATCCCCAGGAACGGGTGCTCTCGTACGTATATTTCGTCAATCGTCATGGCCTGGCGCTCGCTGACCGCCTCATCGAAGCGCTCCCGCTCGATACCAGCAAGCACTATGTGCTGACGCTCTAGATGGTTCGTGGTTCGTTCCGGCAATTCGTGGTCTTGCCCTAATCGGTACTTGAATCCTTTCCACGAATGACGGAGTCTAGTGTCCGGCACGCGTCTTGAAATACTTCACCCCCCGAACAAGAAGCAATGTCAGAGACGTGCAACTGGGCAGCGGTGATGGCCGGCGGAGACGGCCGAAGACTTCAGGCTTTCACACAGCTGATCGCGGGTGACTCGCGCCCCAAACAGTTCTGCCGGCTGTTTGGCGGCCGCTCGCTGCTGCAGGATACGCGCTCGCGCGTCTGCCGAAATGTGGAACCGTGGCGCACAGTGTACGTCGTCACGCGTCACCACGAACGGTTCTACCGGAACGAGCTCGCGGACGTTCCACGCGCGCACGTAATCGAACAACCGGAGAACCGCGGCACGGCTGCGGCGATTCTCTACACGCTGCGTCGCGTCAGCCTGCTCGGACCGGACCCGGCGATCGGGTTCTTCCCGGCGGATCACTACTTCCGTGATACGGAGCGGCTACGGCGCGCGGTGGATGCCGCCTACGCGGTCGCCCACGCGCAACCCGAGCGCATCGTTCTGCTCGGCGCGACGGCGGAACGGCCCGAGACGGACTATGGCTGGATCGAGCCGGGACCGCGATTGGAATTCTGGCGCGCGCCTGCAGCGGCTCGAACGACCGTGCGGAAGGTCGCGAGGTTTGTCGAGAAACCATCGGGCCGGACGGCCACCGACCTGCTTCGCAAACAGTGCCTCTGGAACACCTTCGTCATGATTGGGAAGGTCAGCGCCTTCACCGCGCTGTTCGAGCTGACGGTGCCGTCGTTCTGCGAGGCGTTCGACGTGATGAAAAAGGCGCGCACGCTTTCGGAAGAGGTCGAGATCGCCCGCGCCGTGTACGAATCGATCCCGACGCTGGATTTCTCACGCGACGTCGCGTCACTCCGTTCGGAGAGGCTCGCCGTCATCGATTTGCCTCTTGCCGGATGGACCGACCTGGGCGAGCCGTCGCGCGTCCTCGACGTCCTGGCCGATCGCCGACGCCCCGGCAGCAACCTGCATCTTGCCGCCAGTTGAGGCAGTGAGGCGGATTGATTTCCAAATCCGCCTGACGTGGCGGATTTAGAGCCGTTTTCGTTTCCAGGTAGCCTGACGAAAACGGCTTAGCGGTTTCGCATCAGAGGAAGTCCTCGCGGTGGTGGGGTCAGACCGCCCTACGTCATCGCCTCAGAGCCTCATACATACGTCTCCACCCCCGCGCTGTTTTCCAGCACGTGCTGAAGCCGTTCGAGCCCGTCGCGAAGCTGCTGCGCAGGCGTTTCGCCGAAGAACCACGCGAGCGCGGCGCCAGACTTCCCCGCCGGCGGCGAGTACTGCATGACGACGGTTACTTCGGTCCCGAGCCGCGTTTCACGGAAGGTCACCGAACCGGCGCTCACGAGATCTGAGCCTTCGAGCGACCGCCACGCGAGCAGGCGGTTCGGGATCTCGTTGATGATCTGCGCATCCCACTCGACGCGCAGCCCGAAGGGCCCGCGGGCGACCCAGTGTGAGTACGTGTCGTCGATCTGCGCGACGGATTCCAGGTGATCGATCAGGCGCGGCAGATTCTCGAGCCGCCGCCAGAACTGATACACCGTGCCGATATCGCGCCGGATCGTGATCCGATCTCTGACGTTGACGCCCCGCGAACCGGACAGTTCTCTGCGCGTGTCGCCCCGCCGGCTTCCCTGCCGGGATCGATCGATTCCACTGGCGGCGTAGACGGGGCACCAGCCGGCCGCCCCGCGAAGGGCCAGCGACGTACCGGTCATGGTCAGCGCGCGACCCTTGCGGCCTTTCGCCATCAATCCGGCGAGCGCGAGACCGACGCCGAGCGCCAGGGATAGCTTTCGTTCAGCGCTGCCGACATTGACGGAGGGCCGATTCGAGAGTGGGAACGCGCGTGGATAGTTTGTGGCCATGTTTGCTCATTTCTTGTTCAGGGTCCTGCCGGGTCTTGTGGTGGGTACCTCCAGCAACTCCCATGCCTGTTCCGTGGCCCGTCAATTGCACCCTTTCCGAAAAGCAGCCACGCACGTTTCGGAGAACCCAGTTGAGACCTCGAGTTGCGGCAAGTGTCATCGGCGCGCTGATGCTGGCAGGTGCTTGTCACCCGGCAATCAAATCGACCCGCGAGGGACCGCCTCCGCCCGCGCAGATCGCCGAGCTCTGGTCGGAGCCGGAACCTGGGCGGGATCTCTTCTACGGTGTCGGCGGCAAGCGCCTGGCGCCGGATCCGTCACGCAAGTTCAAGGTCGTCGAGATCAAGGGACTCGGATTCAGCGAGGGCTACACGGTTGAAGATACCGATCACCGGGAGTGGAGCGCCAAGCTTCCGCCGGAGGCGTATTCGGAGGTCGTCGCGTCACGGATTCACTGGGGGATCGGCTATCACCAGCCGCCGGTGTATCTGCTGACCAACTGGGAAGCCGACAAGGCCACGTCGCCGCGCGCCCTCCTGCCGGCGCGCTTCCGCGAAAAGAAACCCGACCTGCAGGGTCTGGAGGACAAGGGCGCCTGGTCGTACTACCAGAATCCGTTTGTCGGGACGCGCCAGCTTGCGGCGCTGCTGGTCCTGCAGGTGATGCTCGGCAACTCGGACCTGAAAGACTCGAACAACGTGTTGTACACGCTGAAGGAGCCGCTCGAAGGCGCCAAGCAGTGGTACGTCGCGCGCGACCTCGGCGCGACGTTCGGGCGAACGGGCACGATGAATCCGCCGCGCAATGACATCGCGGCGTTCGAGCGCACCCCGTTTATTCTGGGCGTGGCCAACGGGAAGGTGCAGTTCGACTATCGCGGCCGCCACCACGTGCTCTTCGACAACATCACGCCGGCCGATGTCCGGTGGCTCTGCGAGCGGTTGAGCCGCCTCACGGATCGGCAGTGGCAGGACGCGTTCCGCGCAGGAGGCTATGACCGCGACCTCGCCGATCGCTTCATTCGCCGGCTGAAAGAGAAAGTGGCCGACGGACTGGCGCTCAAGGGCTAGACTCCCGGAGAACCGGCTGCCACCCATGCGAACTCAAACGCGCACCGTTGCTGGAGCTGTGATGGCTCTGGTCGTCCTGACGCTCGGCCTGTGGCTGACCAGCGGGGCAACGGAGGCGCAACGCCAACCGCCGCCAGCCAATGATCAAGCCGCGCTGCAGCAACAACAGCAGCCGTCGCCGACCGGTCCGCCGCTGAGCGAAGCCGACCTCGACCCGTGGTCCATGGCGCTCCGTGAAGTGCGTGCCTCGCTCGTGCGCCTGCCGCTCGCGGCCGTGCTCGGCACCGTCCTGGCGCTCAGGCCCAAGCGCCGCGGCACACCCAAGCGCACCACGCCGGTCGTCCAGACGCAGATCATTCTCTCGGTCGTCGGCGCCGTCATCATGCTGATCGTCGGAACCAGCCTCGCCCGAGCGTTCGGCATCGTCGGCGTCGCGAGTCTGATTCGCTACCGATCGAAGATCGACGACCCTAAGGACGCGGTCGTCATGTTGTGCGCGTTGTCGGTCGGTCTGGCCGCGGGCGTCGGTCTGTACGCGCTGACGCTCTTCGCTACCGGCTTCATCGTCCTCGTGCTGTTCATCATCGAGTCGTTCGAGCCCAGCACGCAGAAGCACTTCGAGCTGACCGTGAAGTTCGGCAAGGACACCGACGAGCTTCGCCCGAAGGTCGAGGCGATCCTGCAGCGCCGCTACGTCGAATTCGAGCTGCGCAGCGCGTCCGACGAAGAGCTGTGTTATGACGTCAAGGTTCCGCTCGACATGGACACGGAGCCGATCACCGACTCGATCCTCGGCCTCGACCCGGAGGGGCACGGGGCCGTAAACTGGGGCGAGAAGAAGGAGAAAAAATAAAACTCATCGTTCAGCCCGACGATGGCCTCACGCCGCTCGTCCAGGCAATCCGGCGCGCCAAGAAGACGATCGACATCGTGATCTTCCGATTCGATCGGACTGAACTTGAAAAGGCCCTCGAGGCTGCAGTCGCCCGGGGTGTCGCCGTCCGCGCGCTCGTCGCGCACACGAACCGCGGCGGCGAGAAAAACCTGCGCAAGCTCGAGATGAACCTCCTCGAGGTGGGGGTGACCGTCGCGCGCACCGCCGACGATCTCGTCCGCTACCACGGCAAGATGATGATCGTCGACGACGCCACCTTGTACGTGTTCGCGTTCAACTACACCAAGCTCGACGTCGAGAAGAGCCGAAGCTTCGGCGTTTCGACGAAGAATGCCGGGCTCGTGAAGGAAGCGAAAACGCTGTTCGAAGCCGATGCGACCCGACAGGGGTACACGCCGTCGCACCCGCGCTTTGTCGTGAGTCCGGAATCCTCGCGCCGCATGCTGTCGGACTTCATCAAGCGGGCGAAGAAACAGCTGTTGATTTACGACGACAAGGTCACCGACAAGCTGATCCTCCGCCTGCTTCAGGACCGCGCCAAGGCCGGCGTGGAGATCAAGGTCATCGGCAAGATCGACAAGTCGCTCGAAGGCATCCAATGCTGCAAGCTCGCCGACATGCGCCCGCACGTCCGGGTGATCGTCCGCGACGGCACCCAGGCGTTCGTCGGCAGCCAGAGTCTTCGCAAGCTGCAGCTGGACAACCGGCGCGAGATTGGCGTCATCGTGACCGACTCGCGCATCGCGAAGAAGATTCAGTCGGTGTTCGAATCGGACTGGGCGCTGTCCGCGCCGAAGAAGCTCGAGAAAGAGGCGGAGGCCGCCGCTACTTCGACACCTGCCGGCGCGAAATGACGCCCGAGTCGATCACCTGGCCGGTGCGCGAGACGGCGTTGAAGTACATCTGGTCGCCGTCGATCTCGCACGCCAGAAACGCGTAATCGGTGTCGAAGCCCCTGGCGGTCAGCAGCGAGCCCTCCTCGAGATCGCCCGACCGAAGCTGCCCGCCCGATCCCGTCACGAAGTACACAATCCCCTTTTGAGGCTTGACCCGCTCGTAGAAGTGATCGTGGCCGGTGAACACGACGCTGACGTTGTGCTGGACGAAGAGTGGCTCGAGCGTGTCCCGCAGCCGCAGGTCGGAGCCGTGACGGCCGCCTGACGAATACAGCGGATGATGGAAGAACGGAATCTTCCAGTCCTCGCTCGATCCCTTGAGCTCGCCCTCGACCCACTTGATCTGCTCCGGTTCGGGATAGGTGCTCTCCAGCGCGAAGAACTTGACGTTCTGTTTGGCGGCCTTGAACGAGTAGTAGTAGTGCCCCTCCATGTTGAAGGGCTTGTAGAAGCGCTGGTTTCGATCGTCGTGATTCCCCAGCGACGCCATGAACTTCACCTTCCGATCGATCAGCGGCTTGTATGGAATCTCGAACTTCTGCGCGAAGTCCTGGGGGCGCTCCGAGCCGTACAGGTTGTCGCCGACGAGAATGACGAGCTCGTATGGAAACTTCTGCTGCAACTTGTCCATCTGCTCGGCCAGCTGGTACTGCTGCTTGGACGCCGTGCCGAAGTCGCCGAGCACCGTGAACTTGAGTGTGCCGTCTTTGTTCGGCAGCGCGACCGGCGCCTCGGCCCTGGCCTGAGGCGGCGCCTGCGGCGCCTGGGACGTCACGGCGGGCGCCTGGGGCGCGGTGACAACCGCCGGACCGGCCGTCTCCTGCGTGCCCAGCGCGCACGCGAGCGTGAGGTTGAGAATCAGCAGACCTGAAAACGCGGTGCGGCGGGTCCTCATGGCGTCACTTTCCGGGGAGCGCGTCGACGATGAAGTCCGCGATGACGTGCGCGTGCCGATCGAGCAGGATGAGCTGCTCGCTGAGGAAGCGGTACTCGAGCTCCTCCGGCAGGGCCGGCAGCGCCTGCAACACTTCCGGCGGCATCGTCGCGACGGGAATCTCGTCGGGATAGCGTTGGGTGACTTTGAGCGCGATCGGCTTGGTGTTTTCGTCCATGATCGACGCGCGCAACTGCTTGCCCTCGGCGCCCGCGAAGATTCTCGCGAGCACCCGCTTCACGAAGGCTGACATCCCGGCCGTGAAGATGTCGCCGCGGCGCGCGCCGGCGCGTCCTTTCTGGATCAGCGACGCCAGCGCCCGCTCCCGGTCATCGATTTGTTTCGGCGTCGCTTCCTTGGGCAGATGCGGCAGCGTCGCCTCCAGCTTGTTGTGGAGCGCGACGTACTGCTTCACCCGCTGATTGAAATCGGCAATCACCTGCTCTTGTGTGTCGGCGGACTGCGCTTTCGGCGCGGGTTGTTGAATGCCGCCGCGCTGCTGAGCGGACGCCGTCCACGGGCGATTGGCAGTCGCGGGCGCCAGCGCCAGGCTGCTGGCCATCACGAGCGCGACGCCGAACAACCCGAAACCGCGAGGCTGGACTGAATGCGCCACAAGAGCTCCTTGTCTCGATCACAGCCGTGTGATCTGCAGCCGCGATGACCCACGCAGCGACCAGCGTCGCGTGGTCACGCGCCAGGGTGGGAGGGGCGCGACTCAGTGTGTGGCCCTGGCGTGCTCACTCGCCGCGATGACGCGTGACATGTGTGACAAAGAGCAAAGGCCGTACCTTGCCGTTCGCTGTTCCGCGGTGGCGTACTTGTTGCACCGCAATCTCCAGGGTTTTCGATGACCACACGCACCGTGCGGCACCGGCGCCAGCCGAAGCCGCCGTTTCCAAAACAGCACCAGAAGAAGCCAGGTCTCGAGTCGCGCATGCGGCCGCGGCCGAACTATCAGGCACCCACGTACGTTCCGGCTGGAAAACTGGATGGCCTCGTCGCGCTCATCACCGGCGGAGATTCCGGAATCGGCCGTGCGGTTGCCCTGCTTTTTGCGCGCGAAGGCGCGGACGTCGCGCTCGTATACCTGCCCGAGGAGCAGCAGGATGCCGAGGAGACGCGCGCGGTGATCGAAGAGGTCGGCCAGACGGCGCTGCTGCTACCCGGCGACCTGACCGATCGTCAGTTCTGCGACCGCGTGGTTGAAGATACCGTGCGATCCTTCGGAAGACTCGACGTCCTCGTGAACAATGCCGCGTTCCAGGAGCACCAGGAGGGTCTGGACCAGCTCGACGACGAGCAGCTGGAGCACACGTTTCAGACGAACATCCTGAGCTTCTTCCGCGTGACGCGCGCCGCCCTCCGGCATCTCAAGGCCGGCGGCGCGATCATCAACACCGGATCGATCACCGGACTCGAAGGGAGCGAGCAGCTGCTCGACTACTCCGCGACCAAGGGCGCGATTCACGCGTTCACGAAGTCGCTCGCGCTGAACCTGGTCGATCGCCGCATCCGGGTCAACTGCGTCGCGCCGGGACCGGTCTGGACACCGCTCAATCCGTCCGACAAGCCGCGGGAGAAGGTCGCCAGGTTCGGCGGCGACACGCCGATGCAGCGTCCCGCCCAGCCGGAAGAGATTGCGCCGGCGTACGTGTTCTTCGCGTCGAACGCCGACTCGAGTTACATCACGGGTGAGGTGTTGACTTTGTTAGGGGGCGAGACGACTGCTGCCTGAGAAGCACTCGTTCTCTCTATCCAAACAACGTCGCGAACGCGATCAGCAAACCGGCGCCGGCCAGACTGAGTCCCACCGTCCGAATCAGAAGTCCAATCAACAGTTGCCCGGGTTTTGGCGACGTCACCGTCGCCGTCACAGTGGCAGGAACTCCGTCCGTCATGACCTGTCAGCCTCTCCGTCGCATTCGTGTCAGAACGCTTTGATCCACGGTGGAGCAAACTCCATGCCGTGGACATTTCGCGGGAAAACCCGCGACCGTGACAGGTAGCCTGACGTTTTTACTCGGTGCGCTGTCAGGGAGCGTCAGCGGCTGACTAACTATCGGATCGATCAGGACTCGTACTGCACAGGTTCGGACAAAAAATTTCTAAATCGCCTGCATCGCCGCCGCGAGACGTTGCCGGGCGTGTTCAAGCGCGCTTCGCAGGCCGGTTATCGCCTTCGCGTCCTCACCGAGCCGAGTCATCGCGTTGCCCAGGGCGGTCGCCGTCACGTCCGGCGCCGGTCCGCCCGGCGTTCGCCGCACGGAAATGAAATATTCCGGGCTCAGGACGCGCTCCAGCTCGGCTTCCGTCATACGGATTTCGTGTCCCGCTGAGCGCGACGCCGTCGCCAGCAGGTCCGAGAGCGGAGTCCCGGCGCTGGCCTGGTGCGCGCGGATGACCTCGGCGACGACGGCGTGAGCCTTCCCGAACGGGAGTCCGTGCTCTCGAGCGAGCGTGTCGGCCAGTTCGGTCGCCGTGACCCAGTCCGCGCCGGCGCGCGCACGCATTTGACTTGTGTCAAGCTCGGCGCCGGTCATCGCCGCCGCCACGAGCGCGACGGCCCGCGCCGCGTCTCTGAACGCCGATGCGACCAGCGGCTGCAGGTCGTCCTCGGTATCGACGATGTCGCCGAACGGCGTGTTGTGGACGGCGAGCGGCAACGCGCCGGTCTGCCCGAGCGCCTTCGAGAGCAGGGCGCGGGCGTGTTCGAGCGCGACCGGATTGCGCTTCTGCGGCATGATGCTGCTCTTCTGCACCAGCCCGTCGGCCAACCGCAGGAATCCAGTTTCTCGCGTACACCAGAGGAGCATGTCGTGGACAAACCTGCCGAGGCCGGCGAGGAGCACGCCCGCCGCCGCGCCGCTTTCGAGCAGGTAATCAACCGCCGCGATGCTGCCGTACGTGTTCCCCGTCGGCCCGTCGAATCCGAGCAGATCACTCGTGCGGACACGGTCGATGGGAAATCCGGTCCCGGTGATCGCGCAGGCCCCGAGCGGACACTGGTTGGTGCCGCGGTAGGCGGCCTGGAGCCGCGACGTGTCCCGCTCCAGCTGCTCGGCGACCGCCAGCAGATAGTGCGCCACGGTCGTCGGCTGCGCGGGCTGCGTGTGCGTGTGGGCCGGAAAGACGGTCGTCGAATGTTTCTTCGCCAGCTCGAGCAGCGACTCCCGAAGCCCGAGCGTCGCGTCCATGACCCTCAGAAGGAGCTCGCGCAGTCGCATCCGGTACATCGTCATGTCGACGTCGTTACGGCTTCGGGCCGTGTGCAGCCGGCCGGCAGCGTCCGGACCGCACCGGCTGACGATCAGGCGATCCACGTAAAAGAAAAGGTCTTCGCAGCTGCCGTCGTACGCCGCGGCGCGGATCGCGTCGAGGTCGAAGGTCTCGAGCGCGTCCCGGAGCCGCCGGGCGTCGTCCGGGGCAACGATCCCGGTTTCGGCCAGCATCACGAGATGCGCGCGATGGACGGCGAGGAGCGGCTCGAGAAAGAGGGCCTTGGCGTCCTCGAAGTTCTCGCGCAGCACGAGCCTTATGTACTCAGGATTGAACGGCATCTCCGGCGGGCACACGACCCGCATCACCCCAACTAATTATTCGACGAGTGCCGATACATGTGGAGGTGAGAGCCGGCGCCGCCCGACTTGCCGTACACTGCTTGAAGTAGACAATGGCGACACGACCGCCCCATTCATCCGGCGGGCGCAAGCGGGTCTCGCGCCCGGTTCGCCGGTTTCGCGTGCTGCTCGCGCGACCCAAGCCGGGATGGTTCAAGATCGGCCTGATGGTGGCCGGCGTGGGGACCTTCGCCCTCATGCTGGTGACTCTAATCCAGTGGGTTCATTACGGGCGGATGATCGACGCGCGGTTCAAGAGCGAACAGCGGACCGCGCCGCGGATTTTCGGCCGCCCCTTCGAAATCGAAGCGGGACGCGGTCTCAATCCCAGCCAGCTCGCCCAGCGGCTCAACGACATCGGATACGCCGAGCGCCCGAAGGTGACGCAGCCGGCCGAGTTCGCGGTCAACGGCTTGTCCGTCTCGCTCATGACGCGCGCCGAGGCGGGCCGGAAGCCGCAGAGCATCCGCGTCGACTTTTCGAAGAGTCCCACCGCTCCGGTCGTCGCGAAGATCATCGCCGACGGCGGCACGGCCGTGAAGAGCGTCACGCTCGAAGCCCCGATGCTCGCCGCGATCGCGCCTGGTGAGAAGCGCCGGCTGACGCCGATCGCGAACATCCCGCGTCACGTCATCGACGCGATTCTCACCATCGAGGATCGGCGGTTCTACGAGCACCCGGGCGTCGATCCGATCCGGATGGTGGGCGCGCTCGTCACCAACATGCGCGGCGAGCGTCCCTATCTCGAGGGCGCGAGCACCATCACGCAGCAGATCATCAAGAACTTCTTCCTCACGCCTGACAAGAGCTACTTCCGGAAGGCCCAGGAGCAGTTCATGGCGCTGGTCCTCGAGTCGCGGTTCAAGAAGGACCAGATCCTCGAGATGTACCTGAACGACGTCACGCTGGGCCAGCGCGGTCCGTTCGAGATCCATGGCGTCGCTGAAGGCGCGCGCATCTTCTTCGGCAAGGACATCCGCAACGTCACGCTCGCCGAGGCGGCGACGATGGCCGGGCTGATTCAGTCGCCGAGCTATCTCTCGCCGTTCCGCAATCCGGATCGCGCCCGCGAGCGGCGCAACGTCGTGCTGAAGGAGATGGCCGACGTCGAGGTCATCTCGCGCGAAGATTCGATCAAGGCCACGAAAGAGCCGCTGCGCGTCTCCACCCGCGCGCTCGAAAACGAGGCGCCGTACTTCGTCGACTACGTGAGCCAGCAGGTCAGCGAGAAATTCAGCGGATTGCTGAAGAGCGATCGCGCGGTCGACGTCTACACGACGCTGGATCTGCACCTGCAGCGGTTCGCCCAGGATGCGGTCGACGAAGGAATCGCGCAGGTCGACAAGATCCTCGCCAAGAAGAAGAAAGGCCAGGCTCAGGTCGCCATGGTCGTCGTCGATCCGACGACGGGTGAGATTCTGGCGCTCGTCGGCGGCCGCGCCTACAACTCGTCGCAGTACAACCGCGCCATCATGGCGCGCCGGCAGCCCGGCTCGGCGTTCAAGCCGTTCGTCTACCTCGCGGCGTTCGAGCAGACGGCGGCTGGATCCGCTCACCTCACGCCGGCCACGATCGTCGCCGACGAGCCGACGACGTTCATGTTCGAGGACAAGCCGTACGATCCGGCCAACTATCAAGGCGAGTACGACGGCCCGATTACGCTCCGGCGCGCGCTCGCGCTCTCGCGCAACGTCGTCGCCATCAAAGTCGCGGAGGCCGCCGGCTATCAGAACGTGTCGGGCCTGTGGCAGCGCGTCGGGGTGGGCACCCCCGCGCAGCCGTATCCCTCGATTGCGCTCGGCGTCTTCGAGGCCTCGCCGCTCGAGATGGCCACGGCCTATACGATCTTCACGAACGGCGGGTCCGTCCGCCCGCTGCAGGCCATCACGCGGATCGTCGACAACGGCACCGAGACGGCGGTGCCCGCTGCGCCGTTGAAGCCGGTGACGCGGCCCGACGTGACGTTCCTCGTCACCAACATGATGCGCAGCGTCATCAACGAAGGCACCGCCGCCAGCGTGCGGAGCGCCTTCTCGAACGATGCCGCCGGCAAGACCGGCACGACCAACGACCTCCGGGACGCGTGGTTCATCGGTTTCACGCCGACGCTGCTCGCGGCCGTCTGGGTCGGATTCGACGACAACCAGCCGATCGGGCTCAGCGGATCGCAGGCGGCGCTCCCGATCTGGACCGGGTTCATGAAACGGGCGCTCCAAGGCCGGCCGAATGCGTCGTTCACCGCGCCGCCCGGGATCGTGTTCGTCGATATCGACCGCAGCAGCGGCAAGATCGCGAACTTCAACTGCCCGAGCATCATCCGCGAGGCCTTCCTGCCGGGCTCCGAGCCGTCCGAGATCTGCGACATCCACGGCGGCGGCGTCAACACGTTCTTCTCGAAGCTCGGCGGCTTCTTCCGAAGGATCGTTCGATAGCCGGCAGTCTTCTCCGCGGCGCGCTCATCCTCACGATGAACGACGCGTGGGACGTCGTCCGCGGCGACGTGTGGGTGCGGGATGGTCGGATCGCGGCAATCGGACCCGTCCCGGCTGACGCGCATCCGGACTCGACCATCGACGTACGCGGCAGCATCGTGCTGCCGGGCTTCGTGCAAACGCATCTGCACCTGTGCCAGACGCTTTTTCGCGGGCTCGCCGACGATCTGCCGCTCCTCGACTGGCTGCGGCGGCGCGTCTGGCCGCTCGAGGCCGCGCATGACGATCGCACCCTCCAGGTCGCGGCGCGGCTGGCGGCCGCGGAGTTGCTCCTCGGCGGCACGACGTGCGTGCTGACGATGGAGACGGTGCACGGAACGGACGCGGTGTTCGAGGCGCTTGTGCCGACCGGGCTTCGCGCCACGATCGGAAAGTGCCTCATGGACGTCCGCGGCGAGGCCCCTGCGCGGCTGTATCAGGCGGCTCGCGACGGGCTCGACGAGACGCTGGCCCTCCACCAGCGCTGGCGCACCGCCGCCAACGGACGTCTGCGAACGGCGTTCGCGCCGCGGTTCGCGCTCTCCTGCACGCGCGAGCTCCTCGAGTCGACCGCCGCCGCGTCGGCCGAACACGACCTGCTCGTGCACACGCACGCGTCGGAGCAGCGTGACGAGGTCGCCCTGGTGCGCGCGCAGACGGGTCTCGACAACATTGCGTATTTCGCGTCCGTCGGACTCACGAGTGGGCGGCTTTGCACGGCGCACTGCGTCTGGGTCACCGAGACCGATCAGCGGCTGCTCGCCGAGCACCACGTGAAGGTGCTGCACTGCCCCAGCTCGAACCTGAAGCTCGGCTCCGGGATTGCGCCGGTTCCGGAACTGCGCGCGCGCGGCGTTTCGGTCTCGATCGGCGCAGACGGCGCGGCCTGCAACAACACGCTCGACATGTTTCAGGAAATGCGGCTGGCCGCGATGCTCCAGGCCATGCGGATCGGACCAGGCGCGCTCTACGCCCGCGACGTCGTGGCGATGGCCACGCGTGAGGGGGCGCGGGCGCTCGGGCTCGGCGGTGAAATCGGATCGATCGAAGTCGGCAAGAAAGCGGACCTGATCGTCGTGGCGGCGGATGGTCTCCATCAGACGCCGGCCCCGGATCCGTACGTGCGCCTGGTGTTCTCCAGCCGCGCGTCCGATGTACGGCTGACGATGG
>JBLNGH010000153.1:0-8842 GCA_050264575.1 Acidobacteriota bacterium | reverse complement strand
AGGCCCGGGGTACGCTGCAACCGAGATGGCAGTCCCAGGATGGACGACGTCCACAGGTTGCGACAGCGGTAGTGCCAGCAACATCGTCGTGCCGCCAGGCGGCGTGGCGACCTGCACCTTCACCAACGCCAATCCGCCACCCACTGCGAGCATCACCGGGCCACTGTCGGAGTTGAACGTCTTCCCGGTGGGCACGACGGTCAACTTCACCGGCACGTTCACAGACAGTTATTTGGACACGCACATGTTCGTCTGGACGTTCGATGCCCTGAGCACGTCGGCTGCGGCAGCAACGCCAAATCCCGGAAACGCTGGCTCCACAAACACGAGTTATCCCTTCACCGTCCCCGGAGTTTATTCGGTGAAATTGACCGTTACGGACGGGGCTGGCCAATCCGCGGTAGATACGACGACGCCAGACGGCTTACCGGCGATGGTCATCGTATACGACCCCAATGGCGGGTTCGTGACTGGTGGGGGTTGGATCGACTCGCCTGCAGGCGCGTATAGTCCTGATCAGTCGCTCGTTGGCAAGGCTACCTTCGGCTTCGTTTCCAAGTACAAGAAGGGCGCCACCGTGCCGACTGGGGAAACGGAATTCCAATTCAAGGCAGGCGACCTGAACTTCCATAGCGCGACGTACCAATGGCTGGTAGTAGCCGGAGCGAAGGCACAGTACAAAGGCGAAGGGACGATTAACGGAGTCGCCGGTTATAGCTTCCTGTTGACGGCCACAGACGGCGATCTCGCCGGAGGAGGCGGTGTCGACAAGTTCCGGATCAAGATCTGGAACACCCTCACCAGCGATATCGTGTATGACAACAACGTCGGCGGATCGGATGACATGGACCTCGCGAACCCGCAGGCCCTTGGGGGCGGCAGCATCGTGATCCACAAATAGTGCGGTGAGGGGAACGCCTTAAAGGCGCTCCCGTCTCGTCACGACGTTAGCCGGCACCACATTGCGAGGGCTGATCGCGAGGCGCTTGCCGTCGGGATGAATCGCGAAAGGACCACCGCGAGAAGCCTTCAGCCTTTGACCTTGAGAGGCGCCGCGTTCAACTTGTCATACTCCCGTCTGGCCTGTTGCAGGATGGGGATGTCCACGTCCGCGTCTTTCCAGAGCGCGAAAAAATCCTGATAAGCCTTGCGTGCCTTTGTCGTATCGCCGGCGAGAACGGAGGCGCGCGCCAGTCCCACATGCGCGAGCGGGTAGAAAGGGAAGGCGGCCTGCAAGCCTTTGTGGTCGAGTATCTTCTGAAATTCGGCCGCGCCGTCTGCTCCACGGCGTAGATCAACGTAGGCCTGACCGCGAAGATAAGCGATCTGCAACAGCGCGGATCCCTCGTACGGCCTGGCCGTCTCCAACAACTCAACCGCCCGGGCCGGATTGCTTCTCTGCATGTCAACTTGCGCGTGAACGAGCGGAAGCGACACGGTGTTGACCAGCGTGTCCGTCGGAAAACGTTTCGCCAATTCACTCGTCAGCGTTTGTGCGCGGCTGTGCTCGCCGCAGGCCGCCAGCGCGTGACCGGCAGTGACCATCGTGAGCTGACTCTGCGAGATGGCGAGCGCCTTTGTGGTCTGCTCTTTTGCCTGCCTGCAATTACCCAGGAGGGCGTCTCGCACCGCGGCGCCTGCCGCAATCTGTGCCGCAACGTCTTTCAGGTCGCGGCGCTCCGCCAGCTCAAATGCCTGGCTGGAGAATTCCCTCGCTCTTCGGAGCTGGCCTGAAAACGCCGCCGTCTCCGCTTGCCAGGTCTGAGCCAGATATTCATCCGGCCTGCCTTTCGCCCACGTGATCTGTTCTTGCATCGCCGTCGCATCGCCCTGAACGAACGCAATGCGATAGAGAGTTCTGTGCATGGCCGACGTGTCAAGCTTCAGGCTCAGTGCCTGCCCGATAACGACCTTGGCTTCATCGAAGCGATTGAGACCGACGAGGGCGCTGGCCAGAAGCGAATAGCCGGAGGCTGAATTTGGATTGAGGCGAATCGCTTCACGCGCTTCTTCAGCGGCCCTGTCGAATCGACCAAGCTCGATGTACTTGAGAGCCAGATTGTTCGGCGGCGACGCCTGGTTCGGATACGTCCGCTTCCACAGTTCCAGTGTCTCGAGGTATTTCTCCACGTCGCCGGTGACATTGTCGTAGTAGCCCGCAGCGATATAAAGCCGTTCGCGCTCGCTGACGCGATCGCGGAGCGCGTAGGCTTTGCGCGACGCGTCGGCCGAGAGGTCGTGCATCCCGCTGTTGTAGTACATCGAGGACAAGCGGGCATACGCGACGGCGAAATTCGGGTCGATCTCCGTCGCGCGTCTCAGAAAGGGAATCGCTTCGAGGTACTTGCCCGACAGCTGCTGCTCGACGCCAAGCGAGAAGGCTTTGAGCGCGTCGAGCGAAGAGGTCGTGGCCTGTTCGACCGGCGCGGCGAACTTCTGGATCGACTGGAGCGACTCGCCCAGCGTCTTTCGAAGCTGGAGCGCCGCGTCCCCAAGCGCCCGGAGCACCTGCTCCTTGTTTGCGGCGGTCGATTGTTCGCGCGCAATCGCGTCGCCCGTCTGCGCGTTGATCGCCTCGAGCGTGACCACGTACTGCGTCCCCAGGCTCGCAATCGAACCCACCAGCATGGCTTTCAAACCCTGGCGCTGACAGATCTCTCGTCCGATGTCTTTGGTCAAGCGCTCATCCGGCGAGCGCCCCATGAACCTGAGCGCACTGCGCACGCGGTCCTCGGAGAAAATGTTGAGAAACGGCGATTGACCGACCTGTACCGCCAACGCCTGCTCGAGCGTGCCCTCAAAGACCGGGTCGCCGGTCGTGTTGACGAAGTCCGTCAGCAGGATCGTGTCCTTTTCGGTCAGGGACGGGGCGCTGCGGAAGGGAAGGAAGGGGATCGAAGCGGCAAGGGCCACGGCCGCGAGAGCCACAAGCAGGATCGCGCGTGTCTGGGGTCTCTTCAGTGCCGTGGCGGCGTGTGAGGCCATGCCGACAGGTTGCGCCGGCGCGGCCCGACCCGTGTCCGCTGCCCACGGGTCGGTTCTATGCGGCGCGGTGGAGCGTGTGAGTTCGGTCTGCAGCTCCAGGTCGCGGCGCAGATTCTTCAGGTCAATCATGAGATCGCGCGACGTCTGGTAGCGCTCCTCAGGCGCTTTCGTCAGGCATTTGCGGACGATGCGCTCCAGCTCTGCGGGTGCGTCGGGTGCGAAGCGCGTGAGCGAGGCGGGTTCGTGGTCGAGAACCGAGACGGTGACGTGGCTCGCCGTCTCGCCCTCGAACGGCGGGCGCCCCGCGACCATTTCATACAACACCACGCCGAGCGACCAGACGTCCGTGCGCGAGTCCGTTTCCAGCCCGCGCGCCTGCTCAGGCGACATGTAATAGGCTGAACCCCATACGCTGCCCGGGACCGTCTTCGAGTACGCGCGCGTCTGCGCTTCCGGGTCAACGCTCGGCTCTGTTTCGACGAGCTTGGCAAGGCCGAAGTCCAGCACCTTCACGACGTGGTCGTGCCGGATCATGATGTTCGCCGGCTTGATGTCGCGGTGCACGACCCCGGCGGCGTGCGCGGCGGTCAGTGCGAACGCCGTCTGCTGCGCGACGTCGAGCGCGTCGGCCAACCTCATCTTCCCCTCGCGGAGCTTTTGACGCAGCGTCACGCCGTCCACGTGCTCGGTGGCGATGAAGCGGATGTTGTGCTCGACACCGATCTCGTAGACGGTGAGGATGTTCGGGTGATTCAGCGCTGAGGCGGCGTACGCCTCCTGCTCGAACCGGTGGAGGCGCTCTTCGTCCACCGTGTACTTCGCCGGCAACAGCTTGAGCGCGACCGAGCGGCGCAGCCGCGTGTCGTGCGCCAGGTACACTTCGCCCATTCCGCCGGCGCCCAGTTTGCGCTCGATGCGGTAATGCGAGAGCGTCGTGTGGGGCGCGAGGTCTTTATCCAAGCGTGCTCATCTTATTGTGGCAGAGCGGCCAAAGGTTAACGCCGCCCCTCTGCCCTGCTTGGGCATGATCAGAGTCAACGGACGAAGGAGAACCCTCCGGCACGAAATTCGTGGCCGCGAGAACCCGAAACACCTCGCCCTATAATCACGACCGCTGCGCATGATTCGGGCGCGAACTTCGGCAAGGCTCGCCGAAGCCCAAGATTGAGAGCTCCACGGTGATTGGCAAAGTGGGTCACGACGAAATCCTCGGAAAAGGGGCGAAGGCGGCATGAGCGCCTGCGGCCGCGGCGAGCGAGCGCAGCGAGACGAGCCGCCTTGGCGTGGGGGTGGGGCCCCGCGCCATTTCTTGAAGCAGACCGACCTCGCCCATGCCGGAGCGCACCGATGGCGTTAACGCCAGGAACGCGACTGGGCTCTTACGAAATCACCAACGCCATCGGTGCCGGCGGCATGGGCGAGGTCTACCGAGCGCACGACGCGCGACTCCGCCGCGACGTGGCCATCAAAGTCCTGCCCGCCTCGGTAGCAGGTGACCCCGATCGCCTGCGGCGGTTCGAACAGGAAGCGCTCGCGACCGCCGCGCTCAATCACCCGAACATCCTCGCCGTCTACGACGTCGGCCGCGAAGGGCAGACCGCGTTCGTCGTCGAAGAGCTGCTCGAAGGCGAGACGCTTCGCGAGAAGCTGTCGGCCGCGCTGCCAGTCAGAAAAGTGGTCGACTACGCCATCCAGATCGCCAACGGGCTCGCAGCCGCGCACGAAAAGGGCATTGTTCACCGCGATCTCAAGCCCGAGAACATCTTCCTGACGCGCGACGAGCGCGTGAAGATTCTCGACTTCGGCCTGGCGAAGACAATCACGTCGCCATCGTCGGCCACCAGCACGGAGCTCGCCGGCAGTACCGAACCGGGAATGGTCCTCGGCACCCTCGGGTACATGGCGCCGGAGCAGGTGCGGGCGCAGACCGTCGATCATCGCGCGGACATCTTCAGCCTCGGCACGGTGCTGTACGAAATGCTGAGCGGCCGCCGCGCGTTCCACGGTGAGACGACGGCCGACACGATGACGGCGATCCTGAAAGAAACGCCGCCGGAGCTCACCGAGAGCGGACGCGCCATTCCGCCCGCGCTCGATCGCGTCGTCAGCCGGTGTCTCGAAAAGAGTCCCGGCCGGCGATTCCAGTCGGCGAGCGATCTCGCGTTCGCGCTGCAGTCGCTGTCGACCGATTCACGCGCGATAAGTGGTCCTGCGATCGCAGCCGCGCCTCCGGTGCGAGTGCCGCGTGTCCTGCCGATCGCGGCCTCGCTCGCCGCCGGAATCGCTGTTGGCGCGATAGCCTTCGCACTCTGGCGGTCGCCTGATGCGGCTCGCGCGGGCGAGCGCGTTCGTTTCAGCATCTCGCTGGCCGACGGCATCGGCATCGATGACCTGACGCGTGCCGCGGTCTCTCCCGACGGCCGCCTGATCGCGCTCACGGAGGGCGTCGGCAACGGCCGGCGGGTCGCTGTTCTGTCGCTTCGGGACGGTGCGAAACGCGATTTGGGCGAAGTCGCCGGTCCCGGCGCGGTCTGCTGGTCACCCGACGGCCAGTGGCTGGCCTATTTCGGCGCCGATCGCGCGCTCTATAAGGTCGAAGTCGCCACCGGACAGCGCCAGCGCCTCGCGCCTCTCGTGTGGGCGCCGAATGCCGCAAGCTGGTCGGTGGACGGCAACATCTACGTCGTCGGCTCCGTGGCGACGACGATGATGACCGTGCCGTCGAGCGGAGGTGAAGCACGCGAAATCGCGGCCGCCGATACGACGTCGAGTTGGATTTCCGTGCAGGCGCTATCGGACGGCAAGCGGCTGCTGCTCTCGCGGGCAGCGAGCGGGGAGCCCGAGATGGTCCTGGCGACCGCCGACGGATCGCAGGCGCCCCGGGTCATCGGCCGGGGCGCGTATCCGCAGTTCATCGCGCCGGACTCGCTGCTCGCTCTTCGCGGCAGCCAGATCGTTCTGTGGCGGACGCCGCTCGACGGTGGCATGGTCTCAGGTGAGCCGACGGTGTTGGCCGATGGCGTGCTGATCCGCACGGGCACCGGGATGATGCCGCTCTCGGCGACGCCGAATGTGCTGCTCTATCGCGCCGAGAGCCAGGAGACGCGCACGCGCCTGGCATGGTTCGATCGGAAGGGGGTTGAGGGCACGGCGCTCGCGATCCAGCGGCACTGCCGCAATCCCGAGTTCTCGCCCGACTACGGCCGCGTCGCGATCGAGTGCTGGGAGTCGTCGGGCGGACGCGACATTTGGGTCTACGATCTCGCGCGCGACGCCCTGGCGCGCCTCACGAGCGATCCGGGCGACGATGCAGATCCGGTGTGGATGCCGGACGGCCGGACGATTCTGTTTGCGTCATCGCGTCAGGGCCCGCCGGATGTGTTCAAAATCGGCGCTGGCGGCGGAAGCGCCGAAGAGTTGGTCGTCAAGACGGCAGGCGCGACGCCGACGATGGGCATCTCTCCGGATGGGAAGGACCTCATTCTTCTCACGCCGAATTTCGGATCGAACACCGGGCTCGATCTTGCGCTGTACCGTCTTGGCAGCGGTACCGCCGCCGCGCTCACGCCGATGCTGCAGGGGCCTGCGTCGGAAATCGAGGGGCAGTTCTCGAGCGACGGAAAATATTTTCTCTATGCCTCGAATCACTCGGGAAAGTACGAGGTCTATGTGGAACCGTGGCCGCGGACGGGCGAGCGCTGGGCGGTCTCGACGGACGGCGGCACCGATGCGCGCTGGCGGCCCGACGGACTGGAGATTTTTTATCTCTCTCCGGATCGCCGCTTGATGGCCGTGCCGGTCCGCACAGCCGGCGGCTTCAGCGTCGGCCGATCGGTCGAGCTCTTCCGCACGCGTGTGGCTGGGCCGGTCGGAACGGGACATCGATTTCCGTTTGCCGTCGCAAAGGACGGACAGCGATTTCTGATGTACGTGACCGATCCCAACGCGGCGCCACCGGGCGTGACGGTGATCGCGAACTGGAAATAGACCGGCAGACATGCTGCGAGCGATAGAATGGGCGTGTATGAAACGGCCCACCAAGCAACCGCCGCCGTCGCGTCGTGCCGATGATTCTGATCGCATGACGAAGAGCGGCCGCCTCAACGTCGCAGAACTGAAGAAAGCGCTCAAGGCTGCTCAGGAAAAGGGGGAGTCGAAGCACAAGCCTTAAGTGTTCGTCGCGGCGGCGGTGAGATGAGGTGACACATGGCGCAACAGAAGATGACTGACGAAACGGTCCTCGCGAAGATCACGGACCTCGTTCATGAAGAGCAGACGCTGTACGGCCTCAATGCGCTGACGGATCACGACCAGGTTCGTCTGCAGGCAATTCAGGTCGAGCTCGATCAGTGCTGGGATCTGCTCCGGCAGCGAAGAGCACGTCGTGAGTTCGGCCAGAATCCAGACGACGCGACGGTGCGCCCGGCGGCTGTCGTCGAGCGCTACGAGCAGTAACTTTCACCGCTGCACTTCGTAATGAAGCTGAACGACGCCGTCTGGAAATTGCTGGACGCCGAGTCTTGCCAGCTTGCGCGCGGATGTGATCGGCGAAGGCAACGATCGGCTCGGTGACGAAGTGGACACCGGCGGGCACGGAAGCAGGCGGCGGCCGCCGGGAGAACACATAGTGCGCGGCGCCCGTGCCGAAGCGCGCGCCCATCTGAAGACTCCAGTCGAAGGTCTTGCGGCCGAGGATCTTGGCGTCGATGGTCCGCTCGAATTGCGTGAGACCGTAGAAGCCCTTTGGAGCTGACCGCTCTGTCAGCCAATCAAGGTTGCCATCGGGGCGAGCCACGTAGCCATCCGCACTCGTGGCAATGTTCACGATGATTCGTCGCCGAGGCACGACGCGATTCTACGCGGGACCGCTGGCCCACTGTCGGAGGGAAACCCGCAGACGATGAGTGGGGCGGGGGGATGAAATGTCTCAAGTCACCGTTCGTAGCGAGGCGAGGATTACCGGAATCGTCCCGCAGTTTCTCGTCGACGATCTCGATCGAGCGATTGCGTACTATCGTGACAGACTCGGCTTCGAGCTCGATTTCATCTATGAGTCGTTCTATGCGGCCGTCAGTCGCGACGGATTCGCGATCCACCTCAAGTGTGCGCCGAAACTGGCTGCTGACAGGGCGCACCGGAAGCAGCACGAGCATCTGGATGCGCACATCGCCGTGTCCGGGGTCCGGGAGCTGTTCAGCGAGTTGCAGAAGCGCGGGGCTGACGTGATCAGGCCGCTCGAAGAACGGCCCTGGGCCGCCGTTGATTTCTACGTCGAGGATCCTGACGGCTACATTCTCTGCTTCAGTGAACAGACGGCTGACGCTGGCTAAGGCAAAAGGCAGAAGGCAAGCGTCCCTGTAGCCCTCGCGGCGTGCCGGCTCGCCTGTAAAGAGTGAGATCGACGATGGAAATTCCCCGCAGTATCACTCCGTTCTCAATCAACATCGACGCAGAGACTCTGTCTGACCTTCGAAAGCGCATCCGCAACACGCGCTGGCCTGATTCGGCACCCGGCGCGGCCTGGGAACAGGGGACTGATCTTGATTACTTGCGACGCTTGCTTACCTATTGGGCCGATGAATTTGACTGGCGCGCGCAAGAGCGCGCACTGAATGCCACCAATCAGTTCCGGGCCGAGCTCGACGGCGTCCGCATTCACTTCGTTCATGTCCGGGCGAACCACGGAGACGGCATCCCGCTGATCCTGACCCATGGCTGGCCCAGCACTTTCGTCGAGCTGCTTCCGCTCGTCCCGTTCCTGACCGATCCTGACGCCCACGGCATCGAGGGTCCCGCCTTTGACGTGGTCATCCCTTCGCTGCCGGGCTACGGCTTCTCCGAGCGGCCCGCTCGGGTG
>JBLNGH010000152.1:0-20722 GCA_050264575.1 Acidobacteriota bacterium | reverse complement strand
AGGTTCCGGAGTTCCGAGGTTCTTCAATACAGGTTCCGAAGTTCCGAGGTTCTGGAAGCCCGGGGCATAGAGAACCCCGGAACCTAGAGAACTCCGGAACCCCGGAACCTCGGAACCCCGGAACCGACACGGTCTCTTCATGGCTCTTGACCCCAAAACGGTTGCAGTTCGTATCGAGCGCGCCCTCGCTCCTCATGCAGACGCCGAGCGGCGGGCCGTCCTCACGGGGGGATACGCTCCGACCGGGCTGCGGACGCTCGGAGTGCCGGTTCCGAAAATGCGGCAGGTCGTACGCGAGTTTGCGGGCGTGCTCCGCGACGCGCCGCCGCGGACCATTCTCGCGCTCGCGCGTGCTCTCGCCGATCGCGGAACGGTCGAGGGGCGTCAGGTCGGTTACGAGCTCATCGCGCGGCGTCGTGACGCGCGCGCGCTGCTCTCGCCGCGACTCGTCGAACGCCTCGGCCGCGGCAACGACAACTGGGCCTCCGTGGACGGATTTGCCGTCTACGTCAGCGGCGCTGCCTGGCGCGAGGGATGCGTGGCGGATGCCGATGTCCTGCGCTGGGCCCGCTCGCCAAATCGCTGGTGGCGGCGCACGGCTCTCGCCTCGTCGGTCGCACTGAACGTCGCGTCGCGGGGCGGCCATGGCGATTCCCGGCGCACATTACTGATTTGTAGGCAGTTCGTCGGAGAGAACGATCCCATGCTCGCGAAGGCGCTTTCATGGGCGCTTCGCGCGCTCGCGCCGCACGATCCCGCCCGCGTGCGGAAATTCCTGCAAGATCATCACGCGAGCCTGCCGGCCATCGTCCGGCGCGAGGTCGCCACCAAGCTGCGAACCGGCCGAAAGTACGTGCGATCGACGTAACGGTACCGGCGAAGTTGTCGTAAATTCTGCGGAGATGCCGCAGAAGGAGAGTGCTGGACTATTGCTATTTCGCCGCCGCGACGGAGTGATTGAGCTGTTGCTGGCACACCCGGGCGGCCCGTACTGGGCCACTCGACATGAAGGCGCCTGGACGATTCCGAAGGGCGGCATCCATCCCGGCGAAGATCCGCTCCAGACCGCCATTCGAGAATTCAAAGAAGAAACGGGATTCGATCCGTGCGGCCCCTACCTGTCGCTCGGGCAGATCACGCAGCGCAGCGGGAAGATCGTGCACGCGTGGGCGTTCGAAGGCGACTGCGATCCGGCTGACATCACCAGCGCGACGACCACGACCGAATGGCCGCCGCGGTCCGGCCGCCGCATCGAGATTCCCGAGGTCGATCGCGTCGCGTTCTTCACCGCCGACGCCGGCAAGCGCGTCATCAACGTCGCGCAGGCGGAACTCGTCGATCGGTTGCTGACGCTCTTAGAGCATTGATGCGCTTTACCCGACGTGAATCCTGGGCCGCTTGTCCGGATCCGGCTCGGCCTTGCGGAGCACCTCGCGGCAGACGGGAGCCGTATCGCCTTCGCCGAACGCGAGGAACTTGAGGAGATACGCGATCGGATTGCCCTCCGTCCAGCCGAAGTAGGCGTGCGGAATCGCGCCGGTGCGATCGCGGAGATCCAGCAACAGGCCGGCGATGGCGTTGGGAATCGCCGGACTCGTGCAGCGCAGCACCCGGAACCCGCCGACGGTCACGCCGGCCACTTCGAGCACATCGGAGAACTCGGACGCGTCCCCGGGCCGGACTTCCAGGAACAGCACGAGATCGTCGGGAAGGTGGTGTGACTGCCGCGCGGTCGCCAGCTTGCGCCGGTACTCGTCCGGGTTCGCGCCGTTGGGACGGCTGGCGATGATCCGGACCGAATGCTGCGCCGCGGCGTCATTCACGAACTGCCGGGCGGCCGCGTCATACCGCACCCCCTCGATGCGAATCTCGGTCGATCGCAGGACGCGCGACACGAGCGAGAGGACGATGATCGTCGCGATGAACCAGCCGGCGATCTTGATCCCCTCCGGGCGCTCGATGATGTTCAGCACCGTCGTGTACACGAAGATCAGCGACACGAACACGAAGTACTTCCGGACGCGCGGCACGGCAATCGTGACCGCGATGGCCGCCGACGTCATGAGCACCAGCACGCCGGTGGCGTAGGCGCCGCCCTGCTTGTTGACGTCCGCGTCGAACAGGTACGTGACGGTGAAAGCGATCGCGGTGATGAGGAGCACCACCGGACGCCGCGCGCGGGCCCAGTCGGGCGCCATCCCGTAGCGCGGCAAATACTGCGGCACGAGGTTCACGAGTCCGGCCATCGCCGACGCCCCCGCGAACCAGAGGATGGCGATCGTCGCCATGTCGTAGAACGTCCCGAACCCTCCGCCGAAGTCGCGATGCGCAAGGTAGGACAGCGCGCGGCCGTCGGCCGGGCCGCCCACGCCCAGGTCGGCCGCCGGAATCATCGTGGTGGTCACGACCGCACTCCCGAGCAGCAGGACGCTCATGATCGTCGCGGCGCTCCGCAGGAGCTTTCGTGTGTTCGCGATGCGCGATTTCAGCACGGCTTCGGGGGTATCCCCCTCGCCTGCGACGAGCGGCATGACGGCGACGCCCGTCTCGAACCCGGAGAGTCCGAGCGCGAGCTTGGGAAAGAGGAGCAGCGCGGTCGCCGCCATCATCACGGGATTGGGTTGCTGCAGGAACAGCTGCTGCCGCCAATGTCCGATCGCGGCCGGATGGTTCCACAGCAACACGAGCTCGTAGCTGACGATGACGACGTTGAAGATGATGTAGACGATCACCAGCAGGACGGCCAGCCAGATGGCTTCGCGAAAGCCCTTGAGGAAGATCGCCCCGAGGGCGGCCAGAAGGAGCAGCGTCACGGCGAGCGGATGCTCCATCCACGCCGGCGTCAGCGGATTGTGGACGATGTGTTCCGTCGCATCCGCGGCCGAGAGCGTGATGGTGATGACGAAGTCGGTGGCCGCGAATCCGAGCAGGCAGAGGACGAACGCCTTTCCGCGCCAGCGGGGCAGCCGATCTTCGAGCACCGAGAGACTGCCCTGGCCGTGCGGACTCAGTTCCGCAATCCAGTGATAGACGGGCACCGCGCCGAACCATGTCAGCAGCACGATGACCAACGTCGCCAGCGGCGACAGATAGCCGGCCGCGATGAACGCGATGCTGGGCTGGTAACCGAGCGTCGAGAAGTAGTCGACGCCCGTCAGGCACATGACCTGCCACCAGGGCGCCGTATGGGAATGGGTGGTCGCGGCGGTGTCGGCCCGCCCCGCCAGCAGCCAATTGCGAATCGTCGCCGCGCCCCCGCGGCGAGCGAGCGTTGTCACAAAACCTCCCAGTGCCTGCGGGGTTAGCTGACGGGCTCGAGATGGGAAGTTCTCGCCGACAGAAGAACTGTGAAATTGTGACTTGGTGACCTGGTGACGTGGTGATCTAAGACCATCGTGTCCTTCAAATCACCGCATCACCAAATCACCAATCACAATTTCTGTGTTCTGTCAGTTAGCCCCTGCGACGCGCGCGCCGCGTTGGGTCCCCCGCGCGGTCGGTCGACCGCTTCGGCTTCGCGTACGAGAATAGCATTCTCCCGGATTCGGCGATGGATTCGCGGATTTTGCAACCAATCCGCGGTACGGATCATCCGACGTGGATTCTCGGGCGGCGTTCGGGCTCGGCTTCGGCCTGGCGCAGGACCTCCCGGGCGACCGGCGCCGTGTCGCCTTCGCCGAAGGCGAGAAACTTCAGCAGGTACGCAATCGGGTTTCCCTCGGTCCAGCCGAAATAGGCGTGCGGAATCACGCCGGTCTGCTCGCGGAGATCGAGCAGGAGTCCGGCGATGGCGTTCGGGATTGCCGGGCTCGTCGATCGAAGCACCCGAAATCCGCCCACCTCGACGCCGTGCACGTTGAGGACGTCGGAGAAGTCCGACGCGTCGCCGGGGCGGACTTCGAGAAACAGCACGAGTTCGTCGGCGGGCAGGTGATGCGATCGCCGCGCCTCCTCGAGCTTGCCCGCGTACTCGGCCGTCTGTCCGCTGTCCGGCCGGTTGGCGATGATTCGCAACGACCGCCGGCCCGCGGCTTCGCGGATGAACCGCGCCGCGACTTCGTCGTACGCGACGCCTTCGATGCGGATTTCGGTGGACCGGAGGACGCGCGAGATCAGCGATGAGGCGACGATCGCCACGATGAACCAGCCGGCGATCTTGATCCCCTCGGGACGTTCGATGATGTTGAGCACGGTGGCGTAGACGAAGACGATCGACACCGGGACGAAGTATCGCCGCCGCTCGGGCAGCGCGATCGCGACGGCGACGGCCGCCGAGGTCATCAGCATCAGGACGCCCGTCGCGTACGCGCCGCCCTGCTTGTTCACGTTCGCGTCGAAGACGATCGTCACGACCACGCCAATCGCGGTGATGATGAGGACGAGCGGCCGCGTCGCGCGCGCCCAGTCCGGCGCCATACCGTAGCGCGGCAGATACTGCGGCACGAGATTGAGCAGTCCGGCCATCGCCGACGCGCCGGCGAACCACAGCGTGCCGATCGTCGCGAGGTCGTACACGGTGCCGAACTTGTCGCCGAGATCGCGGTGCGCGAGGTAGGCAAGTGCGCGCCCGTCGGCCGGGCCGCCGGCCTGCAGCGCCTCGGCCGGGATCATCGTCGTCGTGACGATCGCGCTGCCGACGAGGAGCACGGTCATGATGCCGGCCGCCGCCGTCAGCAGCTTGCGCGCGTTCACGATGCGGGACTCGAGCATCTCGTCCGGAGTCCTGCCCTCGCCCTTCACGAGCGGCATGACCGCGACGCCCGTCTCGAATCCGGAGAGTCCGAGCGCCAGCTTCGGAAACAGGACGAAGATGAGCAGGACCATCATCCACGGGTTCTCGCTCGTGGCCATCAGGTTGCGTTGCCAGTTCGCGATGGCACTCGGATGACGCGCCAGCTCGATCAATTCCCAGCCGATGACGATCAGGTTGACGACGAGGTACCCGGCGACGAGCAGCACCGCCAGCCAGATCGCCTCGCGAAAACCGCGCAGGAAAATCCCGCCCAGGAGCAGGAGCAGCAGGCAGGTCACGGCGATCGGATGGTTGGCCCACGCCGGCATGTACGGGTTTTCGATGATGTGCGCCGTGGCGTCGGCCGCCGAGAGCGTGATCGTGATCACGAAGCTCGTGGCGGCAAAACCGAGCAGGCACAGGACGAAGGCTTTGCCACGCCAGCGCGGGAGCAGCTCTTCGAGGACCGACAGGCTGCCTTGTCCGTGCGGGCTCAGCGCGGCAATGCGGCGATAGACCGGCAGGGCGCCGAAGAGTGTGAGCAGCACGAGCAGCAGCGTCGCGAATGGAGAGAGATAGCCGGCAGCCAGGAACGCGATGCTCGGCTGGTAGCCGAGGGTCGAGAAGTAATCGACACCCGTGAGGCACATGACCTGCCACCACGGCGCCGTGTGCTTGTGCCGCGCGGGCGGCGCGGTGTCGCCGAGGTCGGCTAAGAACCACCCGCTCAGACCCGACCGCGTGGCGGCTCGCGGCCGTGGTGCGCGCGTTGGGGCCGCAGCGGTCGAACTCACCTGCGTGGGATTGTCCAAAAATAGACCGTGTAGTTGCCGAACTGCCGCGTCGTCTCCGGGGTCCAGTCGCCCATGTCGAAGCTGTTGGACACGACGCGTGTGCCGGGTTGCAATTCTTTCCAGAGCCGGGGGCGCAGCTGAAGATTCAATTTTGGCAGGAGAAACAGCGTCACGACGGTAGCGTCGCTGATCGTGACCTTCGGATCGAAGATGTCGCCGAGAATGAAGCGGACTTTGTCCGTGACCCCGGCGTTCTGCGCGTTCTGATTGGCTTCCTTGATCCGCTCGGGATCGATGTCGATGCCGACGCCGCGCGCGCCGTACTTCAACGCCGCGGCGATCACGATTTTTCCGTCGCCGCAGCCGAGGTCGTAGACGACGTCACTGCTCGTCACTTTGGCGAGCTCCAGCATGCCCGTAACGACATCGTCCCGTGTCGGGACCCACCGCACGTCCGGCGGCCTGGCCGGCGCAGTCTGTGGAGGCGCTTGTTGCGCAGCTGGTGCGGCGATCGCGAGCGCGATCAGGCCCGCGAGGGTCAGCGCGATGACGGGGTCAGGTCTTGTATTGCAACATTCGGCGCGCATTTAACAAGGGAATGCCAATACTGCAATGTCCCCCGAATGTTGCAATACAAGACCAGACCCCAGACTCGCGCTACCGCTTCGGGATCGTCCAGAGGTAGATGTTCGCGCCGTCGACTTCCTGCGTCTTCTCAGCCGGCCACGGCGGCTCGGCCTGCATCATGTCGAAGGCGTGCGACACGATGCGCGTACCAGGCTTCAGTTCCTTCTTCAGCCGCGGCGCCAGCTTCGCGTTGAGAGACGGTAGCAGGTAGAGCGTGACCACCGTCGCGTCGCTGATCTTCAGGTTGGGATCGAAGATATCGCCCAGCATGATCTTGACCTTGTCCTGGACGTTGTTCTTCGTCACGTTTTCATTGGCTTCCTTGACTCGCTGCGGATCGATGTCGACACCGACCGCGTGCGCGCCGAACTCTTTCGCGGCGGTCACGACGATGTCGCCGGCGCCGCAGCCAAGGTCGTACACCAGGTCGTCCTTGGTGACGTTGGCCAGCTTGAGCATCGCGCGCCGGACCGCCTCGCGCGTGGGCACGAAGATGACGTCCGGTGTGCGAGCCGGCTGCTGCCCTTGTGCCGCCTGGAAGGCGGAGACCTGACTGCTGACGGGCTGTTGACGAGCATTAGCCGGCTGGGTCGTCGAGACCACGAACGCGGCGATGAGCGTAACGGCTAGAACGAGAGCACGCATGGGAACTCCTCTGAAAGCATAGGGGAACCCCGACATCATATAGCGGTACTGACGCGCGCAAGCCAGAGAGCCACCAAGCTTGGAAGCCCAGAAGCGCCGCGGCGTGCCTTTCAGGCTCCCAGGCTTTCCGACTTCCAGGCTCTTCATTCAATCGCGGCGACGATGAGCGTCGCGTCATCCTGCGGCGAACCGCCCGTCCACGCCGAAACCGCGTCGGACACCGCGCGAGCGAGCCGATCCGGCGCTTCGGAGCGGTACGCGCGGATTGTCTCGAGCAGCCGGTCCTCGCCGAACTCGCCGCCGTCGGGCGTGAGCGCCTCTGTGATGCCGTCGGTATAACAGATCAGCTGGTCGCCGCGGCCAATTTCGCACAGGCCGCTCGTGTACGACCAGTCGGCCGCGACGCCGAGCACGAGGCCGGTCGGGGCGAGCCGCTCGGCCTGGCCATTCGCGCGCAGCAGGATCGGTGGGAAGTGGCCGGCGTTGGCGTACGCGATCGTCATCGCGCTCGTGTCGATGACCGAATAGCAGAAGGTCACGAACTTGCCCGACGCGATGTTGCGGCAGAGGAGCCGGTTGACGCTCGCGCACACATCGTGCGGTTCGGCGGCGGCTGTCGAGAACGCGCGGACGGCGGCCTGCAGATTCGACATGAGCAGCGCCGCCGGCAGCCCTTTGCCGACGACGTCGGCAATGGATACGCCGACCCGCGTGTCGGTGAAGCGAAAGACGTCATAGCAGTCGCCGCCGATGCCCGATGCCGGCGTCCACAACGCGGCGAGACGGCAGCCCTTCACGTCGGGCATCGTCGATGGCAACAACGCGCGTTGAATCAGGTTCGCCTCGTCGTGCTCGCGCGCGAGCTTCGCGTCGCGGCGTCTCGACGCCATGCCGTCTTCCACTTCGCGCCGGACGACCTCGACGAGCGTCAAGTCGTCCCACGGTTTCTGCACGAAGCTTTTCGCGCCGCGCCGCATCGCTTCGACCGCCGTGTCGATGCTGCCCCAGCCGGTCATCACGACGACCGGCAGCGTACCGTCATGCGTGCGCACGCGCTCGAGCAGCTCGAGTCCTTCACGCCCCGAAGTCGTGTCGCGCGTGTAGTTCAGATCCATCAGCAGGAGGTCGTAGGGCCGTTCCACCACCCGATCGAGTACGCCGCCGACGGAGCTCACGAGATCCGTCTCGAAGCCGGCATCCGTCAACAGCAGCCGAAGCGCCTGGAGAATGTCAGCCTGGTCGTCGGCGACGAGGATGCGAGGGGTGGACATCAGCAAGAGAACCAGGACCTCGGGTTTCGTTTCGCGAGTACAGCACCCGAAACGAAATCCGAGGTGTTCAAGTGACGTGCCAGATTGACGGACCAGACGCGGTCCCGCTCGCCTCACCACATTCGGCCCGATCTGGCACGCCTTTTTCTTCATCCCTGCCATCGGCTGCACGGGTCGGCCGGAACCGGCCATAATTCCCAGTTCCGGGACTCGCGTGTCGCGCGAGAGGGGCTCGCGCGGTTGGGCGTTGGTGTCGGTGTCGAGGGATATCGCTGGTCAGTGGGGCCTCGAGTGCCCCGATTGCCAGATTCCCCGATTGCCCGACCGATTGCCAGATTGCCCGACCGATTGCCAGATTGCCCGATTGCTCGACCGATTGCTCGACCGATTGCCCGATTGCTCGACCGATTGCCAGATTGCCCGATTGCTCGACCGATTGCCCGATTGCCCGATTGCTCGACCGATTGCCCGATTGCCCGATTGCCCGATTGCTCGACCGATTGCCGATTGCAGATTGGAGATTTCAGATTCCTTCCATGTCCGCTCCCCTGGGCCGCGTCCTCATCGCCGACGACCAAGTCAACATTCTCGACGCCCTGAAACTTCTGCTGGGGGGCGAGGGTTATGACGTCGCAACCGCGGCGTCTCCGGCCGAACTGGTCAGCGAGCTCGAGCGGACCGACTTCGACGTGGCGCTGATCGATCTCAACTACACGCGCGACACGACGTCCGGCCAGGAAGGGTTCGAATTGCTCGATCGCATGAAAGCCATCGATCCGACGCTGCCCGTCCTCGTCATGACCGGGTGGAGCAGCGTCGCGGGGGCGGTCGAGGCGATGCGCCGCGGCGCGCGCGACTACATCGAGAAACCGTGGGACGACGACAAGCTGGTCGCGGCGGTGCAGACGCAGCTCGAATTGCGCCGCGCTCTCCGGCGCAGCCGCCGTCTCCAGGAAGAGAACACGCGTCTTCAACGCCGGATCCTGCCGACGTTCATCGCCGAGGCGCCGGCGATGAAGGCCGTCCGCGAAACGATCGAGCGCGGGGCCGCGTCCGATGCGTCGGTGCTCATCACCGGCGAGCACGGCACGGGCAAGGAAGTCGTCGCCAGCCTGCTGCATCGACTTTCGGCTCGCGCGGGAAAACCGCTCGTGACGATGAACGCGGGAGGACTGTCGGAAGGGGTCGCCGAGTCGGAGCTCTTCGGCCACGTGAAAGGCGCGTTCACCGACGCGCGCACGGATCGCATCGGCTGCTTCGAGCTCGCCGACGAAGGGACGCTGTTCCTGGACGAGATCGCGAACATGCCGATCCGGCTGCAGCCGAAGCTGCTGCGCGTGCTGCAGACCGGCGAGGTCCAGAAGGTCGGATCGTCGCGCGTCATCTTCGTCAACGTTCGGGTGATTTCGGCGACCAACGCCGACCTGTCAGCCGAGATTGCCACCGGACGATTCCGGGAAGACCTGCTGTACCGGCTGAACACCGTCGTCATCCACCTGCCGGCGCTTCGTGAGCGACGCGAGGACATCTATCCGCTCGCCGAACACTACCTCGCGCGGTTCTCGGAACGGTACCGGCGGGAACAGGAGGGCTTCGACCGGTCGGCCCGGCAGGCGCTCGAATCGCACCTGTGGCCCGGCAACGTGCGCGAGCTCGGCCATGCGATCGAACGGGCGGTCCTGATGGCGAAGTCGCGGCTCATCACGGCGATCGATCTGGGATTGCAGGCGCCGGTCGGCGCCCCGCCGGCATCCGAGGAGATGACGCTCGATCAGGCGGAGAAGATTTTCATTCAAAAGGTACTGGCCCGTCATGGCGGCGACGTGCGCAAGGCGGCCGATCAGTTGGGGATGAGTCGCAGCGCGTTGTACCGCCGGCTGCAGCACTTCGGGCTGTGACGAAGCGGCAGAAATCCGTGATCAAGTCAGAAGGCAAAAGTCACAAGGCAGAAGGCAACAACAAAAACAGAACAGAAGGCACAACGCAAATGCAGGAGATTCTGCGCAGCCCTTTCCGTCTCATTGAGCGTCAAATCACCAGCCATCGCTCCCATGCCTGATCGTCTCGCCTATCGCCGTGGCGCTCCTCGAGCCAGAAACCTGGAGCTGATGCTCACCTGGCTCGTCCTGCTCGGAGGCCTGCCCGCGATCGGCATCGCCGTCTTTTATCTCTTCTCCCAGCCGCATACCCCCGAAGTGCGGTGGACGCTGCTCGTCGTCGTCTTCCTCGTCTGGGTGGGCGCGGCCTCGGCGGCGCGTCAGCTCGCCGTACGCTCGCTCAACCTGGTCGCGAACCTCCTTGGCGCGCTGCGCGAAGGGGACTACTCGATTCGCGGTCTGAGCGCCAAGAGCGGCAGCTCGATGTCCATGGTGATGCGCGAGGTCAACGACCTCGGGTCGACGCTTCAACGGCAGCGCACCGAGGCGGTTGAGTCGGCCGCGCTCCTCACCCATGTGATGGAAGAAATCGGCGTCGCCGTCTTCGCATTCGATCCGACGAACCAGCTGTTGCTCGTCAACCGCGCCGGTGAGGGGTTGATGGGCAAATCGAGCGACGAGCTGATTGGATGCCCGGCGTCGACGCTCGGATTCGACGAATACCTGACCGGCGAGCCGAGACGCCTGATCGATCGGCCGTTCGGCGGCAAGCGGGGGCGGTACGAAGTCCGCCGGACGGTGTTTTATCGCGACGGCCGGCCGCATCACCTCGTCGTGCTCGCCGACCTGAGCCAGGCGCTCCGCGAGCAGGAGCAGGCGGCGTGGCAGCGCATCGTGCGCGTGCTGTCACACGAGATCAACAACTCGCTTACGCCGATCAAGTCGATCGCCCACTCGCTCCGCCGCATCGTCGATCGCGCGAACGGATTTCAGCGGAGCGACGAGGTCCTGCAGGGGTTGTCGCTGATCGAAGAACGATCCGGTGCGCTCGGACGGTTCCTGCGATCGTACGCGCAGCTCGCGCGACTGCCGAAGCCCAATCCGAAGCAGGTCAAAGTCCCCGAGCTCATCGCGCGGATCGCCGACCTCGAAAAACGGCTCCCGGTCGCCGTCCAGCCGTCGCCCGACGTGAAGCTCGTTGCCGATTCCGATCAAATCGAGCAACTCCTGATCAACGTCGTGCGCAATGCCGTCGACGCGTCGCTCGAAACGGGCGGCAAGGTCTCGATCGGCTGGAAGCGTTTCGGCGACTGGTTCGAGCTGAACGTGGAGGACGAAGGGAAGGGGCTGCCGGACACGTCGAATCTGTTCGTGCCGTTCTTCACGACGAAGCCGAGCGGATCCGGCATCGGCCTCGCGCTCAGCCGCCAGATCGCGGAAGCGCACGGCGGCACGATCTCGCTCGAGAATCGCATGTCCGGGCCTGGTTGCCGCGCGACGCTGCGCCTGCCGATGGCGCAATGACCCCGGGTTTCGTTGTCCACATGTTGCGCATTGTCGAGATCCAACTTACGAAACCCGAGGTCTTAGACTCGCGACCGCGACGGCCACCGCCGACGTCACGGCCGCACCAGTAAACGCGTACCACGTCCACGCGACGGCGCCGGTCCACCAGAGTGCGCCGAGCGACACGAGTCCGACCGCCATTCCTGTAAGCATCGACCGCGCGTCGACGGTAGTGCTGAGCACTCCGACCAGGAACGCGCCGAGCACCGGTCCGCTCGCGAGCGACAGCACCAGCAGACCGGCGTCGAGGACGGAACGATCCATGCCTTGCGCCGCCAGCGCGACGACGATCTGCAGGACTCCCCAGCCGATCGTCGACAGCCGCGAGATTCGCATGAGTGTCGTCTCGTCGGCGTGCGGGCGGACGTACTGCCGATAGAAGTCGTTCACGGTCGTGGCCGCCATCGCGTTCAGCGACGGCGACAACGCCGCGGCGACGATCGCCGCGACGATGAACCCGGCGACGCCGCCGGAGAGCGACGTGACGACGAATTGCGGCAGGATCTCGTCCGCGCGTCCGAGCGTGGGCAGCGGCGCGTGCTGGTAATACGCGAACAGCATGATCCCGATGATCAGGAAGAGCGCGAATTGCGCGAAGACGATCACGCCGCTCAGCACGAGGCCGATGGCGGCATCACGGGACGATCGCGCCGACAGCAGACGCTGGACGAGGTATTGATCGGTGCCATGCGTCGCCAGCGTCAGCGTCGCGCCGCCCAGGAGGCCGGCCCACAGCGTGTAGACCGCCTTCGGATCCGTCGACGCGTTGATGACGACGAACTTGCCCGCCGCCAGACCGGTGCGGAGAATCTCATCCCACCCGCCTGGAATGCGGGCGAGCAGCGCGACGAAGACTGCTGCCGCGCCGGCGAGGTAGATGAACATCTGCACGACGTCCGTCCAGATGACCGCCGAAACCCCGCCGCGTGCCGTGTAGACGATCATCGCGGTGCCGAGAATCACCACCGTCCAGCCGACCGGCACGCCGGTGACGACGGCGATCACGATTGCGGTGGCGAAGAGCCGCACGCCGTCGGCCAGCGTGCGCGTGACGAGAAAGATGCCTGCGGCGAGCGTCTTGACCGGCGAGCCGAACCGCCGCTGCAGGAGCTCGTACGACGTGAACAGATCCCCGCGGAAGTAGGCGGGGATGAACACCAGGCTGATGATCACGCGGCCGATGACGTACCCGGCGGCGAGCTGGAGGAACGTCATGTTCCCGCTGAACGCCGACGCCGGCACGCCGATGAACGACAGCGTGCTCGTCTCAGTCGCGACGATGGTGAAGCACACGGCCCACCACGGGATGGACCGATCGGTCAGAAAGTAATCGCGGGTCGTCTTCTGGAACCGGGCAAACCAGGATCCAAACGCGGTAATCGCTATCAGGTACGCCGCGATGACGGCGTAGTCGACGACTGACAACTAACCCGTCCCCGCCCGAATCGCCGCCCCGTCGGAAATTGTGTCCAGGCCGCCGACGATCACCTGCTCGCCGGGCTGCAGGCCGGAGACCACCTGCGTCAACCCGCGCGACTGCAGGCCGAGCTGAACGTCACGGCGATGCGCGCGGCCGTCGGAGCCAGCGACCATCACGTAAGCCGTCTGATCGCTCTTGACCACGGCCGTCGTCGGAATGACGATGGCCTGCGGGCGCTCCTCGAGGACGATCTCGACTTGAACCGGCGAGTCGAGCGCAGCCGAGAACGCGCCGACAGCGGCCAGCCGAACTTCGATCTTGTCAGGCCCGCCCTCGACCGGTGTCGGCCGGACGACGACTGTGGCCGGCTGCGGTGGATCGGCGCCGGTCTGGACGGTCCCGGGCTGTCCAGGCAGCACCCTCCCGAGTTGGGCGCGGGAGACGTCCACCGCCACTTGCACACGCGTCGGATCGACTGCACGCAGAACGGGATCCTGCGGGCCACCCGCCACGAGGTCACCGGGGTTGTGCCAGCGTTTCAAGACAAGGCCCGCGAACCGCGCCCGGACGATGGTGCGCTCCTGCAGCAGCTTCGCAGTCTCCATGTGGGCCTTGGCCTGACTCAACGCGGAGTCGGCCGAGAGACGCGTCGACTTCGCGGTCTCGTAGGCGTTTCTCGAAATCACGCCGCGTTCGTGGAGCGACTCGAGTCGCGTCTCCTCGGCTTTTGCTGCCGCGGCGCGCGTGGTGGCATCGTCCAGCTCGCGCTCGCGCGTCTCGATCTCGTTGGCGATCGACGAGATCTCGAAGCGGACGAGCATCTCTCCCGCTTCGAATTTCTCGCCTTCGGATTTTGTGACTTCGGCGATGCGGGCGGCTTCGGGGGCGATCGCCATGAAATCGCCCGCGGCCGCGGGGACGACCGTGCCGGATATCGCGATCGTGTCCCGGAGCGTCTGGACGGTAGCCGCCTGCACCGTCACCAGGGCCGGCGCGGCGGCCGCAGGAGGCGGCGATTCACGGCGGCTGCACGCCGCGATTACGCCGCATAGCGTAATCGCGACCAGCGCCGGCGACCGCCTCGCGGTTCGCACGCTCCGCATGCGTCGATTGTAATTCCAGACCAAACGACCGCCCTCCTGAGTCACAAAAACAGGGCAGGAGATGTGGAGATGGCGAGAGCATGCGTACACGCATTGCACTTCTCGGTGGAATCCTGGTTCTGACGCTCATCGCTCCAACCCCGGCAGCCGCGCAGGCGCGGGTCCCCGACCGAGGCATGTGGGGTCTCAGCCTGGAGGCTGGAGTCGCGATGCCGTTCGACGATGCGTTGGCGAGCGGTATCAATCTCGGCGCCGCACTCGAAGGGTACGTGACCCCTCGTGTGTCGATTCGCGGCCAGGTGGCCGGCCCCTGGTTCGACATCAAGGGCCGTCCGTTCGAAGGAAGCATCAGGCCGATGGCCTTCACCGGCAACGTCGTCTACAACTGGGAGCACGGCAAGTGGCATCCGTTTGCGACCGGCGGCATCGGTCTCTACCGGTTCCGTTTCGACGAGAACGACTTCAATTCCAACGACACGAAGTTCGGCATCGATTTCGGCGGCGGCCTCGAGTACTTCTTCACCCGCCGCGACGTCCTCCTCGGCGAGACGCTCGTGCACTTCGTGGGCGACGATCGCGTCAACAGCGCGAACTCGAGTTACGAGTCGCGCTACTGGACGATCTCGGGAGGATATAAGAGGTACTTCTAACGGCGCGCTGGCGAAAAGCCTGACGCGCCGCAGGCAGGTCCCGAGGTTCCGAAGTTCCGGGGTTCACACCGCCTTCGGAACCTCGGAACCGCGCTGTTGAGAACCTCGGAACTCCGGAACCCCGGAACCGACACCGACTAGACGCCCAAGACGTCCTTGAAAGTAGACGGCACCTGCCACGCAAATACGAAAGACCTGAGTGCATCTCCCGAAAACTCATCCGGCACACTTCGTGCACCTTCAGGCATAAGGAGGGCACGTCGTGGTTCGATCGGACCTCAAAAGTCTGTCGGCGTTTGCCACTTGTGTGGCGTTGATCGCGGCTGGGACCTCCGTTGCGCGCTCCCAGGAGCGGCCGCAGCCGAAACCGTCATCGGACCGCGCGCAGACCTCGCAGACCTCCAAATCGGCCATCGATCCGATGCTCGAGATCCAGATTCTGCTGGACCGCGCCGGGTTCTCGCCCGGTGAGATCGACGGCGTCGACGGCGGCAACACCAAGAAGGCGATCGCGGCATTCGAATCGACGCACGGTCTGGCCGGCGGCGATCGCGCCGCGCTGCTGCAGGCGCTCAACCGCGGGGCCGCTGAAGTTCTCGCGTCGTACACGATCACCGCTGAGGACGTCGCAGGTCCATTCACCCCTTCCATTCCAAAAGATTTGATGGAGCAATCGAAGCTGGACGCGCTGCATTTCACCTCCGTGATCGAAGCGCTTGGCGAGACGTTTCACTGCTCCCCGAACGTGCTGCGACGTCTGAATCCGGGCGCGCGGTTCGAGGAGGGCGAAACGATCCGTGTTCCCGACGTCTCGGGCGGCCAGCCGCCGGCCGCGCCGGGGAACGTGAAGGTTGTCGTGTCGAAGGACGCCTCGGTCGCCACCGTCTACGCGAGCGATGGCAAAGTGATCTTCCACGCGCCGGTGACGAGCGGCAGCGAACACGATCCGTTGCCGCTTGGCTCGTGGGTCGTGACGGCGGTCATCAAGAATCCGACCTTCAACTACAACCCGGATCTGTTCTGGGATGCGAATCCATCGCACGCTAAGGCGAAGATCCCGCCCGGACCGAACGGCCCGGTCGGCATCGTCTGGATCGACATCTCCAAAGAGCATTACGGGCTTCACGGCACGCCCGAGCCCAGCCAGATCGGCCACACGTCGTCTCACGGCTGCGTGAGGCTGACGAACTGGGACGCGGCCCGGCTGGCGGCGCTCGTCGCGAAAGGCACGCCGGTCCTCTTCGAGCAATGAGCCGACGAGCTGATCGGATCTTCGGGCATGTCTTCACGGGCTCGCTGGGATTCCTTGCGGGCTCGCTCCTCACCGGCATTCTCCTGATGTCCGACAGGCCGATCGCGCCGGTCGGCGGCGAGAGCGCCCGGGCCGCCGAAGACCGCACTGAAACGCCGCTCACGCGTCCCGATTCTGCGAGTCATGACGTCGTCGTCGCGCCGCCTGTCCGCACCTCGGCCGAATCCCTTCTTCCACGGATCGGCGCCGATCCCATTGCCGATCTTCGCGGCCGCCAGTTGACGATTCCCGTCCGCGGCGTCGAGCGCCGTGACCTGCACTCGTCCTTCGCGGAGAAGCGCGGATCGAATCGCGTCCACGAGGCCATCGACATCCTCGCGCCACGAAATACGCCCGTCATCGCCGTCGAGGATGGGTCGATTGCCCGTCTGTTCTCGAGCCAGGCCGGCGGGACGACGATCTATCAGTTCGATCCGACGTCGACCTACGTGTATTACTACGCGCACCTCCAGAGCTATGCGTCGGCTCTTCAGGAAGGCAACCGCGTCAAGCGCGGCGATGTGATCGGCTACGTCGGCACATCCGGCAACGCGCCCGAGACCACGCCGCATCTGCACTTCGCGATTTTCAGAATGACGGACAAGAAGCAATGGTGGCAGGGGACAGCGATCGATCCGTACGAGATTCTCACCTGGCAGGGAGGACACTCATGAAACCGCGATCACGCCCGGCGTTGGCCGCGTTGGCATTCGCGCTCGTGCTCACGAGCGCCTGCGGCGCGACCTCGATCAACAAGGTGCTGAGCGATCCCTCGCGCTACCGCAATCATGACGTCACGGTGAAAGGCACCGTGACCGAAAGCATGTCCATCATCGACCGCGGCGTCTATCGGATCGAGGACCACGGCAGTCAGTTGTGGGTCGTGTCCGGCGAGGGCGTCCCGCGCACGGGGGCGCGCGTGACCGTCACCGGCAAGATTCGCGACGTGTTCGACATCGGCAGCCTCGGCGGCCGCCTCGATCTGCCGCAGGCCATGAAGTCAGGTCTCGTCCTGGTCGAGTCGTCGCACAGGGCGAGGTAGTTACCTGTTTGCCGCCCAGGCGAGCAGGCGATCGACGGGCCAACAGTTGATCACGCGGTCGGCCGGTACGCCGGCGAGCATCGCGTGGGCGATCGCGGTTTCCGCATAGAGGAGCTCCGCGGTCGAATGCGCGTCGCTGTCGAGCGCGAAGACGCAGCCGGCCTCGACCGCCTGCCTGGCCAGCGAGAAATCGATGTCCTGCCGCCAGGGGTCGCCGTCGATTTCGATAGCCACGCCCAGTCGCGCCGCCAGCGCGAACACTTCGTCCCATCGCGCGACGATGCCGGCGCGCGCGCCCGACTTTCGCCCGGTCGGATGTCCGAGGATATGCACGCCGGGCGTGGCGACGACCGTGAGCATCCGAACGGTTTGATCGTCCGGGCTCCGCAGCTGCGAGTGCGGCGCCGCGAGGATCAGATCGAGCTCCTCGAGCTCCGATCGATTCAGATCGAGTGTTCCGTCCGGCTGGATATTGGCTTCGATAGATCGCAGCACCCGGAATCGGCCGTCAAGCTGGCGGTTGAGTGCCGCGATTTCTTCGTGCTGCCGGCGCATGGCCTCGGGCGACATGCCGCGCGCGATTGGCAGGCCGGACGCATGGTCCGTGATCGCGCAGTACGCGTAGCCGCGGGCCGCACACGCATCGGCGTGCTCCGCGATCGACGCGCCGCCGTCGCTCCACACCGAGTGCATCTGGAGATCGCCAAGATAGTCAGACGGCCGGACGATGCCGGGCCGCGGTGACGCCAGCACCTCGAGGACGCGCGAGCGGCTGAGAAAATGACGCCGCAACGCGCGTTGCCGGTGGATCTCCTGTGCGCGAGAGCTGTCGGCAACCGCCTGGTCGGCGGTCGCCGACCCACCGGTGCGCAGCACCTCGAGCGCGATGCGAGTCGACGACGGTCCGACCGCCGGGATCTTCTCGAGCGAACCGTCGCTCCGCAGAAGCGCCTCGAGCGGGCGATCGAGCGCCATCACCGCGGCGGCTGCGCCGTTGTAGCCCCACGATTGTTGCCGCGTCGCTTGGATCGCGGCCAGATCGCGCAGCAGCGCCGCGACGATGGCGTTCGTGTCCGGCCGATCCGGATCGCCCGGCCGGGATGCAGACGGTCTACCGGCTTCGTCCGGAGCCCGACCGAGTGCGGGACCCGCGACGATTGCCGGCAGCCCGTCCGCCGTTCGAGCCGCGTCTGGACGCCTGTCCCTTCGCGCCTGCCGCGGCGCCGACCATTTCGCCTTCTTCGCTTTCTTCGTCGTCTGTCGAGGCGGCATCCAGGTTCACCACGGACTCGGCAATCTCGGTGAGCTTCTCATCGGCCGCCTTTTCCTCGCCCAGCGTCTCTTCCAGCAGATCGACCACGCGGTCGAGGCCGAGGAGGCGGGCGTGCGCGACGGCCGTGCCGTACGCCGCGATCTCGTAGTGCTCCACGCGTTGGGCGGCACCGATAATCGTCGCATCCCTGAGTCCGTCATCGGCAAATTCTTCGCCGACGTGCTCGTCGCCCTCCTCGATGATGCCCCTGATGCCGGCGCATTCCTTCCCCTTGGCCGGTTCGCCGATGACTTCGAACGCCTGCTCGAGCCGGCTGACATGCTCCTCGGTTTGTCCCAGGTGCTCTTCGAGCGCCGACGACAGGTCGTCTGCGGACGAGGCTTTGACGAGCTTGGGGATCGCCTTCGTCAGCCGCTTCTCGGCGTCATACAGGTCGCGAAGTTGTTGGATCAGCAGGCTGCGAAGCGAATCGATTCTTGCCATTGTGAAGACCTCCGTAGAACTTGCCCTACGGATAGCAAGGACGATTCCAAAACTGCGGCCGGACGAATCTTCACGAATGACTGATCGCCGATCGAGACAGACGATCGACGATGAGCAAGCGTGCCGAAGAGTGGAACGCTGATGCCGAGTACTCGCACATCGCGCGATTCAGTGGATCAGATGCGCATTCCTCAACCGCGCCGGATCGAGACGAGAGCTGACTCGAGCGCGGTCAACGCCGCGCGGGTGTGTTCGACGACCCCGGCGGTGATGCGGATGCAACCCTCACAGCCCGGTTGTGTCGACCGGTCCCGGACCAGAACCCCTTGCGATGCCAACTCCCGCACGATGTCCGATGCCTGCGGACCGACGCGAACGAGCACGAAGTTGGCTTCACTCGGCCAGTACCGGAGCCCGAGGCGCTCGGAGGTGTCATACACGAGCGCGCGGGACTCGGCCGATTGGGCGAGGAACCACTCGAGATACGCGCGATCGCGAAGCGCGGCGCCGAGGGCGACCACGGCGCAGACGTTGAGGCTGAACGGCGGCAGCACGCGGCGAATCGCGTCGAGAGACTCCGGATGCGCGACCAGCGCCCCGACCCGAAGCGCCGCCAGGCCGTGCGCCTTGGCAAACGTCCGGCCCACGATCAGGTTGCGATGGCGATCGAGGGCCGGGCCGATGAACGTCCGTCCGCTGAAATCGGAGTACGCCTCGTCGAGCAGCACGATCGCCTGCGGGGCCGCGTCTGCAATCCGTTCGACGGCGCCGGGCGGAATCGCCAGCCCGGTCGGATTGTTCGGATCGGTGAGATAGATGAGCCGCGTGCGGTCCGAGACGGCCGCCAGAAGCCGGGCCAACGGAAACTCGAATTCGGGTTGCGGCGGAATCCGCACCACCCGCAGACCCGCGGCTTCTGCGCACGGTTCGTACATCTCGAACGCCGGTTCGACGATGACCGCGTCGCCTGGAGCCGGCGAACGATTTCGTGCCGCCTGCGCCGCCGCATGCAGTCCTTCGTCGAGCCCGTTGACGAGCTGCACTCGTCCTTCGGAGACGCCGAGCCAGCGCTCGCACTCAGCCGTGATCGCCCGATAGTCGGGATACACCGCGACGGCATCGCGGCCGATTGTTCGCAGCGCGTCGATGACCGCGGGCGAACACCCCGCGGTGTTCTCGTTCAAATGGAGCCGCAACGGCGTGGAGGGCAAGTTCAGGTCCGATCGTGTGCCAGCCATCTCTACGATTACCTCCGGCGTCAGTTCGTCGAGACTGCGAATGATCCGATCGGCGTCGGCGAGCGCCTCGACACTGGACGTCGTGGTCACCGCAATCGTTTTCATGCCCGCGCTGCGGGCGGCAGCGAGTCCGAACGACGAGTCTTCGATCACGACACAGCTGGCCGCGTCGACGCCGAGCAGGTGCGCGGCGCGCAGGTACGGATCCGGCGCCGGTTTGCTGCGGCGCACGTCCTCGGCAGAGACGATCGCCCGGAAGGCCGACGCCAGCCCCGCGCCGTTCAGGATCGCGACGATTTCGGTCCGCAGAGAGCCGGACGCGATCGCGAGTGGAAATCGGGCGCCCAGGCGCTCGACGCACGCCGGCGCCGACGGGTACAGCACGGAGCCGGACGACCGCAGAACATCGAACGCCGCCGCCTTCTCGCGCAGCAGCTCGTCGATGGCGCCGCGGTTCACCGGCAGGTCATGGTCACGCAGGAAGGCGGCAATCGTGGCGCGGTCGTCGTACCCGAGGTATCGCTCGGCATAGGATCGATCGTCGAGCGTCCACCCGTGGGCGCCGAACGTCTGCTGGAACGCGCGCAGGTGCAGATGCTCGGTATCGGCGAGCACGCCGTCGAAGTCGAAAATCACGGCCGGCATCGCTGGTCACGGTACGAGTAGAGCGGTTTCCAGTTCAATGTGCCTGGGGGGTAGGGTCAGACCGG
>JBLNGH010000151.1:0-5536 GCA_050264575.1 Acidobacteriota bacterium | reverse complement strand
CCAAGGCCAAGGTGAAGCTGCCGAAGCCGATGGAGATCCGCGAGTTCCTCGACGAGTACGTCGTCGGCCAGGAGAAGGCGAAGAAGAAGCTCGCGGTGGCGGTCTACAACCACTACAAGCGCATCGAAATCCAGAAGCAGCCGCGCGGCCGCAACGACGTCGAGCTCAACAAGTCGAACATCCTGCTGGTGGGCCCCACCGGCACGGGCAAGACGCTGCTCGCGCAGACGCTGGCGCGCCTGCTCTCGGTGCCCTTCACCATCGTCGACGCCACGACGCTCACCGAGGCCGGCTACGTCGGCGAGGACGTCGAGAACATCATCCTCAAGCTGCTGCAGGCCGCGAGCGGCGACATCGAAAGGGCGCAGCAGGGCATCATCTACATCGACGAGGTCGACAAGATCTGCCGCAAGGACGAGAACCCGTCGATCACGCGCGACGTGTCGGGCGAGGGCGTGCAGCAGGCGCTCCTCAAGATCCTCGAAGGCACGGTGGCCAACGTGCCGCCCCAGGGCGGCCGCAAGCATCCGCACCAGGAGTTCTTCCAGGTCGACACGACGAACATCCTCTTCATTTGCGGCGGCGCGTTCGTCGGGCTGGACAAGCAGATCGCCCGGCGGCTCGGCAAGAAGACGATGGGCTTCAAGACCGACACGCGCGTGCAGATCAAAGAGTCGTCGGCGCTCGTCGAGCAGGTCGAGCCCGAAGATCTGATCAAGTACGGCCTCATTCCGGAGTTCGTCGGCCGTCTTCCCGTCGTCGGCGCGCTCCACGAGCTTGACAAGGCCGCGCTCATCCAAATCCTGACTCAACCGCGCAACGCGATTACCCGGCAGTACCAGCGGCTCTTCGAGTACGAGAACGTCAAGCTTCGATTCACGGACGACGCCCTCGAGGCGATCGCGGAGGCGGCGCTTCGCCGGAAGATCGGCGCGCGCGGCCTGCGCATGATCATCGAGGACATCATGCTCGACCTGATGTACACCCTCCCCGGTCAGAAGAAGATTCGGGAGTGCGTCATCACACGCGAGGTGGTAGAGTCGAAGGAGAAGCCGATCACCGTGATTGAGAAGGCCGGATGATTGGCGATGTGGTGATGTAGTGACGTGGTGATTTGAGTCAAGCGTTTTCAAATCACCGCGTCACTGCGTCAGCGCATCACAGATTCACAATTCACTTCCATGGACCAGTACGAAACGCTCCCCGTCGTCCCGCTCAGAGACGTCGTCGTGTTCCCGCACATGATGATGCCGTTCGTCATCGGACGGCCGTCGTCGACGCGCGCGCTCGAACACGCCCTGGTAACCGACAAACGCATCTTCCTCGCCGCGCAGCATGACGCGTCGGTGGACGACCCGCAGCCCGCGGACATCTACACGATGGGCTGCGTCGCCAACATCGTCCAGTCGCTCAAGCTCCCGGACGGCAACATCAAGGTGCTCGTCGAAGGAATCGAACGCGCCCGCGCGGTCGAGTGGAAGGAAGACAAAGGGTTCTACCGCGTCACCGTCAAGCTCGTCGGCCGCAAGGCCGAGTCGGCGACCGAGGCCGAAGGCGTCATGAGCCGGGTCGTGTCGCTCTTCGAGCAGTACATCAAGCTCTCGAACAACCTGCAGTACGACGCGATGATCGCCGCCGTCCGGGTCGACGACCCGTCGAGGCTGGCCGACACCATCGCGGCCCACCTGCAGGTCGGGGTCGAGGAGAAGCAGAACCTCCTCGAGATCATCGCGCCCGTCGAACGGCTGTCGCGCATCATCGCCGTGCTCGAAGCCGAGGTGGACAAGCTCCAGGTCGATCGCCGCATCCAGTCTCGCGTCAAGAAGCAGATGGAGAAGGCGCAGAAGGAGTACTACCTCAACGAGAAGATGAAGGCGATCCAGCGCGAGCTGGGCCGCAAGGACGAGAAGGGCAACGAGGTCGAGGAGCTCAAGAAGAAGATCGAACAGGCGCGGATGCCGAAGGAAGTCGAGCGCAAGGCGATCGACGAGCTGAAGCGGCTCGAGGCGATGCCGCCGATGTCGGCCGAGGCCACCGTCTCGCGCAACTACCTCGACTGGCTCATCGCCGTCCCCTGGCACAAGAAGACCAAAGAGAGCCGCGATCTGAAGCGCGCCGAGACCATCCTGCACGAGGACCACTACGGTCTCGAGAAGATCAAGGAGCGCATTCTCGAATTTCTCGCCGTCCGGGCGCTCGTCAAGAAGCCGAAGGCGACGATTCTCACGTTCGCCGGACCTCCGGGCGTCGGCAAGACCTCGCTGGCCAAGTCGATCGCGCGGGCGATGAACCGCAAGTTCGTGCGGCTGTCGCTCGGCGGCGTGCGCGACGAGGCCGAGATTCGCGGCCACCGGCGCACCTACATCGGCGCGTTCCCCGGTCAGATCATCCAGATGATGAAGAAGGCCGGAACGCAGAACCCGGTCTTCCTGCTCGACGAAGTCGACAAGATGTCGATGGACTTCCGCGGCGACCCGTCGGCGGCGCTGCTCGAGGTCCTGGATCCCGAGCAGAATCACACGTTCCTCGATCATTACCTCGACGTCGAGTACGACCTTTCGCACGTGATGTTCATCTGCACCGCGAACGTGCTGCACACGATTCCGCAGGCGCTGCGGGACCGCATGGAAGTGCTGCAGCTGGCCGGCTACACGGAGCAGGAGAAGATCGAGATCGCCCGGCGGTTCCTGGCGCCGAAGGCCATTGAAGGCGCCGGTCTGACCGAGGCCAACCTGAAGCTCGCCGACGAGGCGTTCCAGACGATCATCCAGCGCTATACGCGCGAGGCGGGCGTCCGCAACCTCGAGCGCGAGATCTCCTCCATCTGCCGCAAGGTGGCCCGGAAGGTCGTCGTCGAAGGCAAGACCTTCAGCGAAGAGATCACGGCAGCCAAGGTGACCGAGTATCTGGGTGTCCCGCGATTCCGCCCGTCGGTCGCCGAGGAGAAGAACGAAGTCGGCATCGCGACCGGTCTGGCCTGGACGGAAGTCGGCGGCGAGATTCTCGTGACCGAGGCGACGCTGATGCCCGGCCGCGGGCGGCTCACCCTGACCGGCAAGCTGGGCGACGTCATGCAGGAATCGGCGCAGGCGGCGATGAGCTGGGTGCGCGCCAGGTCAGCCGAGCTCGGCATCCCGCGCGACTTCAACCGCAAGACCGACGTCCACGTGCACATTCCGGAGGGGTCGATCCCGAAGGACGGGCCGTCGGCGGGCATCACGCTCGCAACGGCGCTCGTCTCGGCCATCGCCGGCGTGCCGACGCGGCGCGACGTCGCGATGACGGGCGAAATCACGCTCCGCGGCAAGGTCCTGCCGATCGGCGGCGTCAAAGAGAAGGTGCTGGCCGCGCACCGCGCCGGGGTCACGACGATCGTCCTGCCGAAGGACAACGAGAAGGATCTCGCGGATATCCCGAAGAACGTCCTCGACACGATGAACGTGCACCTGGTCGAGACGATGGACGAAGTGTTGCGGGAGGCGCTCGCCGCGCCACTCCCCGCCGCGCTGCCCCCTCCGACCGACGCCGATCTCGGCGAACTGAGGATGCGGCATTAAGACCTCGGGTTCCGTTTTACGTTTTTTGTAAAACGGAACCCGAGGTCTTCGGCCTCCCTATCGGGCGTAACGTCGACTTGAGCCCGAGCTGTCCCGCTATCCGTTCCCTCCACCCCGCTTCGCCATAGGGACGACTCCGTAGAATCGATCGTCGAATCTGCGGCGCCGCGATCGAGTCAAGCCGATTGACCGACTCGAGCCAATCAGCTGGTCGCAGAATTGGCCATTCTTCAAGCTTCACGCGGTTGTAATTCCTGCAATGGTCCCAGAGGCTGGACCATGCCCAGTCCTCTGCCCGTTGGACCAATCCGGCTCTGAGCGGGTTCTGTTCGACATAACGGCATACAGTCAGGAAATGCGAATCCGTCTGAACCGGGAATGACTTGAATCGCCCCTGGTAGACGGAACCAGTGCCTCGGGTCTCGTGGTACACATGCCAGCGCTTGCTGTGAGTCGAGGTGAGCCAGTGCATGAAGCCTGAAAGCTCGTTGTCTTCAGCTGGCCACGCGACCAGATGGAAGTGATTGGGCATGATGCAGTAGGCGAGAATGCGTAACGGGATTCGCCGCTGGGCCTCGCGGAGAACCATCAGGAACGCAGCGTAGTCAGTGCCGTTGTCGAAGAGCCGCGCGCGACGAACCGCGCGGTTGAGGACGTGAAAGATCAGGCCAGCGGTACCGCGTCTGAGGCGATAGGGCATGCCCCCGCCCAATCAATTTGCTTGCCAGCGAGGGGAAAAGACCTCGGGTTCCGTTTTACGGAAAACGTAAAACGGAACCCGAGGTCTTTACTTCCACGCCACCAGCGACGCGTTGTTCCCCGACCCCGTCGCCATTACGATGAACTGCTGGCCGGACTTCGTGCGATAGGTCATCGGCGTCCCCGACGACCGGCGCGGCAATTCCATCCGCCAGATCTCCCGACCCGTCTCCTTGTCGAATGCGTAGAGCGCACTGTCGGCGCCGCCGCCGAGGACGAGGCCGCCCTTCGTGGCGATCACCCCGGGCGCGCCGGCGACGCCGAGACGCGCGGGAAGCGTGACGCCCTGCAGCGCGGGATGATTGCGAATCGACGGCGTGTCGCCGAACGGCACGCGCCAGAGAATCGTGCCGGCATTGAGATCGATCGCGACCAGTTCCCCATAGGGCGGCTTCGCAATCGGCAGCCCGCCGCCGCGGCCGCCGCCCGGCGCGGCGCCTTCGGGCATCCGGGGCGTGAACGAGGTCCCTCCCCCGCTGTTGCCGATGAAATCGGCGTCGACTTCGGCGGCGCGTGGATTGGCCGCCGACCGATCGGGCGCGACAATGCGCACGAGCGCGGGCGAATGGCTGGTCTTCACGTAGAGAATTCCCGTCTCCGGGTCGAACGCGCCGCCGCCCCAGTTCGCGCCACCGATGATACCGGGCCGCATGAACGTGCCTTCGACGGACGGCGGCGTGTAGATCGGCCCGATCCTGTATTTCTTCAGCTCCTCGAGCGCGGCCGCTTTGAGCTCCGGAGTCAAATCGAACACGTCGTCGGCCGACATCCCCTGCGCGGCGATCGGAGCCGGGCGCGTGGGGAACGGCTGCGTCGGCCACGCGCGCTCTCCCGCGACGTCGCTCCGCGGGACGGGACGCTCCTCGATCGGCCAGAGCGGCTTCCCCGTTTCACGATCGAAGGCGAACACGAATCCCTGCTTCGTGAGCTGCACGACCGCGTCGAGACGCCGGCCGTTGACCGTCATCGTCACGAGATTCGGCGCGGACGCCGGGTCGTAGTCCCACAGCCCGTGATGCACGATCTGGAAGTGCCACTTGCGCACGCCGGTCGCCGCGTCGAGACACACGATCGACTCGCCGAACAGGTTCGCGCCGGGGCGCCGGCCGCCGAAGTAGTCGTTGCTCGGCGTGCTCACCGGCAGGTAGACCAGGCCGCGTTCGGCGTCGAGCGTGAAGGGCGGCCACACGTTGGTGTGGCCGGTGAACTTCCAGGCGTCG
>JBLNGH010000150.1:0-14395 GCA_050264575.1 Acidobacteriota bacterium | reverse complement strand
CTGGCTTCGCGAGAAAATCGGCTTCGCGACCTTCAGCGTCTTCTATCTCGTCAGTCCCGTCACGGTGCCATCGCCACCGGCGAGTCTGTTCGATCGGCCTTCCGCCGCGATCGCCGCGATCGAACTCGCCATTATCGTCGTGCTCGTCCTTCTTGCGTGGCGTAGCCGCCGGTGGATTGCGAGCCGTCCGGCAGCGGTCTTCCTGTTGGTCTGCACTGCCGCCGCGCTGGCGCCCGTGTCGTCGATGACGAGCGGACCACGCTACCTGTACCTCGCGTCGGCCGCCGTTTCGCTGCTCGGCGGACTCGTGTTTCGAGCGGTGCCTCGCGCGTTCCAATCGCAGGCTCGCGCGGCCCTGGCTCTCGTGCTTGTCCTTGCCGTCGTCCAGCTCATGGCCGCGGGCCGATCGTGGAAGTGGGCATCCGACATGAGCAGCGACGCGTTGACGATGATCCAGTCCGCGCTCGTGCCCTGCGGGACGCAGGACGTCGTCCTCCTGACCACGCCTGTCGGCATTCGCGGTGTGTTCTCGAACCTCAACGAGGTCGCCTTCGACGTTGCAGGTTGCAGGCCCGCCTCCTGGACGCCTCTACTGCGCGTCGTGCGGACGGACGCCCATGTCGACGTGACGCGACACGGTGACGTCATCGAGTTGCGCGTGCCGGAGTACGCGGACAATTTCGTGGCGTCGCGCGATCTCCGGCACTTCGATGTGCCTCTCACCGGCGACGACGCCGTGAGCATCGAGACGCCCCTCGGCCGGCTCGAGAGCACGCCCGAGGCAAAAACGCGGGTCTTCCGGCTGACGCTGGCCAACCGCGCCCGGGCCGCCCATTTCTACTTCTACAGCGACGGCCGGGTGCACCCGCTCGGTCCCGGATGAGTTCAGTTGTACTATCCCGTCGTGATTCGGTTGCGTCTCCGCATCGCGGCCGCGTTCATCGCCGGAGCGATCCTGCTCGGCTCACAGCTGCCCACGGCAAAGGCTGTGGCCGATCAAGCGTCTGCGTCTTCAGCCGCCTGGCGCCAGTGGGGCGGTCCGTCCCGCGATTTCACCGTCCGCAATTCCGGTCTGGCAGACTCGTGGCCGGAAGGCGGTCCGCGCACGATCTGGAGCCGGCCGCTCGGGCCGGGGCATTCGTCGGTCCTGTTCGACGCGGGGCTGTTGTTCACGATGTACCGGGTGGGGAACGGCCGCGCGCGGCAAGGCCCGTGGGACGCGGCCGAGTCGGTCATCGCGATGGATGCGGCGACGGGAAAGACGATCTGGGAACACAAGTACGCGTCGAAGGTCGAAGATTTCAGCTACGGCGCCGGCCCGCACTCGACGCCGCTCATCGTCGGCGATCGACTCTTTACGATCGGCACGAACAAGCAGCTCTTCGCGTTCGACAAGAAGAGCGGCAAGGTGCTCTGGTCGCACGATCTCGTCGCAGAGATGGACGCGCCGTCGCTGCTGATTCGCCCGGTCGTGAAAGCGGGTTATGGCTGCAGTCCGATCGCCTACGGCGACACGATCATCTGCTCGGTCGGCGGGCCGGGGCAGTCGGTGGTCGCGTTCCGCCAGGCCGACGGCGGCGTCGTCTGGAAGAGCGGACATTTTCTGGTGTCGGAGGCGGCGCCGATTCTGATTACCGTCGACGGGCGCCGGCAGCTGGTTGTTTTTGGAGGCGGCGCGGTTCACGGCCTCAACCCGGCGACCGGCGCGGTGCTCTGGTCGCACCCGCACGATCCCGGCAACGACCTGAACATCAACACGCCAATCTTCTCGGACACCGACAACATCCTGCTGCTCTCGTCCGCGTACAAGGCGGGCAGCCGCGCGATCCATCTCAAACAGAACGGCGACGTCACCGACACAGAAGAGCTCTGGTTCAGCAATCGCGTCCGGTACATGTTTCTCAGCGCGCTTCGGCTCGGAGACTACGTCTATGGCACCGCCGGAGATCTTGGACCGTCGTTCCTGACGGCGCTCAACATCAAGACCGGCGAGATGGTCTGGCAGCATCGCGGGATCGGCCGCGCGAGCATGCTGTACGCAGACGGCAAAGCGATCCTGCTGGAAGAAGACGGGGATCTCGTCATGGCGAAGCTGACTCCCGACGGGGTCACGGTCCTCGCACAAGCCAAACTATTCGACACGATGTCATGGACCGCGCCGACGCTCATCGGCGCCACGCTCTACGCGCGCGACCGCGAGAAGCTCGTGGCGCTCGATCTCGGCGCGAGACCGAACGATCTCACCGACCCGGTGCGGGAAGTGCGCGCCCCCGTCTTGCCCGCCACTCGCGCGCTGACGGCGGACCTCTCGGGCACGTGGAAACTCGACCCGGCGCGCAGCACGGTCTCCTCGGCGACGCTACCCGGACTGATCAAGTCCGGCGCGCCGCAGGTGCTGCACGTCACGCACGCCGCCAACGGCACGGTCATCGTCGAGAGTCAGATCAACGAGAGTCATGCGCGTCTGTTCAAGCCGGGGAGCGCGACGACGACGCCGATGTGGCCGACCGGCACGGTGACCGCGACGTCGCGCTGGGAAGGCCGCACTCTGATTAGCGAAGGCAGCCAGGATGGGGCCGGCGCGAAAATCCCGCTGAAAGAAGTCTTCGCGCTCGGCAACGACGGCAACACGCTCACGGTGACGGTGACCTTCGCAGGTCCAGAAAAGAGCGAGAGTACCTTCGTCTACACGCGCGCCACCAGCGTGGGGTCATGCAAGACGTGGCCGACGCCCTGCAAGATCTAGGGCCGTGTTCGTTTCCATGTAGCCTGACGAAAACGGCTCTAGCTTCGAAGTTCGCGCTTCGAACGCTACCGTCCGGCGACTGCCGTCGCGCGACAGGCTCAACGATTGATTTTGCCTTCCGCCTTGCGGCTTTCGACCACCTCGAACACGCCGCGATTGAAAAACTCGTCGCTCGTGTTTGCGAGCCCGCTCGGTGGCAGGTCCACCGTGATGAGACCGACTTTCAGGCTCTCAAGCTCTCCGGCTTTCAAGCCTCCGAGCTTCCCGGCTTCCTGACTTCCAGACTTGCTTCCAGCCTCATCCGCCACCGGCACTCCGCCCTTGCACGATTCCGTCGTCGACGCGATGCTGACCGCGTCCGTGAAGGCGCAGACGTACCGGCGCAGGCGATCCATCGCCAGGCGCGTTTCCGTGATGCCGTGACCCTGCCGTGGATAGCGAACGTAGGTCACGTCCTTGCCGAGATCTTTGAGCGCCTTGTAGAACTCGTCCGCCTGCGTCGGCGGCACGCGCGCGTCGCTCGCGCCGTGCATGATGAGGATCCTGGACTTCACGTTCTTCACGTGCTGGATCGGTGACAGCTTCTGGTAGATGCCGGGGTTCTCCCAGGGCGTGCCGAAGAACCAGCCCAGATACGCCGGAATGTCGGTCGTCGAGTACATCGAGTAGAGATTGGTCAGCCCGGCGCCCGGCGAGATGAGCTTGAATCGATCGGTCTGCGTCGACATCCAGAACGTCATGTAGCCGCCATAGCTCCAGCCGTACGCGACCATGCGACCGGGATCGGCCCATCCCTGCGCGATCACGTAGTCCACGCCTTTCATGATGTCGTCGTAGTCCGTGATGCCCCAGGTGTTCTGGTTCGCGTTCACAAACTTCTGGCCGTAGCCCGTGCTGCCGCGGAAGTTGACCTGCAGCACGAGGAACCCGTTGGCCGCCAGGAGCTGATTCGTCGAGCTGAACGCTTCCGTCGAGGCGCCGCTCGGTCCGCCGTGCGGATTGACGATGAGCGGATAGCGCGTGCCGGCCGTGTATCCAACGGGTCGTGTGAGGACGCCTTCGATCGTCCCGCCGTCGGAGTTCGTCCACTTGATCGTCTCGACGCGGCCGAGCTGCACCTGTTCTTTCTCGATCCACGGGTTCGAGTTCGTCAGCCTGACGGGCGTCGCAAACGCATTGCCCTGGCGTTTCGCCGCCCAGAGGTCGGTCGACTGCGTGCCCGTGCTGTGACTGAAGACCCACGTCGCGTCGTCGTGCGACAGCTCATAGCCGCCGCTCACGCCGGCAACCGGCGGGCGCGTCGTCGTGAGCTCGCCGGTGACGATATCGACACCGAAGAGCGCGGAGCGCGTGCCCTGACCGGTGGACCAATACACGGTCTTCCCGTCGTGCGACCACATCGGCTCGCCGAAATCGAGATCGAAGTTCTGGAGCAGCACCTTGGGGGCGCCGCCCGCCGCGGGGAACAGGTGCAGCTTGTCGTACCACTGCGTGTTGCCCGACTGCCGCTTGGAGGCGACGGCGAGCGTCTTGCCGTCCGGCGACCATCGCGGAGTCGTATCGGGACCGGGGTTGTCGTAGAACTTGCGCGTCTTACCCTCGAGATCGGTCAGCCACACATCCGCCCACGCCGAGTCGTCGACTTTCGTCGTCGGACGCGTGACGAACGCGATCGTCTGCGAGTCCGGCGACCACTGCGGATCGCTCACCACGAACTTGCCCTCGGTCAGCCGCTTTTCTTTCCCCGACTCGATGTCGAGGTACCAGATGTGCGTCCATCGAAACGTCTCATCGACGACGAGAGCGTCGTCACGTTCGCGGCGCCGGCGGCGGTCCTCGGCGCTCAATGGATCCTGCGCGAGAAACAACAGCTTCTTTCCGTCCGGGGAAATCGAGAAGCTGGACACGCCGCCCTCGTGCTTCGTGGCCGCCCACGCCTCGCCGCCGTCGATGTACATGAAGAAGACCTGATTGCCTGGGCCATCGCCCTCGGCTCCGGCGGCTGGCGGCGGCGCGTTGCTGGTCGGTGTTGCGCCGACGCTCCGTGACGACAGGAACGCGATCTTCGAACCATCCGGGAACCAGGCTGGCGAGGTGGTGTTCGCGTCGCCAAAAGTCAGACGCCGCGCGCCGGTGCCGTCCATCCGGACGCGCCAGATGTGCGTCTTCGTCCGCAGCTGCGCATCGTCCCAGTCGCGGACCGTTTGCGTGTAGAGCACCCAGGTGTCGTCGGGCGAGATCGCCGGTGAGCCCACGTTCGCGAAGTTCTGGGTGTCTTTGACGGTCATCAGGCGTGGCTTTGGCGCCTGCTCCGCGTTGGCCGCGACGCGCGCGGACGTGAGCGATCCGGCAGCGCTCGCGAGCACCAGACTCATGGTGGCAATGACGAAAGGTCGATAGGTCATGACGAACTCCAGGCTGATTGGCGGTGCTGATGTTAGCATCGCCGCATGCGACGAGTTGGCGCGTTATTGGCCGGTCTCGGGGCCGCCGCGGTGTTGATTCCGGTGCAGGCTCGAGTCGCCGTCGACGCCGCGTGGCCGCAGTTTCGCGGGCCGGCCGGCGCCGGCGTCCTCGACGGCGCACGGATACCACTGACATGGTCCACGTCCGACAATGCCGCGTGGCGCGCCGACGTCCCGGGGCGCGGCTGGTCGTCTCCGGTGCTCTGGAACGATCAGGTGTTCGTGACGTCGGCCATCAGCCCCGGCGGGTTCAAGGCGCCGTCGACGGGGATTTTTGGGAACGATTACGCCGCGGAGCTTGCCGGACAGGGGCTCTCGATGGACGAAGTCATCAAACGCGTGTCGGCGCGTGACATCGAGACGGGCGAGGAGAGTGGCGAGATCCGCTACATGGTGTATGCGTTCGACGCCGCGACTGGGGCGCTGCGATGGGAGCGCGAGGCACACAAGGGCGCGCCGTTCGGCGGACGGCATCGGAAGAATACGTTCGCCTCCGAGACGCCGGCTACCGACGGAGAGCGGCTGTACGTGTATTTCGGAAACGTCGGATTGTTCTGCTACTCGCTCGATGGCAAGCCGCTCTGGTCGGCGCGATTCGACCCGCAGCCGATGTACCTGAATTTCGGCACCGCCTCGTCGCCCGTCGTGCACGATGGCCGCGTCTTCGTGCTGCACGACAACGACGGCGAGTCGTTCGTCGCGGCGGTCGATGCCCGGACGGGGAAGGCTCTGTGGCGTGTGCAACGGGACATGCCGGTGGAGCGAGGATCGGGCTGGTCCACACCGTTCATCTGGAAGCGCGCCGATCGGACCGAGCTCGTCGTCATCGGACGGCGGACGGCCGTCGCGTACTCCCTCGACGGTAAAGAGCTCTGGCGACTGCGAGGGTTGATCGGACAATCTACGCCGAGTCCGGTCGCGTCAGACAGAATGCTGTTTCTCAGCACCGGATCGCAGGGGGAGTCGAACCGGCCGGTGTTTGCCGTGCGGCCGGGCGGAGCAGGGGACATCTCGCTCGCGGCCGGGTCGACCACGAACGACTGGGTGGCCTGGACGCATCCGCGCGCCTCCGCGTACACGTCTTCGCCGCTCTTGTATCGCGGACGGGTGTACATCGTGAACGACAACGGCATCCTGATGGTGCTCGACGCCGAGACCGGCCGGGAGATTTACAAGGAACGAGTCGGCGGCGCGGGCAACACGTTCTCCGCGTCCCCGTGGGCTGTCGACGGCAAGATTTTCTTCCTGAGCGAAGATGGGCTGACCGTCGTCATCGAGGCCGGCGACAAGTACGTCGAGCTGGCGAAAAACGATCTCGGCGAAATGAGTCTTGCAACACCGGCACTCGCACCCGACGCGATGTTCGTGCGCACGATGACGCGCCTGTACCGGATTGCGGGGAAGTAGCGTTACGGCCAAGGCCTATAATCTTGCTGCTTCCCTTCAACATGCTGACGAGCCAACTTCCGCCGGACCCGTTCGCGTCCGCGACGTCCGCCGCTCCGAAGCCGGCCGGCCTGCAGCTGCCAAAGCCACTGCGGAGTGTGGCGCCGAACGACACGTCCGCTGCCCTGCGGGGCAGGACTCAAGGCACGGTCGAGCTACAGGCCGTTGTCATGCCGGATGGCACCGTCGGTGCCGTTCGCGTCCTGAAATCGCTCGATGACAAGTACGGCTTGGATGAGCAGGCCGTTGCCGCGGCGGGCCGATGGTTCTTCGAGCCCGGCAAGATGGATGGCCGCCCGGTCGCGACGATCGTCACGCTCATGCTCGAATTCCGCCTGCACTGAGCACAAGTCACAGTACGATCGCGGGGAGGAGGAAGCTGGCGACGTGATATCGCGTCACACTCTGACGGCGACGTTTGCGGTAGCTGTGCTTTCTTCGAGCGCGTGCAGCTCACGTGCACCCGATCCGCCGCCACTCACTCCTGAAGTTCTCAAGGAAATCACGGACTGGCGCGCGAAACATGAAGTTGATTACCGGCGAGATTGGGTGTCGATTGCGGGGCTGCACGATCTGAAGCCCGGAACGAATACCGCGGGGAGCGACAAGGCGAACGACATCGTGCTCCCGCCCTCGGTCCCGGCGGCGCTCGGTCGATTCGTCATGGACGGGCAGCGGGTGCGTTTCGAGCCGGCGAAGGGCGCCGCGGTGTTGCTCAAAGCAAAGAGCGACGCGACGCAAGACACGGCCGTCACGACACCAATCGATCTCAAGGATGACGGCGGATCGGGCGCGGATGAGCTGGTCATCGGCGACGTGCGTCTGGTCGTGCACCTGAGCGGCGAACGGCGATCGATTCGCGTCCGCGATCCGAACGGCGAGCAGGCACGCGGGTTTCTCGGATTCTCCTGGTTCCCGATCGACGCGCGGTACCGCGTCGTTGGCCGATTCATCAAGGACGCGGAGCCGCGAAAGCTGCCCGTCGCGAACACCTTCGGCGATACCGACACGTATTCGACCGAGGGCGTGGTCGAGTTCACGCTCCTCGGCCGGACGCTGCGGCTTCGCCCGTTCACGACGCGGCCCAAACGCTTCTACTTCGTCTTTCGCGACGCCTCGAGCGGACAGGAGACGTACGAGGCGGCGCGATTCGTCTACTCGACGCTGCTCGATGATGGGACGACGATCGTCGATTTCAACCAGGCGTACAATCCGCCGTGCGCCTTCAATCCCTACACCACATGTCCGATCCCGCTGAAAGAGAACCGGCTGCCCGTCAAGATTCTGGCGGGGGAAAAGGCGTATCCCATCCACGTTCCGCTGCCGGGTCTGCGTGGGCCGGGCTCCTGATTCTCGTCGCCGGACTCGCCTCGGCGTGCGGCCGTGAGGCCGCGCCGGCCGGGACCGGCACGTATGCGGATCTCGTCGCGCTCTTCAAAGACTGGCGAGCGTTTCAGCCGCCCAGGCTCGTGAACGGCGTGCCCGACTATCGGGCGGAGGCGATGGCGGCGCAGCAACGTGAGCTCGCCACCTACCGGCGGCGCCTCGAGGCGATCGATCCGGCAGCCTGGCCGATTCCGCAGCAGGTCGACTATCACATCGTACGCGCCGAGATGAACGGCCTCGACTTCGACCATCGAGTCATCCGGCCGTGGGCCAACGATCCGTCGTTCTACGTCACGGTGTTTTCCGACGAGAGCGATCAGCCCGCGCGCGAAGGGCACAACGCGCGGGGTTCGCTCGAGTTGTGGAAATACCGCTGGCCGCCGGACGAGGCGAGCGTCAAAGAGATTCGGGCGGGCCTCGCCATCATTCCGCCGCTGCTCGACCAGGCTCGCGTGAATCTCGTCGGGACGGGCAGGATCTCTGGACGTTCGGCATCCGGGACGTCCGCGATCAAAGCACCGAACTGCAGCGATTCGCCGCACGCCTGACGGACACCGGTCCGCAGGATCTCGTGGCGGATGTCACGCGAGCGAGGTCAGCCACTGACGCCTTCGCGGCCTGGCTCGACGGACAGCTTCCCTCGAAGACCGGGACCTCCGGCATCGGAATCGAGAACTACGACTGGTACCTGCGGAACGTCCAGCTGCTGCCGTACACGTGGCAGGACGTCATGCTCCTGATGCAGCGGGAGCTCGCGCGCGCGCACGCCGCGCTTGCGCTCGAGGAATTGCGCAACGCGGCCGAACCGCCCGCGTCGCCCATCGCGACGGCCGCCGAGTTCGACACGCGCGCGCAGGCTGCCGTGACCGACTACATGATCTTCCTCAAGGATCACGATCTGCTGCCGATTCGCGACTACCTCGAGCCGGCGCTGCGCGCCCGGATCGGCCGCTACGTCCCCGGTCCGCGCGAATTCTTCACCGAGGTCGATCATCACGATCCGGAGGTCATGCGGACCCACGGCTATCACTGGTTCGACAAGGCGCGCATGGCGAACGAGCCGCACGCGAGCGCGATTCGCCGCGGCCCGCTGCTCTACAACATCTTCATCACGCGAACGGAGGGACACGCGACCGGGTGGGAAGAGATGATGCTGCAGGCCGGAATGTTCGATCGCCGCCCGCGCTCGCGCGAGCTGATCTACATCCTCCTCGCCCAGCGCGCCGCCCGGGCGCAGGGCGATCTGCGGATGCATGCGCGTCAGGCCACGCTCGAACAGGCGGCCGCATTCACGTCGGCGAACACTCCGCGTGGCTGGCTCAGTCTCGACGGGCAGCTCGTCCGCGGCGAGCAGCATCTGTACCTGCGACAGCCGGCGTACGGGACCAGCTACCTCCTGGGTAAATTCCAGATCGAGCGCCTGCTCGCGGACCGGCGACGGCAGCTGGGCGGCGGATTCACGATGCGCCGCTTCATGGACGAGTTCAACGGAGCAGGACTCATTCCGATTTCGCTGATCCGGTGGGAGCTGACCGGCGTGCTCTCCGACGATCTCAAGCCGGTGCTGACCGTGCCACGCAGCCGGTGATCTCGCCGCGCGCGATCGCCCCCCGTCAGTGCGTCGGCTGGGGTGCGGTTCGTTGCTGCTTCAGAGTCTCGTAAGGCGCATCCGTCAAGATCTGGCCATCGCTCGGGACCTGGTGCTCCCAGTCCATGGTCCTGAAGGGCGGCGCCATTACCTCGGGCTCGAGGACCTGGCCGCGGCATTCAATCGCGACGACGTAGCCATCGCGCTTGTGCCGTCGCACCGTGAATTCGGTGCACGGAAAGGATCGCGGACGGTTCGATTTCGGATCGGGCTCGTAGTCGTACAAGTACTGACCGCTCAGGAAGAGGACGGTGCCATCCCTCAGCTCCAGGTAATAGTGGAGCCCTTCGTCCTCGAACTCCTCCACACCAAACGACCGCGCCGCCCGGAAGTCCGTCGGCTCGACGAGCCCCTGCGCCTCGAGCCGCCGCCGGTGTTCCTCCGGCGTGATCTCCGGCGCATCCGGCGGCTTCTGTCCGAAGAGGCCCAGCGCCACCACGCCGAACCCGAGCAGCGCCAGGCCCATGAAGGCCCCGACGAGCCATACCGGCAGCCACGCCAGGACATTCACCGTGTCGAGCAGCACGACGAGGCCGAACATCCCGCCGACGACGAACAATCCCGCGCCCAGCAGCTTCATCGTCGTTGCTGCGTGCGAGACACGGGCCAGGTCCAGATTCGGATTTCACGAGGCAAGTCGCGAAATCCCAGATTTCGGATTTCAGAATCACCAGCGCCATTTCGATTCTGACCGGAGGGACTGGTACGGTCCGAACACGGTGTCACGCAGGGCGAAGACGATGATCACGTAGAGATAGCCGAGCCCGAGAATCGCGATCGCCCCGAGGACGAAGAGGCCCGCAGCGGCCACGAGCCTCAAGCCGCGGACGGCTCCCACCACGCACAGTACTGCGAAGGTGCCGATCGTCCAGAGCGGCGCCTGCAGGGCGCGCTGCCGGATGTCGGCTTCCGGGCGGCTGTCGATCCAGAACGATGCCCAGATCGCGATCGGCGCGTACGGAATGCCGCCGTAGAGCAGCGACGCCAAGAGGAGTCCCACCCCTGGCACGCCGCCGATCGCGCCGACGCCAAGGCCGTGCGCGATGAACGCGACGACGCTCGGAATCGCAAAGGGCAGCCAAACGGACAGCCGATAAAATGTCTGCACGGTCATGGCGATCGCGCGAAGTGTACGGCGGGCGTTGCGCGCATGGCGAATCCCGGCGCTGCTCCTTGCGGTCGTCGCCGTGGCGGCCAACGGCGCACAACTCCCGCTCGTTCGCCTCGATGTCCGCGTCGGCACGGCGCCCGCGCCATTCATCGGCGGCGATGGGCTGACCCATCTCGCCTACGAGCTCGACGTCACCGCCAGCGGCAGAGGCGACGCGCGCGTGGATCGCGTGCAGGTGTTCGGCGAGTCCGATTCAGAACCGCTGGTGAGCTATGCGACCAGCGGCGAGCTCGACGATCGCGTGATGAGCCCGGACGCGGATCCCGGCGCGCGCCGCGGCCGGCTCGTTCGCAGCGGCGCCACGGCCGTCATTTACGTCTGGCTGACCCTGGCCGATCGGCGTCCTCCGCCGGCGCACCTGCGAAATGTTCTCGACGTGACCGCCGCCGACGGGTCGCCCGTTCCGGTCCGTGAGTTGCGGATCGACGTCGCGCGGCCGGCGAAGCTGATCCTCGGTCCTCCGCTTGGTGACGGTCTCTGGTTCGTGCACAACGGACCGGGTGACCACCGCTCGGCGCACTGGGGGAGCGCGCTCGTCGACCACGAGCGCGCCAGAATCCCGCAGCGCTTCGCGATCGATTTCATCGGCGTGGACGCGGACGGCCGCGCGGTCCGCGGCGATTTTCAGAAATCCGCCAATGACGACTGGGTCGGCTTCGGCGCCGACGTCATCGCCGTCAGTGACGGCGTCGTTCACGCGATGCGCGATGGCGTCGCCGACAATGCGGCGATGACCGAGCCAGGCCAGCCCACCTCGCCCTCAGTCGAGGCGACGTACGGAAATCACGTGATTCTGGCGCTCGGCGGCGGCAGGTTCGCCCATTACGCGCATCTTCAGCGGGGCTCCGTGACCGTCCAGGCCGGTCAACGGATCAAACGCGGCCAGATCCTCGGCCGGCTCGGCAATTCAGGGAACACGAACGCGCCGCATCTGCACTTCAACGTGACCGACACGGTCTCGCCGGAAACGTCCGAAGGTCTCCCGTATGTTTTTGCGGCATTCGACTGGATGGGAACGACGACCGCCGAGCAGGCGGTTGTCGGCGAGTCGGGGCCCTGGCCGTCGCCGGCGCCGCCATCCGCGCGGGCGCGGGCGCTCCCGCTCGGCGGCTCCGTCGTGCGTTTCCGCACTCCGAAGTTCTGAGTTCGAAGTTTGAGGTTCGAAGTTTCTTGAAGTGGGCCCCCCAGGATTCGAACCTGGGACCAACCGGTTATGAGCCGGCAGCTCTAGACCGCTGAGCTAGGGGCCCCAAGGGAATGGAAAGCGCTTGTTAACTTCGAACTTAGAACTTCGAACTTAGAACTTCCGGAACGAACTGACGCGGGTCATCTTTTCTCAACCAAAGAAAGATGGCCAGCGTCAGCGCGTTCCTCCGTTCGAAGTTCGAAGTTCGAAGTTTGAAGGTCGAAGTTCGCAAACTTCGCTCACCGTCCCTCCAGAAACGGCTTTAGACGCCGGCTCCGGGACGGATGCCGAAGTTTGCGCAGCGCTTTCGCTTCGATCTGCCGGATGCGCTCGCGGGTCACCGCGAAGCTCTGACCGACCTCTTCGAGCGTGTGCTCGGAGCCCTCGCCCACGCCGAAGCGCATCTTGATGACGCGCTCCTCGCGCGGCGTCAGCGTCTTCAGCACCGAGTCGGTCTGCTCCTTCAGGTTCAGGTTGATGACCGCCTCGGACGGCGAGACGACGTTCGTGTCGGGGATGAAATCGCCCAGATGCGAATCTTCCTCCTCCCCGATCGGCGTTTCGAGCGAGATCGGCTCCTGCGCGATCTTCAGCACCTTGCGCACCTTCGAGACCGGAATGTCCATCCGCTGCGCGATTTCCTCGGAAGTCGGCTCGCGGCCGAGCTCCTGCACGAGCGCGCGCGACGTGCGGATGAGCTTGTTGATGGTCTCGATCATGTGCACGGGGATGCGAATCGTCCGCGCCTGATCGGCGATCGCCCGGGTAATCGCCTGGCGAATCCACCACGTCGCGTACGTCGAGAACTTGTACCCGCGGCGGTACTCGAACTTGTCGACCGCCTTCATCAGGCCGATGTTGCCTTCCTGAATGAGATCCAGGAACTGGAGACCGCGATTGGTGTACTTCTTCGCGATCGACACGACGAGCCGGAGGTTGGCTTCGACCAGCTCCTTCTTCGCCTGCTCGGCCTGCGCCTCGCCCTCGAGAATCGTCCGGAGCGTCCGGGTCAGCTCCTCGACGGGCTGCTCGAGACGCTGGGCCAGCACGCGGATTTCCTTCCGCGAGTCGTCCTTGTGCTTGAGCAGAATCTTCTTCTCTTCTTCGCGCAGCTTCCGCTTGCCCTTCGACTCGAGCTTCTGATCGATGACGCGCACTTCCCGCTGCTTGGCCTGCACCTCCTCGACGGCCATCTTCATGCCGTCGATGAGCCGGCGCTTGACCATCTCGGTGAACTCGATCTTGCGGATGGCGCGCGAGAGCTCGACGCGCGCGCGGCCGATCTTCCAGCGCGCCCGGCGGTACTTCCGTTTCTCGGCCTTCGGCACGTCCTTGTACTTCTCTTCGAGCTTCTTGACGGCGTCGAGCGCGGCCTTCACCCGATCGATCTGCTTCAGGAAGTCGCGCTGCCGCGCCGCGATCTTCTCGTCGGTGATCTCTTCCTCGTTGAAGACGACGAGCTCGCGGACGGTGCGCTCGCCGCGCTTCAGCTGCTCGCCCATCTCGATCACTTCCTGCGTGATCTTGGGCGTCCGGGAGATCGACTTGATGACCGCCAGCTTGCCCTGCTCGATCCGCTTCGCAATCGCGACTTCGCCTTCGCGCGTGAGGAGCGGCACGGTGCCCATCTCGCGCAGGTACATGCGGACGGGGTCGTTCGTCTTGTCGAGCGCGCCGGGCGTGAGATCGAGATCCATCTCGTCTCCGCCCTCGCCCTGCAGCTTCTCGTCGCGATAGGTCTTTTCCGAGTCGACGACCTCGATGCCGGCGCTTCCAAAGGTGCTGAACAGATCGTCCAGCTCCTCCGACGAGGTGATGTCGGCAGGCAGCAGCTCGTTCACCTCGTCGTAGAGGAGATAGCCCTTCTCCTTGCCGAGCGTGATCAGCTGTCGAATCTCGTCGTACTTTTCTTCAATGGACAATGCCAATCTCCTTACTTAGCTGGGGGGCTTCGCCCCGCCAGACCCCTACGCGCTCAATTCCTCGAGCCGCCGCAAAATCACCTTTTTCCGCTCCCACAGGGCGGCGAGCGCCTGGTCGTCCCCGGCTGGCGACCGGTCCTGGAGCCGATCGATTTCCTCCTGGATCGCGGCGCGTTCGCGGTCGTACCGCCGCCGCCGGAGCGTGTTGACACAATCGGCCGCCGCCGCCACCGGGGCGTCGGCGCGGGCCGCCCGCTCGAGGAGAGCGCGCTCTCCTTCATTTAGACGCTCGCGGAGCAGGTTCGGCAGCACGTCCGGCGGCACATCCGCGAGATTTGCCGCCAGCCGGTAGACGGGCGAGGCCACCAGCCCTTCGAGATCACCCGAATCCAGCCAGGCGACGGCCGCCTGGCCTTCGACCGGCC
>JBLNGH010000149.1:0-10666 GCA_050264575.1 Acidobacteriota bacterium | reverse complement strand
GATTCTCGCCAGTCCGAAATCGAGGATTTTCGCGCGGCCGTCGCGAACCAGGAACACGTTCTCGGGCTTGAGATCGCGATGCACCACGCCGCGCTCGTGCGCGGCCTCCAGCCCGTGGCAGATCTGCACGCCCCAGTCGATGATTTTCCTCAGCGGGAGAGGCCCAGCCGTCAGCCGCGCCCGCAACGTCTCGCCCTCGAGCAGCTCAGAGACGAGAAACGGTCCGGCCTCGGACGTCCCCACGTCGTAGAGCGAGAGCAGGTTGGGATGATTCAGCGTGCCGATCGCCCGCACTTCCTGCTCGAAGCGCCGCAATCGATCCGGATCTGCCGCGACGTCGCGCGGCAGGACTTTGATCGCGACGTCCCGGCCGATGCGCGGGTCGCGGGCGCGGTAGACCTCGCCCATGCCACCCGCGCCGATGGCGCTCAGGATTTCGTACGGACCAAGTTTGGTGCCGGCAGCTAGCGCCATCGCGGCGCTCCGGCATGGGCGAGGTCGGTCTTCCTCAAGAAGTGGCGCGGGGCCCCACCCCCGCGCCCTGAGCCGCAGGCGCCCATCCCGCCCGCGCCGATGGCGCTGAGGATTTCGTACGAACCAAGTCTGGTGCCTGCGCTCAGCGTCATGACGTCAGCGAGTCATGGATCATATCGCTCCGAGAGCCTGACTCCGATCGCGTCAGGGCCCGGCTGAACGGGATGACGGTTGTCGCGCCCCTGCTCCTGAAGACGGAGTTGGCGAGCGTCGCGTGAAAGAAAGCGAGGCGTCACCCAGCGGATGCGGCGCGAATCTTTGCCGCACTCGATCTGACCCTCGACGACCGATCGGGTAACGTGCGCAGGTCGAGCCATCGCTGGCCGGATCCGGCCACTTTGAAGGATCCTGCAACACGTCCACGGGCATTCTCGTCGAATGCCCGCGAGGTCTTCATGCGAACACGACTGCTTGGTCTTGGATTGATCCTTCTCGTCGGGACGACAAGCTCGCCATTTGCTCAGGCACAGAAGCCACCGCCACCACCGCCGCCACCGGCTGCAGCCGCCGCGAAGACCGTGACCGTGACGGTGACCTACACCGGCAAGGGCACGGTCGATGCGAAGCACAACGTGCTGGTTTTCCTGTTCGCCGACCCGAATGTCGGTCCGGGCAGTATTCCGCTCGGTGGACCCCAGGTCATGCAGAAGAACGGCTCGACCGTAACGTTCAAGGACGTCTCGACGTCACCGGTGTACATCGTCGCGGTCTACGACGAACAGGGCGGCTACACCGGCGTGGGCGGTCCGCCTCCGCCCGGCACGCCGATCGGCATGTACTCGAAGGACCCGAAATCGCCGCCCGCGCCGGTGACGCCGGGGCCGAAGACCGTGCTCAAGATGAGCTTCAGCGACGCGAAGCGATTCGGGAAGTAGGTTGCCCTACTTCCCGATGCTCGCCAGGTTCTTCGCCAGCAGCGATCCGGCCGGCGCGCCGGCCACAGCGCGCTGCCGGTGCGCCGCCGCCGCTGCGCCCTGCTGCATCAGCGACGCGGCGAATTCCATTTCGGGGTTCGATCCCGCCAGCTGAATCGCCTTGCGGACGAGGGCGTAGCCGTCGACCGCGCGCGGATCGTTGCGGAAGTCCGGCCACAGCTGCTCGACGCCGGTGAGCATGTCGCCCCACGGGCCGGCGCCCTTCATCTGCCGGTACGACTCGATGAGGTACCCCGCATCGAACCACGGCAGCGGATCGCGCGATCCGGCGGGCGTCGTCCTGGCGCGTTCGAGCACACCTTTCATCAGCGCCACAGCGACGTCGTGATTCTGGTTCGCGTAGATCGTCGCCCGCCGCATGATCTCCATGCGCGCCAGCACCGGCGTCGTCGGCGTCAGCAGCCGCAAGGTATCCGCCGGCAGCCGCTGCACGTCGTACGAGCGGTCCGGTGCGTTCCAGCCCTGACCGGGACCCCACGGCAGTAGCGCGGCGGAGCCGGCGTCGAACGGATGGCAGATGAGCGGTGGTCCCGCCTCCGCGGTGCCGGCGATAGTCGTGACTAGGGCCGATGCGACTATCACTTTGAACGCTTGGTTGATGGCCTTGTGCATGTCTTGTCTCCTCACATGCTCAGACGGCGCCCCAGAGGCTTTCGTCGCGCGGAAATCGGGCGCGGACGGTGAACTCGAGGCGATGTAACGGTTAGTAACATCGCGGCTTTCAGGCTTTCAAGCTTTCCGGCTTCAGGCTTCGTTGTCATACTTGCGTCCATGGATCCCCCGTCCGAGCGGACGCGCGCCCAGCTCGAGCGGATCCTCGCGAGCGCGGGGTTCGCAACGACGGATCGATTGAGCCGGTTCCTGCGGTACGTCGTCGAACGATCGCTCGCCGGCGAGGCCGGCCAGCTCAAGGAATACGTCATCGGACGCGACGTGTTCGATCGCGACGAGCAGTACGATCCTCGCCTGGACTCGATCGTCCGCGTCGAAGCCGGCCGGCTGCGGACGAAGCTCGACGAGTACTACAACGGTCCGGGCCGCACGGATCCGCTGGTCATTCAGCTGCGGCGTGGCAGTTACGCGCCGATCTTCGAGGACCGGCAGCCGGCATCACCAGGCGACTCGATCCCTGCCCGTGAGCCAGCCCGGCGTCCTGCGGGCCGCTCACGTTGGCGTCTGGGCGTCGGCCTGCTGGCTGCGACGCTCGGGATCGCCGCCGTGCTCGTCTGGCGTGCGGGCATCTGGGCGACGGCCGAGCGCCCGGCGACGGCTCATACGATTGCGGTGCTGCCGTTCACCAACTACTCGTCCGACACGTCCGACCAGTTGCTGACGGCGCGACTCACCGATGGCGTGACGGGCGAGCTGGCGCGGCTGCAGACGCTCGGCGTCGTCTCTCACACCAGCGCTCAGCAGTACGCCGGCGCGCGAAAGCCCCTTCGCGAAATCGCGCGCGCGCTCGACGCCGATCTCATCCTGGAGGGTACCGTCACGCGCGAGGGCGAACGGCTGCGCATTCAGGTGAGGCTGGTTGATGCGGCGATCGATCGGAAAATCTGGGTCGACGACTTCGGTGGAACGACCGGTGAGTTGCCGGATGTTCAGCGACAGATCGCGCGCGCCGTCAGCGCCGCGGCACTGGGGCCGCGTCGCCACTGAATCGGACATCCGCCGGCGGCGGCAGGTGTGGGGCGGTCAGGGCGTTGCTTCCGGATACAGCCGCTCGAACTCGGGATCGCCGTGCAGGATCGCCAGATCCGGATCGCGCCGGGCCCAGTCGCCGTCTCGCAGCCCGTTGTCCCACGCCCGTTTGAGCGCCCCTAACGCGTCGGTCTTGTTGTTCATCGCGCAGTAGACGCACGCGACGTTGTACTGCACGTTCGCGTCGTTCGGGCGGAGGGCGACCGCGAACTGCACCTCGCGCGTCGCCTCCTCGACCCGTTTGGCCGCGACGTAGTCGATCGCCAGGTGCACCCGCCCGCGCGCATCGTCGGGCACGAGCGCCAGGTGCTTCTCGAGCGCCTGGATTCGGCGCAGGCGGAGGTTGCGGAGGGCTTCCTCCTTACCGAGCGCGCCCAGCGCGTTGTTGAGCGGCACGTACACGTTGTAGTCATCACCGCTCGCCTGCAAGGCGGCATCGACGAGATCGACGATTTCCTGGTATTGGCCCGCCGCAAACAGCGCCCGCCCGAGGACGTAATAGGCGCCCTCGGTGTCGCTCTTGCGCTCGATCGCCCGGCGGGCGCTTGCGATGGCGTCGTCATATCGCGTGCGCGCATAAGCGATCCAGGCCTGCGCCACGAGGACCTCGGGCTCGTCGGGCCGCAGCGCGGCGGCGCGATCCGCCGCTTTCACGGCGCGATCCATCCACGCGGCTTCGCGCTGGTAATGGTAGTGATACTGCGCGCAGACGTTGGCGATCGCCGCATAGGGGAGCGCGAAGTTCGGATCGAGCGCGACGGCACCCTCGAACATCTGCAGCCCGAACTCGAGATCCTGCCGCGTCACGCGGCGGACCTGGCTCTTCCCGCGAAGGTACAGGTCGTACGCCTGCAGGTTCTCGGTCGGCTTGGCGGCAATCGCCTCGCGCTCCTGCGGCGTGAGCGTGATGCGCAGCGCCTCGGCGATCTTGCGGGCGATCTCGTCCTGGACCTCGAAGATGTCCTTCAGCTCCCGGTCGTAGCGCTCGGACCAGAGCGGAAAGTCCGTGCGGGCATCCATGAGCTGCGTGTTGATCCGAAGCCGATTCCCGGCGCGGCGCAAGCTGCCGCCGAGCACGAACGCGGCATTCAACTCGCGGCCGACCTGCTGCGGCGTCACCGGTTTGTCGCGGTAGCCGAGCACGGTCGGTCTCGGAAAGATCTTGAGGCCCTTGATCTTCGAGAGCTCGGTGATGATGTCTTCGGTGATGCCGTCCCGAAAATATTCGTCCTCTTTCACGCCGCTGAGATTCTCGAAATAGAGCACGGCGATCGACGCGTCCGCAGTCGAGGTCCGCGCGGCACGGTCAGACGGGGCGGCGCGCCCTCGCCCCGAGTCCAGGTCGCGTTTGAGCCGGATCAGATCGGTCTTGAGCTCCGTCGCGGTCTGATACCGGAGATTCCGATCTTTCTCGAGGGCCTTGTCGACGATCCGGCCGAACTCGGCAGGAATCGCCGCGTTGAGCTGCGTGAGGGGGATCGGATCCCGGTTGAGAATCGCGTCAAAGACGACGGCCGACGTATCGCCGGAGAACGGCATGACGCCGGCGGCCATCTGGTAGAGGACGGTCCCCAGCGAGAAGAGATCGGTCCGGGCGTCGGTGAGCTGGCCCCGCGCCTGTTCGGGTGACATGTAGGCGACAGTTCCCATCGCGGTGCCTGGCTGCGTGAGGTCATGCACGGCGAGCGTCTCGGCAGCGGACCCGGCTTCCACTTTCAACCGGTCGCGCGCGCTGTCCATTTTGGCCAGGCCAAAATCCAGAATCTTCACCTGGCCGCGCGCGTTCACGAACACGTTCGCGGGCTTGATATCCCGATGGACGATGCCCTTCGCGTGCGCCGATTCCAGCGCATCGGACATCTGGATGGCCAGATCCAGCAGCGGCGCGATCTCGAACCGCTGCCGCGCAACGATCTGCGCGAGCGACTGCCCGTCGAGCAGCTCCATGACGATGAAGTGATCGCCGTCGTGCTGTTCGATCGCGAAGACGGTACAGATGTTCGGATGATTGAGCGCGGAGGCGGCGCGCGCCTCGCGCTGGAACCGCTCGAGCGATTGGGAATCTCGACCGAGTTCCTGCGGCAGGAACTTGACGGCGACCCGGCGGCCGAGCCGGGTGTCTTCTGCCTCGTATACCACGCCCATGCCTCCGCTTCCGAGCGGACGCAAGACGTTGTAGTGCGAGACGCGCTTCCCCACCATTGCGAGCGCGCCATTCTATCTCCGAACCGGTCGTCCTTCACAGGCTGACCGACCCGCGACGGCTGCCGAATCGAGATCCGAAGATCCGCGTATCATCACGACATGAGACCTTGGCGACTTCGAGGATCGATCGCGTTGTTGCTTGTTGCCGCCGTCGCCGTCGCGCGCGCGCAGCAGCCCAATCCCGAAGCCTACGCGAAAACGCTCGAGGGTCCCGAGCGCGTCGCGCGCATGCAGGTCCCGCGTGTCGTCGAGACGCTGGCGCTGAAGCCGGGCGATCGCGTCGCCGACATCGGATCCGGCTCCGGATTGTTCACGCGTCCGATCGCCCGCACGGTTGGACCGAACGGCGTGGCCTATGCCGTCGACATCGATGCCGGGCTGCTGAAGGTCGTCGAGCGCAGCGCGAAGGAGGCCGGCATCGACAACATTCGCACCGTCCTCGCCGCTCCGGACGATCCGAAAGTGCCCGAACCGGTCGACGTGGTCCTCATCTGCGACGCTCTGCATCACATCGGCAATCAGGGACCGTACCTGCAGACGCTGAGCAAGTACCTCAAGCCGGGAGGCCGCGTAGCCGTGATTGATTTCTCGAAGAACTGGCCCGCCGGTCACGAGTCGATGCAATTCAGCGTGGCCCAACTCGATACATGGATGAAAGATGCCGGTTTCTCGCGCATCGCATCGTACGACTGGCTGGATAACAGCTTCTTCAACATCTATCGCAAGTAGGCCAAGGGCCGAAGGCCATGCCGAGCAGTGACTTCGACGCCGTGCTGATCGGCGCCGGCCCTGCTGGCTGCGCGGCGGCGCGGCTGCTCAGTGCCTGGGGCCATCGGGTGCTGCTCGTCGATCGGCCCGAGGCTGACGCGAGAACGCTGGCCGAGTCGATCCCGCCGAGCGCCCAGCGCGTCCTCGCCGCGCTGGGCATGCTCACGTCCATGGAGGATGCCGGCTTTCTTCCCTGGCGCAGCAACGTTGTCTGGTGGGGCGACCTGGAACCGCGAACCGAATCGTTTGCGCCGGGACAGGCGGGTTACCTCGTCTCGCGTCGGGCGTTCGATCGACGACTGCAGAGTCTGGCGCTCGAGAGCGGCGCGGACCTCCGGCGCGCCATCGTGCGCGAGGTGACCCATCCGCAACCAGAGGACGATCCCGCGGCCGTGCATGCGGTTCTCGCGGACATGGAGGATGAGACCGTCACGTTCGGCGCGTCGTTCGTGCTCGATTGCTCGGGCCGCGCCGGAGTGATCGCCCGGCGCGGGCTCCGCGAAACGGCGGCGTCGCCGCGGACCATCGCGCTCGTCGGCGTGTGGCGGACGGAACGCGATTGGCCCGGCGTCGCCGACACGCAGACGCTCGTCGCCTCGTATCCGGATGGATGGGCCTGGTCCGTTCCGACGGAGCCGGGACTCAGGCACTTCACCGTGATGGTCGAGCCGGGACGAACCGATCTTGCCGGCAGCAACGCGGCCGCGCGCTACGCCGCCGAATTGGCCAAAGTGCCGCCGTTCCAGACGCTGCTCGCCTCAGCCGAGCTCGTCGAGGGTCCGTGGGGTGCGGACGCTTCCGTGTACACGGCGCGCCGCTATGCGCCGGGCGGATGCCTGCTGGTCGGCGACGCCGGATCGTTCATCGATCCGCTGTCGTCGTTCGGCGTGAAGAAGGCGCTCGTCTCCGGCTGGCTCGCCGCCATCGTCGTCCACACGGCGCTCACCCGGCCAGAGATGCGCGGCGACGCGCTCGCGTTCTTCGATCGTCGCGAACGCCAGATGGCCGCCGGCGCGCGGAAGCAGGCTGCGGAGTTTGCCGCGTCGGCTGCCGGCGAGACTCCACATCCATTCTGGCTGGCGCGTGCCACGGATCGGCACGATGGTCTCGATTTGAACAACGAGGCCGATCCCGCCGCGCTTGCTCGCGACCCGGCGGTGCTGGCGGCGTTCGAGGATTTGAGGCGACGGCAGGCGGTGCGGTTGGCGATTCACGATGACGTGCGCTTCGAACCGCGGGCGATAGTCCGCGGACGCGAGGTTGTGCTCGATGAGCATCTGCTGGCGCCCGGGTTTCCTGATGGAATCCGCTATCTGCGTGACATCGATCTCGTCACGCTCGTGCGTCTCGCGCCGCAGCACGCCGATGTGGGTGAGATGTACGATGCCCTGGGACGAGCGCACACGTCAGCGGGCTCAGCGTCGAACAGAGATGTTCCTCTTTCGGACTTCCTCGGCGCACTATCGGCCTTGATCGCCTGGCGAGCACTGAAGCACGAGGACAAATAGGCGCGCCCTCATGGCCTCCATGCCGGTGATGCCCTTCATGTCCAAAACTGTGGTAGAAACACGCTGAGTCCATGAGCCGTTCCCTGCTCGGCGCAGTTCTGATTCCGATCGTGGCGATGACGCTGAAGATCGGCGCCGCCGGCAGTCAGCAGACACCACCGCAAACGCCTCCCGCAGGACAGCAGCCGCCGGCCGCGAAACCGTCCGAGACGGACGAAGGCATTCCCATCACGAACAATCAGGTCAAGAGTGTGTGCGGGGCCTGTCACAAGTCGGACGCCAAGGGACGGATGTCACGCATCTCCTATCGGCGAACGACGCCGGAAGGCTGGCAGGAAACGATCCGCCGGATGGTGACGCTGAACAAAGTCGAGATGCAGCCTGCCGAAGCGCGCGAGATCGTGAAGTACTTGTCCGATCAGCTCGGGCTCGCGCCCGAGGAACTGAAGCCGGGGCTGTTCGAAGTCGAACGGCGGATGATCGACTACAAGTACACGGCCAACACCGACACCGAAGGCATCTGTTCGAGTTGTCATTCGATGGGACGCGTGATCCTGCAGCGCCGGACTGACGACGAATGGACCGGCTTGCTCGCGATGCATCGCGGGTACTACCCGCTGGTGGATTTCCAGGTGTTTCGCCGCACGGGACCGCCTGCGCGCGAACCGGGCCCCGACGGCCGGCCTCCGGACAACCGGCATCCGATGGACAAGGCCCTTGCCCACCTGAAGTCCGCGTTTCCGTTCACGACGCCCGAATGGTCCGCGTGGTCGGCGACGATGCGGACGCCGCGGCTGGAGGGCAGCTGGGCGCTGACGGGTTATGAGGCGGGTGAAGGTCCCGTGTACGGCCGTGTGACGATCAAGCCGGGCACCGGCCCGGACGAGTTCGTGACGGACGTGTCGTACACGTACCCGCGAAGTGGAAAGACGGTGACGCGCGCGGGGCGCTCGCTCATCTACACGGGATATCAGTGGCGCGGCCGCACGACCGTCGGTCAGGATGACGCGACGAGCCTGCGCGAAGTCATGACGGTCGAGCGCGACTGGCAGACCATGTCAGGCCGTTGGTTCAACGGCGGGTACGACGAACACGGGCTCGACATCCGGCTCGTGCGCATCGGTCGCGAGACCATCGTCTCGGGTCTCGATCGCGCGGCCTTGAAGACGAACACGCCCGGACAAGCCGTGCGGTTGTACGGCGCGAACCTGCCGACGACCGTCACGCCGCGCGATATCGACTTTGGCCGCGGCGTCGCCGTCACGCGCGTGGTGAGCTCGACCGCTGACGTCCTGACCATCGAGGTGAATGTCAGCGCGGACGCGCCGATCGGCGTCCATGACGTCTTCGTCAGCGGGCTGGCCTCGAAGACGGCCGTGGCCGTGTACAACAAGATCGACTACCTCAAGGTCGCGCCCGGCTGGGGCCTGGCGCGCGTCGGCGGCACCGTGTTCCCGAAGATGTTCGCGCAGTTCGAGGCCGTCGCCTACAGCAACGGTCTCGACGGCAAGCCCGACACCAAGGACGACCTCAATCTCGGACCTGTGGACGCGTCCTGGACGACGGAAGAGTACACGGCGACCTACGACGATGACGACCGGAAGTTCGTCGGCGAGGTCGGCGGCACGACCGGGTTGTTCACGCCGGCGCTCGACGGTCCGAATCCCGCCCGATCGGGGAATCGCAACAACGTCGGCGATGTGTGGGTCGTCGCGACCCACAAGCCGGCCGCCGGCGAGCCGCTGCGCGGCCGCGCGCATCTTGTCGTCACCGTTCCGTTGTATTTGCGCTGGGACTTCTTCACGCTGAATCAGCGATGAGCCAATTCCTTCCGGGCGACTGTCACACGTTCGAATCCGCCGGCCGGCGCTTCGTGTACCTCGCGTCGAGCGCTGCCGTCCTGGCCATCGACGACGTGTCCGCAGCGGTGCTGGACGTCGTCGCCGATCGGCCGCGGTCGGGCGACGAGCTGGTCTCGGCGCTCTCGGATCGATACTCGCGAATCGAGATCGAGGAAGCCGCGCTCGAGCTCGCGCGCGTGCGCGCGTTGAGAATCGCCGCCGCGCCGCCGGCCCGCCCCGCGGCGCGCGTGCTGCCGCTCACGCCGATTCCGCTCAGCACGATGGTGCTGAACGTCACGAGCCAGTGCAACCTGAGCTGCGCGTACTGTTACGAGTACGGCGAAGACAAGATCGTCGAGACCGCCAACGGCCGCCTGCCGAAGTGGATGAGCGAGGAGACCGCGCGCGAGAGCGTCGACTTCCTGCTGCGCGAGTCCGGTCAGTCGGCACACCTCACGTTCTTCGGCGGCGAGACCTTGATGAACTTCCGGGTGCTCAAGACCACCGTCGCGTACGCCAAAACGCGGGCGGCCGAGTTGGGCAAGGACATCGACTTCAGTCTCACGACGAACGCGACGCTCCTGAAGCCCGAGATCATCGAGTTCCTGGCCGAGCACAACTTCGGGGTCACGATCTCGATCGACGGGCCGCCCGATATCCAGAACCGCTTCCGCGTCTTTCAGAATGGCGGCGGCAGCTACGATCTGGTGGCGCCGAAAATTCGGGCGCTGCTCGCCCGCCATCGGTCACGGCCCATCGGCGCGCGCGTGACGCTGACGCGCGAGACGCTCGACGTCCGCCGCATCTACGACCACCTGACGCAGGAGATCGGATTCTGGGAAGTGGGCTTCGCGCCGGTCACCTCCGCGCCGGGCCGTTCGTACGCCTTCGGCGAGGACGGCTTCGAGCACGTCCTCGACGCCTTCCGCGATCTGGCACGGGACTACCGGGACGCAGCCCTCGAGGGCCGGCATCACGGGTTCAGCAACGTCCGCGAGACGCTCGAAGAGATCCACAAAGGCGCAAACAAGGCCTGGCCGTGCGGCGCCGGCTTCGGGCTTCTGGGGGTGTCGACCGCCGGCGACGTGGCGCTGTGTCATCGATTCGCGGGATCCGACGACCATCGCCTCGGCACCGTGCGTGACGGCATCGACCGGGACGCGCAGCGCGCGTT
>JBLNGH010000148.1:0-6296 GCA_050264575.1 Acidobacteriota bacterium | reverse complement strand
CGGTGTCGATCCCGACGCGTTCGCCCGCGCGCGGCTGGTGCTCTGGAAAGGGCACTGCGGCGTCCACACGCGATTCACCGTCAGACAAATCGATCAGTTCCGCCAGGCCCACCCTCGAGGCCGCGTCATCGTGCATCCGGAGTGCACGTTCGACGTCGTGCAGGCCGCCGACGAGTGCGGCTCGACCGAGTCCATCATTCGCACCATCAAGAACAGTCCGGAAGGCTCGGTCTGGGCCGTGGGCACCGAAATCCATCTGGTGAGCCGCCTCGCTCGCGAGGTTGCGCCGGCGCGAACGGTCGTGACCCTCGACTCGCTCGGATGCCTCTGCTCGACGATGTTCCGCGTCTCGCCCAACCATCTGCTGTGGGTGCTCGAGGGGCTCGTCGACGGCGAGGTCCACAATCGGATCGTCGTTCCCGAACCGACGAAACGCGGGGCCAGGGTCGCGCTGGACCGAATGTTGCAACTGGCGTAGCAATTGGAGATATGGTGGTAGCAGGTGAGTGGTTTCACTTCACCACATCACCAGATCACCAAATCACAATTTTCCATGTTCAGTTGAGGTGTCCCGTGGCCCATCAGTTGCCAGCCCTGCCGTACGACTTCGCCGCACTCGAACCGCACATCGATGCCGAGACCATGAAGATCCATCATGGAAAGCATCACGCGGCGTACGTCAACAACCTGAACGCCGCGCTCGAGAAGCACCCGGCGCTGCAATCCAAATCTGCGGAAGATCTCATCCAGGGACTGTCGACGGTCCCGGAGGACATTCGTACTGCCGTGCGGAACAACGGCGGCGGGCACGTCAACCACACGATGTTCTGGCAGATCATGGGCCCGGGAAAGGGCGGCGCGCCGAGCGGCGCCATGGCCGACGCAATCACAGGCGCGTTCGGAACCTTCGACGCATTCAAGGATCAGATGAACAAAGCCGGCGTCGGGCGGTTCGGCAGCGGCTGGGTGTGGCTCGTCAGCGCCGGCGGGAAGCTCTCAATCGAAAGCACCGCGAATCAGGACAACCCGATGATGGACGGCAAGCGCCCGGTCATGGGGATCGACGTGTGGGAGCACGCGTACTATTTGAAGTATCAGAACCGCAGACCGGACTATCTCGCCGCCTGGTGGAACACCATCAACTGGGACGAAGTGAACAAGCGGCTCCGCTAGAAATCTGGAGAACTTGAGATCTGAGGATCTGGGGATTTAAGAGCATCATGTCTTCAAATCCCCACGTCCCCAGATCACGCGATCATAATTGCGCGGAAGCCGGTATTCGCTCTAGAACAACTTAACTGTCTAGAACAATTTCACTGTCACCGTGGTTCCGGCTTCGACGACGTCGGTCTGCGCGGGAATCTCGATGTACCCGTCGGCGTGCGCCATGCTCGTGATGTCGCCCGAGGCCTTGAACGCAGGTTCCGCGCGGCCGTCCACGAGCCGAACCGTATAGAACTGATGCCGTCCGGTCGTCGAGACGATGCGGCGCGCCAGCGGCGCCTCGACGGTCGCCGGCTCCCATCGCGGAAGCCGCGCCATCTTTCGGATGAACGGCACGAGCATCATGTACGCGTTCGAAAGACACGACGTTGGATAGCCCGGCATTCCGAACACCGGCGTCGGCCTGCGCTGAGCGGAGTCGAACGGCCCGGCTTGAGCGGAGTCGAAAGCGATGCGGCCGAAGATCGTCGGCTTACCGGGCTTGACGGCGACGCCGTGAAACAGCACGTCACCCCGACGCCGCAGCACGTCGAGGATCAAGTCGCGCTCGCCGACCGAGCTGCCGCCCGAAAAGACGACGACGTCGTGCGCGCGAGCACCCATCAGCGCGTCTGAGAGGTCCTCGACCGTGTCGGCCGCGATCGGCAGAATCGCCGTCGTGCCGCCGTGCCGGCCGATGACCGCTTCCAGCGTGAAGCGATTGACGTCGTAAATCTGCCCCGGACCGAGCGGCTGCCCGGGCGGGACGATCTCATTGCCGGTCGACAGGATGGCGATCGACGGGCGCGCAAAGACCTCGACGGCGGTCACGCCGGTCGCGGCCAGCGCGCCAATCCGGCTGGGATTCAGCACCTGATCGCGCGAGACGACCGTCTGACCGCGGGTGATGTCCGCGCCGCGCCGGCCGACGTTCTGGCGCGGATAGACGGGGGTCACGATCCGGATGAGATTTGGATCCGTCCGGTCGCGCTCGGTTTCTTCAACCATCACGACCGCATCCGCGCCGGCCGGCATGGGCGCGCCCGTCGCAATCTCGATGCACTCGCCCGATGCGATGCCGCGCGCCGGGACCTGGCCGGTGAACACGCGATCGACGCATGTCAGCGGCTTCGCCGCCTGCGTGCCGGCGCCAAACGTATCCGCGGCGACGACGGCGTACCCATCCATCGCCGCGCGGTCGAACGGCGGGACATCGACGCTCGCCGTGACGTCGCGCGCCGCGACGCGGCCGTCCGCCTCCGCGAGCGGCACGATCTCCGTCCGCGTGACTGGCGCCGCTTCTTTCAGCACTATCTGCAGCGCGTCCTCGAAGAGAACCGTCTCCGTAATCGGGCGCATAGAACAGGCGGCCTGAACCCGCCTTCGCCTTCGGCTTCGGCGAGGCTCGCCAAAGCGACCGTGAGAAATTCGCGGTCGCGCAGGCGGCTTCGAACTTAGAACTTCAAACTTCGAACTTCAAGAAGAATCATTTATGCCCCAGTTCGAAGTTCGAAGTTCGAAGGTCGAAGTTCGCAGTTCGGAGTTCTAAGTTCAGGTTGCTGGGTCTTTCAGCAACCTGCTACAGGTGGCTCAATTTGGCGTCGTCTTTCGTCAGCTCCCTGACGACGTGGCCGATCTCCGGCAGGATGAGCCGCTGCATGCCGAGCTGCACGGCGGCGGGCGAGCCAGGCAGCATGAAGATCGCGCATCCGTGGACGATGCCCGCGGTCGCGCGCGACAACATTGCGGCCGCGCCGATTTCCTTGTAGCTCAGCATGCGGAACAGCTCGCCGAAGCCGTCAATCCGCTTGTCGAAGAGACCCGTGATCGCCTCGTAGGTCGAATCGCGGCTGGCAATGCCGGTGCCGCCGGTCGTGATGATGACGTGGACGCGGTGGCGGCCGATTTCTTCGCGAATGGCGGCGGCGACTTCCTGAGGCTCATCGCGCACGACCTGACGCCCGAGGACGAAATGGCCCGAGTCCTCGAGCATGCCGGCAATCGTGCGGCCGCTCGTCTCAGTGGCGAGCGTGCGGGTGTCGCTGACCGTCAACACGAAGCAGTTCACGCGTTCGGGCGATTGCGCCCGGTGCTGCTCGACGGACATGAGAGGATTATGGCACCTATGCTTCGCGTCGTCGCGGGTGTTCTCGGGACCACCGCGCTAGCGGTCGCGCTTTCGGCTCAGCCGCAACTTCCGGAAATCGACAAGATCGGCGCGAGGTGGGTGGACGAGACCTTCAAAAAACTGTCGCTCGATGACAAAGTTGGGCAGCTCGTTGTCTCATCCGTCAATTCGACGTATCTGTCGAGCGACACGGACACGTTCGAGACGTTGGCGAAGAAGGTCAAGAATCTGAGGGTCGGCGGCTTTCATGTCTTCGGAGGCGCCGAGCCGGTTCCGAACGTCCTGCTCAACACCGGCTACGGGAGCGTCATCCTCGGGCAGCCGCTGGAGGCGGCCTCGCTGATGAACCGCCTCCAGTCGCTGTCCGCGATTCCGCTCCTCAACACCGCGGATTTCGAAGCCGGCGTCGGCTTTCGTATTCAGGGCGCGACCGTGTTCCCTCGTGCGATGGCCGTCGGCGCCGCCGGCGACGAGATGCTCGCGTTCGAGGCGGCGCGCGTCACCGCCATCGAGGGTCGCGCGCTCGGCGTACACGTCGACTTTGCGCCGATCGCCGACGTGAACAACAACCCGCGGAATCCCGTCATCAACACCCGCGCGTTCGGCGAACAGCCTGACCTCGTCGGTCGGCTGGCGAGCGCGTACGTGCGAGGTCTCCATGCCGGCGGGATGCTGGCGACGCTGAAACACTTTCCCGGCCACGGCGACACCGACGTCGACTCGCATCTCGGTCTGCCGATCATCAATCACCCGCGTGAGCGGCTCGATCAGATCGAGCTGGCGCCGTTTCGAACCGGGATTGCGGCCGGCGCCGATGCGGTGATGACGGCGCATATCCAGCTGCCGGCGCTCGACGCGGCGGAGTTCAGTCCCGCCACGTTGAGCCCGGCGATCGTCACGGGCCTGCTGCGCGGGCAGATGAAGTTCGAGGGGCTCGTCTACACCGACTCGATGGGCATGGACGCGGTGTCCCGTCGTCTCTCGCCGGGCGATGCGGCCGTTCGCGCCATCAAGGCCGGCAACGACATCGTGCTGCACTCGCCGGACGACGACGCGGCGGTGGCCGCGCTCAAGACGGCGGTGGGGAAGGGTGAGATCCCGCTGGCGCAGATCGATGCGTCCGTCCGCCGCGTGCTGACCGCCAAAGCACGGCTCGGCCTGTACAAGTCGAAGCTCGTGCCGCTCGACGACGTGCCGAAGATGCTCGGCGGACGGGCGAACGCGGCGATCGCGCAGGAGCTCGGCAAGCGATCGATCACGCTCATCAAAGACGATCGCAATCAGGTTCCGCTGCGGGTGCCGCGCGAGGCGTCGGTCCTCTATCTGTCGATCCTGGACTACCCGGCCGGCTGGCGCATCGCGGCGCCGAGCCGGGTCTTCCTGCCCGAGCTGCGCCAGCGTTGGCCGGGCACGACGGCGATCGAACTGTCCGATCGATCGACACCGTCGGAAATCGATCTCGTCCGCGCCGCCGCGCCGCGCTACGACGCGATCGTCGCGTCGGTGTTCGTACGGACGACGTCGGGCAGCGGCCGCATGGACCTGGCGCCGACGCTGATCAAACTGCTGGCCGATCTGGCGCGGTTCACGGTGAACACGCCGAAGCCGCTCATCGTCGTGTTTTTCGGCAATCCGTACACGCCGATGGGACTGCCCACGCTCCCGGCGATGATCCTCGCGTACGACTTCTACGATCTCGCGGAGCTCTCGGCAGTACGCGCGCTCGCCGGTGAAGCGCCGATCACGGGCCGGCTGCCGATTTCACTGCCGGGGATGTTCGAGGCCGGATGGGGAATCGTGCGCTGACGCGCTGGGTGAGAGAAGTACTCCCCGACCCGAGCGGGAAGCTGCCCGGATCGAGGACAAGTGTTGGAGCGTTCAACGAGTAGACGCGGCCCTCGAACGAAGGATCGAGTTCCAGTTCTTTACCGGAAGCGGTACCCGAAGGAAATGCTGAAGGTCCCATTCTTCACCGTCGGCTCGTCGGCCTCGGTTCCGTCGTTGATGTCGGTGAGACCCCAGGTGTAGCGCGCGTCAATGATGAACTTGCGAACCTCGACTGCGCCCGCGATGGCAAAGCCCGCATCGAACGTCTTCAGGGGCACCTGGTCGGCGTCGACCTTGACGCCGCCGACTTTGATCGACTCGTTGACGTGGAAGCCGAACGTCGGACCGGCAAGGGCCCGGACGATGACGCCCGAAGTCGGGAAATTCACGCGCCCCAGCACCGGAAACTCGATGTAGGTCAGCGAGAAGCTGGAGTCGTCGCCGAAGCCGAGATCCTCGACGCCGAACTCCGAACCCTTCTGGCTCAACAGGGCCTCGATCTGGAGGCCGCCGCGCGGATTGAAGTCGCGCGCGAGCCAGAAGCCGCCGAGGAAGCCGGCGCGGCCGTCACCCGTGACGCTGGCATCGCCGAAGTCAACCTTCAGGCTCGAGATGTTCAAGCCCGCCTTGACGCCGTAGCTGGTTTCCGGGGCCGCCTGAGCCGACGCGAGCGCGGGCAGTGTGAGCAGAAGAGCCAAAACAGTACAAAGTCCTGCAACGTTCCGAAATCGCACAGTTACCTCCTAGATGAACGGGACGACGAGCTGGGGGACGATCTTCAGTCTGGAAAATGCTGAAGATATGACTTGTATCACGGTTCGAGGTTTGGCGCGACTCTCCGGAACGTTGGACTTTTGCCTTCTGACTTTTGCCTTTTATAATGGTCGTTTTGCGCGCCCTTAGCTCAGTTGGATAGAGCGTCTGGCTACGAACCAGGAGGTCGCAGGTTCGAGTCCTGCAGGGCGCGCCAAGTATTATCCGGGGGGCTTCGCCCCGCCGGACCCCCGACACGCTCACTCGCGGGGCCCCACGATCCCCGCTCCGTTCGCGTGGCTCACTCGCTTCCGCTCGTTCGCTCCTGTCTCGGGGAAATTCGCCCCGCCCGCCTACGCTCTTCGAGCTTCGGCCAGGCTCGCCG
>JBLNGH010000147.1:0-16742 GCA_050264575.1 Acidobacteriota bacterium | reverse complement strand
CTCGACTGTCGTCTCGAAGGTCCCCGCGTTTCACGACAACAACTACACGGACGCCGACGTGAAGTTCATGCAGGGGATGATTCATCACCACAATCAAGCGCTCCTGATGGCGGCGATGATCTCCACGCATACCGCGACTCCGGAGTTGATCGCGATGGGCAAGAAGATCCAGCTCTCGCAGAGCGGCGAGATTCAGGCGATGAAGGAGTGGCTCACCGGCCGGCACCAGGAGGTGCCGATGATCATGCCCGATGGGGCGGCGATGACGGGCCACGGTGACATGGCCCCGATGCCGGGCATGCTCACGCCACAACAGATGAAGGCGCTCGACACGGCGCGCGGCGCCAAGTTCGACGAGCTGTTTCTCACCGGCATGATCCAGCACCACAAGGGTGCGCTGAAAATGGTCGCCGATTTGCGCGAAGCCGGCGGAGGGAAGGAGCCGAACATCGGCGACTTCCTGAACGCGGTCGACAACGATCAGCGGATGGAAATCGTTCGCATGTACGGGCTATTAGGGAGGCCAGTGGAATGGTCATGAATCCGCGCACTCACGTTCGCCGCATCATTATTAGTGCTGCTCTTTGTCTGGCCGTCACCACGGTCTTCGCGCAGAATCCTCCGCCGGCGCCGCAGGGTACCGGCGCCGCAGCGCCGCAGCAGGGACGCGCCGCCACGGTGGGACAGATCCCGATTCCGCAGCCCTGCACGCCCGAGCAGATCGCAGCGGCTCAGGCGGCAGCCGCGGGCGGCGCAGCCGCCGACGCGCAAGGCGGCGGGCGAGGTCGCGGTGGTCGCGGCGGCGGCGGCGTTCCCTGCCACATGCCCGATCCGCGCGAAGGCCTCAAGCCCGGCAAGTACGACGCCGGCGAGGCCGCGCTCAACATGAAGCTCGTCACCACGATGCGCCAGCCCGAGGGCATGTACGATCCGAATGCAACGAACGCACGCAGCCTCGACTACGCAAACTCCGATCTCGCCTTCGGCTTGAACGGCAGGCTGGCGCTCCAGGGCAACTTCCACGGGTTGACCTTCTACAACATTGAGGATCCCGCGAAAACCTCGCTGCAGACGATCGTGTCGTGTCCAGGCGGGCAGGGCGATGTGTCGATCTGGGGCAACCTCGCCTTTATGTCCGTCGAGAGTTATGGACGGATCGATTGCGGCGCGCAGGGGCCGGCCGGTCGCGGACGAGGAGCGGCGGCACCGGCAGCTGGCGCGACACCACCGGCTGGAGGCGCGGCGGCTCCTCCGGCAGCGGGCGCCGGACGTGGCACGGCTCCGCCCGATCCGGATCGGATGTTCGGCGTTCGCATCTTCGACATCTCCGATCCGCGGAAGCCGCGCCAGGTCGCGGCCGTGCAGACCTGCCGCGGTTCGCACACGCATTCGCTCGTCACGGATCCCAACGACAAGGACAACATCTACATCTACGTCTCCGGCAATTCAGGCGTGCGATCGGCCGAGGAGAAGGCGGGCTGTGTCTCCGATCCAAACGCGCCGAACACATCGACCTTCGGCATCGACGTGATCAAGGTGCCACTCAAGAACCCGGAGCAGTCGGCGGTGGTCAGCCACGCCTACATCTTCGCGGACGCCAATACCGGCGAGCTCGCCAGCCTCCACGGCCGTCGCCAGGGCACGGGCGAACCCAGCCCGAACCCGACCGCCGGCTGCCACGACGTGACGAGCTTCCCGTTCCACCAACTGCTCGGCGGCGCGTGTTCCGGCAACGGACTGCTGCTCGACACGAAGAACGTGACGAAACCCAAGCGTCTGGATGACGTCGCCGACCCCGCGTTTGCGTTCTGGCACTCCGCGACGTTCAACAACGACGGGACCAAACTGCTGTTCTCCGACGAATGGGGCGGTGGCACCTCACCGATGTGCCAGTCAATTCATCCACCGATGTGGGGCGGCAACGCGGTGTTCGACATCCAGGGCACGGGTGACGGCCGCCACCTGCGCTTCGGTGGCTACTTCAAAATGCCGGCGTGGCAGACCGCGAGCGAGAACTGCGTCGCGCATAACGGCAGCCTCGTGCCGGTGCCCGGGCGCGACATCATGGCCCAGGCCTTCTATCAGGGTGGCGCCACGGTCTTCGATTTCACCAACTCCGCAAACATCAAGGAAATCGCCTACTTCGATCGCGGTCCGATCGACGCGAACACGCTGATCATCGGCGGCTACTGGTCGGTCTACTACTACAACGGGTACCTCTACGGTTCCGAGATTGCGCGCGGCCTCGACATCTTCGAGTTGACGCCGAGTGAATATCTCTCGCAGAACGAAATCGACGCCGCCAAGCTGGCCACGCGCGAGGGCTGTGGCGCGCCGAACGATCTGAACGTGCAGTGCCAACCGCACTACGTCTGGCCGGCCAGCTTCGTGGTCGCGCGTGCGTATCTCGATCAGCTCGCACGCGACAAGGCGCTGCCGCAGGAACGGATCGACGCGCTCAACGCGGCCATGAAGGACGTCGAGAACGCGAGCGCGGCGAACCGCCGGACCGCCGTGACGAAGCTCGACGGCCTCGCCGCCGAGCTGGCGAAGGACGCCGCGAACGCGACGGGTAACAGCGCCGCGCGGATGCGCGCCTGCGCCTCGACGATTCAGAAGCGCAACGCGCAGGTGAAGTAATTCAAGACTTGACGCAATTCACGCCGGGGCGGTAGGGATGATCCCGAACAGCTCGCGCAGCGCATTGGTGTATTCCGCTTCGGTTGCCAGCTCAACTTCTTCCCGCACGCGGCCACGTGTCGTAATCAGCCGCCGCGGGCTGACGGAGATCCGACCGTCGATCGTTGCTCGTGAGCAAATGCGCTGCTGTGTGAAATGCGAGTGCGGCGATGTTTGATGATGGCGGCACATCTCTTCGTAGTCAGCGTACTCGTGCGGCGCGAGGGTGAATCGATATTGCGGCCGCCAGTCGGCCCGTTCGCTGCGCCGAGAAACGACGAACTGCTCGCCAACGGCGTGGATTCTGAAGACATCGTCACCCTGAGTCTGCTCCCCGCGGTAGCCCAGAATCAGTGGGAGTCGGAACGAATCGCCGAAGCCGACGTCGGCCAGCCAGAGATCCTCCAGCATGACCGCCAGCGCCATGTGATCGAAGGGCGGTCCGAACCCCCCTCTGTCATCGGCGACCTCGGCTGAGAGCATCGTCACGTCGAAACCGAGCGATCGGAGCAGGGCCGCGAACAATCCGTTCAGCTCGTAGCAAAAGCCTCCGCGTCGCCTCACCACGATCTTCTCGAACAGCGCATCGTCACTGAGCACTATCGGCTCCTGCCAATGAATGCTCAGGTTCTCGAACGGAACCGCCAACAGGTGCGCCTCGTGCAGCTGCCGCAGCGTTTCGGCCGTGGGCGGGACCGGACCACGGACGCCGAGCCGGTGGAGATAAGCAGACGCGGCATGTTGCTCCATGGCAGCGCCGGTACACAGTTTGCCACCGTGCCCTCCTGCTGTGTGCGTCCCGAACGCTATACTTCGCATCGGCGACGCTCCCGGCGTCGTTTCGCGGAGGTCTTCATGCGGGCACATCTCCCACGCGCAATTGACGGCATCGTCCTTCTGTTCACGGCGCTCTTCCTGGGCTCCGGCGTCGTCTCATCCCAGGCGCCACCTGCGCAGACCGGCGGATCGCCCGGCCCGGCCGAGCATCCCGCGCTTCGCGCGCTTCGCTGGCGCGGCATCGGCCCGGCGAATCCCGGCGGACGAGTCACGGTGGTCTCCGGCATACCAGGCAAGCCGGAAGTCTTCTACGTCGCCGGGGCGGCCGGCGGCATCTTCAAGACGACGAACGGCGGCGTGACGTTCGCGCCCATCTTTGACGACCAGCCCGTCGCCTCGATCGGCGCGATCGAGATTCCAGCCTCGAACGAGAACATCCTGTGGGTCGGCACTGGCGAGGGCGACCCGCGCAACAGCACGTCGTTCGGCAACGGCGTGTATCGGTCGACGGATGCGGGCCGGACGTGGGCGTATCTCGGACTCGAAGACACTGAACGCATCAAACGCATCGCCGTCGATCCGGCCAATCCCGACATTGCGTTGGTGTGCGCGCTGGGTCACGCCTGGGGCCCGAACGAGCAGCGCGGCGTGTTCCGCACGCGCGACGCCGGCCGGACGTGGCAGAAGGTGCTCTACCGGGATCAGGACACCGGCTGCTCCGATATCGCCATGGAGCCGGGCAATCCCCGCACGATGTACGCCGGCATGTACACGTTCCGCCGTCGACCGTGGCGCTTCGACAGCGGCGGCAAGGAAACGGCCCTCTACAAGACGACCGACGGCGGCGATACCTGGCAGAAGGTGACCGGCGGCGGCATGCCGACCGAGCCCATGGATCGCATCGGCATGGGCGTCTCGATGAGCAATCCGAACGTGGTCTACATGATCACCGAGACGAAGACGCAGGGCGTGCTCTTCCGGTCCGAGGACCGCGGCGCGACGTGGACGATGGTGAACAACAGCACGCAGTTGTCGTTCCGGCCGTTCTACTACTGCGATCTGCGCGTCGATCCGAACAATCCGAATCGGGTTTTCGTGCTTGCGGGCGGCCTCAACGTTTCCGACGATGGTGGCCGGACGTTCCGGGGCGCGTCGAACGGCGTCCACGGCGACCATCAGGCGCTGTGGATCGACCCGAAGAACTCAAATCGCATTCTCAGTGGCAGTGACGGCGGGTTCCAGATCTCCTGGGACGGCAGCCAGTCCTGGGAGATTCTCAACACGGTGTCGTTCGCGCAGTTTTACCGGATCGAAACCGACAACCAGCAGCCCTATACGATTTGTGGCGGGCTGCAGGACAACGGCGTCTGGTGCGGGCCGAGCGCGACGACTTCGACCGATGGGGTGCGAAAACGTGACTGGGTGACGGTGAGCGGCGGCGACGGTTTCTCCGGCGTCCAGAACATCACCGAGCCGTGGATCATCTACTCGAACTCACAGGGCGGACCGATCTACGCGACGAACCTCCGGAACAACACGAGCCGGGCCATTGCGCCGTACCCCAAAGACATCGGTTCGACGGGCAACCCGATCGCACCCTACAAGTACCGGTTCAACTGGAACGCGCCCATCGTCCGCTCGCCCAACGATCCCAGGACGCTCTACTACGGCGGCAATGTCCTGTTCCGCAGCACGAACCACGGGATGTCCTGGGATGTCATCAGCCCCGATCTGACGACCAACGACAAATCCAAGCAGCAGTCGTCAGGCGGCGAGATCGTGACGGACAACACCGCGGCCGAGTTTCATTGCACGATTATGGCGATCTCAGAATCGCCGGTGGCGCGCAGCGTCATCTGGGTCGGCACCGACGACGGCAACATCCAGTTGACGCGCGATGGCGGCAAGACGTGGACGAATGTCGTCGCCAACATCAAGGGTCTCCCGCCCAATTCCTGGATCCCGGCAATCGACGCGTCGCCGTTCGATGCCGGCACGGCGTACGTCGCGGTGGATCGGCATCGCGACAATGATTTCGCACCGCACGCCTATGTGACAACCGACTACGGCAGGACCTGGCGCGACATTTCCGCCAACCTCCCGGCGAAAGGCTACGTGCACGTCGTTCGGGAGGATCCGAAAGCCAGGGGGCTGCTCTTCCTCGGCACCGAGCTGGGCATCTTCGCTTCGATCGACAACGGTGGATCGTGGATCAGCCTGCGACAGGGACTCCCCGCGATGCCGGTCGAGGAATTGCGCGTGCACGCGCGCGACGGTGACCTGATTCTGGGCACGCACGGCCGGGGGATTTACATCATGGACGACATCACGCCGATCCGGCAGCTCGCGGCGGCGACGCCGACGGAGGCGTTCCTGTTCGATCCGCGGCCGGCGATCCGCTGGCAGACGTGGGGCCGCGACGGGAACCTCGCGCAGAAGGAATACATCGGCCAGAATCCGCCGCAGGGCGCCATCATTAATTACTACGTGAAGACGGCCGGGACGCCGGCAACATTGACGCTGACGGCCGCTGACGGCAGCGTCGTTCGCACGCTGACGGTTCCGAATCCCGCCCCCGGTGTGAACCGCCTCACCTGGGATCTCCGATACGACCCGCCGTCGGCCGAAGCGCCTGGACGTGGCGCACCAGGCGGGGCTGGAGCGGCCGGCGGCGCCGGCGCCGGACCGGGTGCCGCTGGACGCGGGGCCGGCGGTGGTGGAGGTGGTCGCGGCGGTGGCGGATCGCCTTACGCGCTGCCGGGTACGTATACGTTGACCCTGAAGGTCGGCGGTGTCGAGCAGAAGAAGCCGCTGCGCGTCGAGATGGATCCGCGCATCCAGATACCGACAGTCGACCTGCAGTCACAGCTCGAGGCTGGACTGCAGCTCCGCGACCTCAGCAATCGAATCAACCAGCTGATTCAGCAGGCCGACGATCTGATTCGTGAGCTTGCCTCCGCGGCGGCGCGCAACGACGCAGGCGCGGCGCGCGCACGAACGCTTCTCGATCAGGCGCGGGCGATCCGGTTCCGCATGGGCCGGCTGCCCGGTGAACAGGGTTACCGGATTCAGGGCCGCCTGCGCGAGGACATTCAGTCACTGCTGGGCTCGGCGACCGCCGTACCCGGACCGCTCACGGCCGGCGAGAAGATCCGGCTCGGCGAAGTGAAGGCCGAGCTCGACCAGATGTCGGCCGAGTGGCAGACATTCCTCACGACCGTGAAGGGACGCTGACGGGCGAGATCGAACGCCGCCATGCACGCGCGTACGATTATCGAGCCGTTCCGCATCAAGTCCGTCGAAGCGCTGCGCTTCACCACGCGTGAGGAGCGTGAAACGCGGCTGCGCGAGGCCGGCCACAACGTCTTCCTTCTGCATGGCGACGATGTGCTGATCGATCTGCTGACCGATTCCGGCACCGGCGCGATGTCGTCGGAACAGTGGGCGGCGATGATGCGCGGCGATGAAACCTACGCTGGCAGCCGATCGTTCTTCCGCTTCCGCGACGTCGTCTGGGATCTGACCGGATTCGAGCACGTGATCCCGACACATCAGGGCCGTGCGGCCGAACGCATTCTGTTTCACACCGTCCTGCAGCCCGGCCACATCGTTCCCAACAACAGTCATTTCGACACGACGCGCGCCAACATCGAGATCGAATCGGCGGAGGCCCGCGATCTGGTCATCGCCGAGGGCCGCACCCCCTCGGCGCACCACCCGTTCAAAGGCAACGTCGATCTTGCCGCCCTGGAGGCGCTCCTCGAATCAGACGGCCACCGCGTGCCGCTTGTGATGGTCACCGTGACGAACAATTCGGGCGGCGGTCAGCCCGTGTCGCTGGAAAACCTGCGTGGAGTCCGCCGCTTGTGCGACCGCTTCCACCTGCCCCTGTTCCTCGATGCCTGTCGCTTCGCGGAGAACGCGTGGTTCATCAAGATACGAGAAGCCGGCCAGTCCGGGCGGACGCCGAAAGCGATTGCGCGCGAGATGTTCTCGCTGGCTGATGGCTGCACGATGTCGGCGAAGAAAGACGGGCTCGCCAATATCGGCGGGTTCCTCGCGATGAACGATCCCGGTTGGGCCGACGCCGCGCGCAACCTCCTGATCCTGACCGAGGGGTTCCCGACCTACGGCGGCCTGGCCGGCTACGACCTCGAGGCAATCGCCCGTGGACTGGAGGAAGTTGTCGAGGAACCGTATCTCAAGTACCGCATTCGATCGACCGAGTACCTCGGCGACAAGCTCCACGCCGCCGGCGTGCCAACGGTCCGGCCGCCCGGTGGTCACGCGATCTACATCGACGCGCGGGCACTCCTGCCGCAGATTCCGCCGCTGCAGTATCCGGGTATCACGCTCGTGAACGCGCTCTATGTCGAGGGCGGCGTGCGCGGTGTCGAAATCGGGACGGTGATGTTCGGGCGGCACCCGGACGGCACCGAAACCGCTGCCGCGATGGATCTCGTCCGCCTCGCGGTGCCGAGGCGCGTCTACACGCAGTCGCACATCGACTTCGTGGCGGAGGTCGTGATTCACGTGGCCGGTCAGCGCGAATCGCTCGGCGGCTACCGAATCACGGAAGCGCCTCAGACCCTGCGTCACTTCACCGCGCGGTTCCAGCCTTTGATGTCCTGAACGATGTTCATCCGCATGCTGTCTTCTGACTCTTCCCAGCCTCGTCGTGACCGCGTCACACTCGCCTGAGCGTCTCTGCGGGATCGAGTCTCATGGCCTGACGGGTGGGTATCCATGAGGCGGCGACCGTGACCAGAGCGAGCACGGCCGGCCCGCTCGCCAAGGCCGCCGGGTCGATCGGCGACACTCCAAACAGGATGGCTCCGAGCATCCGGCTCGCGGTGAGGTAGACCGGCAGCCCGCTGGCGGCGCCGATGAGTGTCACGACGAGCGCCTCGCGGACCATGAGCCACTGGATCGAACGCGCGCTGGCGCCCAGCGCGAGCCGGACACCGATCTCCCGGGCGCGCGCGGTCACCCAGTAGCTCATCAGACCGAACAGTCCGAGGCCGCAGAGAAAGGCCGCGAGCCCACCGGTGGCGGCCGAGAGCAGCGCCAGCGCGCGGTCGCGGGCCAGCGAGGATGCCACCATGCCGTTCAAAGTCGAGAACTCCGTGATCGCCATCGACTTGTCGATTCGGGCGGCGATTTGCCGCACCAATGAGAGGTCGAGCTGTCCCTCCCTTGCGGTGCGAACCATGACCACTGCCCACGACAGCGGTTTCTGCGTCCACGGGGAGTACATCGCGGGCTCGGGCGGGCGTCGCACACCGGTCCTCGTGTCGGTGACGACGCCCACGACACGTGTGTCCAGCGCACCGTATTGCGATCCGATCATCTGGCCGATCGGCTCTGTGTCTCCGAACAACATCCTGGCCAGCGATTCACTGATCACGGCCACGCGTGGCGCTCCTGCGACGTCCTCCTCCCCAAACTCCCGCCCACGCACGATCGGCAGACCAACGGTCTTGAAGTAGCCGGCCATCGCCGAAACCTGTGTCGCGATCACCGGCTTCTCGGCGTCGGCCGGTACGCTCCCGCCGACGACCGGGCTGGCTCCGGCATCTCCAACGAACGGAACAAAACTGGTCGCCGTCGCTGTCTGTACGCCGCCAGCCTGCCGCACCGCCGCCAGCATCTCGCGGACAACGCCGCTGAACTCGGCGGCGCCGGTCAGCGCCGATCCCCGCTGGATCCTGAAGACCGTCAGTCCCGTCGTACGGAAACCAGGATCGACGCTGGTCAGGTTGTACAGACTGTGCGCGAGCACTGACGCCCCACACAGCAGCGCCAGCGACAGCGCGGTCTGCAAGACGAGCAGGCCGCGACGAACACCGAGCAGAGCCAATCGAGGCGCACGATCGCCGGCATCACTGAGTTGGGGCAGGGTGGATCGGCGCGTTGCCGGCAACGACGCAGCGATCCAGATGATCAGGCCGCACGCCAACGCGATGCAGGCCGTGAAGACGACCACACGCCAACTCGGTGCGGTCGCGATCGACACCTGTTCCGGGCTGATGGGCAGCATGATGAGCAGCGCTCCAGCCAGCCATCCACCGATCACCAGGCTCCCGCCGCCCGCGAGACATGCCAGCACGAGACTTTCGACGAAGCGGCCGCCGAGCAGGCGCAGGCGTCCCGCGCCGAGCGAGTAGCGGATGGCCACGTCGCGCCGGTGGCGCATTTCTCTCGCGAGGATCAGGTTCGTGACGTTGCTTGTCGCGATCACGACCAGCAGAACGGCCATGGCCATGAGGACCTGGAGCGCGCGAACGAGCTGGGGGATGACCGCCCCCTGGGTGCTGGCGACTGTCCCGCCGGGAAGGAGTGTGAACCGGTAGCGGGCATAGACCTGCCGGTCCTTCTCGCTGCACTGTCTTTGCCGGCACCCGTTCGCGACGAGCTGCTGATACACGCCCTCCGCCACGGCTTGAGCCTGCTCGAGGCTCCTCCCCGGGCGCAGGCGGGCCATCATCTTGAGCACGTGGGTCCCCGCGTCCTTCAGTCGGTACGGGGCGCGTGCCCCGGTTAATTGGTCGTACATCGCGAGCGGTACGAAGAAGTCCGAGCTGCGCGCACCACCCATCCCCGTGAATCCGGACTGGGAGACGCCAACGATCGTGACCGCAGAGCCTGCAATGTGGATCATCCGGCCGACTACGGCGGGATCGCCGCCGAACTCGCGCTGCCAATACCCGTGGGCCAGCACGACCACCGGCGAAGCGGCCGGTCTCTCGTCAGGAGACCCGAGCAGCCGCCCGGCGGCCGGGTTGATGCCGAGCACGTCGAAGTAGCTGCCGGTGACCAACTCACCCCACGCCTCCAACGGCGTATCACCAAGCCGGACGATCCCGCGGAACGGCCGGAACGCCAAGGTGCGCTCGAAGGCCGGGACGTGTTCGGTGAGCGCGAGGTATGTGTCGTGGTTGATCGACAACGCCATGCTGCCGTCCGGGAGTCGGCCCCAGGAGTGAAAGCTCGGCCCGAGCCACGGAAGCGGGAAGGCATTGACGACCACGAGCGCGTCCGGTTGGCGAACCGGCAGCCGCCGGAGCAGCAGTTGGTCGATCAGGGTGAAGATTGCGCCGCTCGCGCCGATCGCGAGCGCGAGCGTCACGGTCACGACGAGCGTGAACCCCGGCGCGCGCGACAGTCGTCGCCACGCGTTGACCATGAGATCCCGCACAGAATCCACGGACGGCGCCTGGGGACAGCATACTCCCGGCCGGAAGGCCGGGACGACCGCACGCGAGCGCGGCGAACCGGAAGGCCGCGGTCACTCGTGTCGACGGCCTCGCCGCCCAGCTGGCGAACGACGCCGCGACCGGGACGGGTATCAGCGCCGCGCGGATGCGCGCCTGCGCCTCCACGATTCAGAAGCGCAACGCGCAGGTGAAGTAGTTCGTGTGGAATCTCTGGCTGGTCAGGCCCGCGAGCGGGTCTGACCGGCAAAGAGATGCGTCGTGATCATCGACAGCACGCCCGCCGCCAGCAGCGTCGCCCCGCCGATCGACAACGCCGGCCAATGCTCCGGAATCTCCGTCAGGGCGCGCCACGTGTAGTACTGAAGCTTGGGATTGTCGCCCCACGTCCGCAGCAATGCCACGCTGCCAAGCAGGAAAGCCGCGAGCGGCAAGAGGAGGAGAAGCACCCAGAGCGCGAGCTGCGGATGCGCGGCGTACCACTTGACGATGCGATCGGCCGTCCGCGCCGGCTCGGACTGGGGCGGCGGCACTTGCCGTAGGAACAGGGCCGCAACGAACAGGACGGCCGGACCGACCAGGGCCGAGGCCAAGGCAGCAATCACGTCGTTGGTGAGAGCCATGGTGACTTTATAGCGCAAAGCAGGTGGGATTTGACGGAGAAAGTGCGTCGTCCATTTCACCGCGCCGATCGACGCGTTCGCCCCAGCTTCCCCTTGACAGTCGAAAGAAAGACCCGCTAGCCTTCTTTCGCCAGCCGAAGGGAAGAAATGACGAAAGAGCGAGACGTCACCTCGCCTAGCGGAGACCACCATGCCTTGGACACGGAAGCTCTGGCGGCGCCTGCAATCGCTCACCGAAGCCGACGATCTCGAGCGCGGGCTCGACGACGAGATTCGCTTCCACATCGAGCGGCAGGTGGACAAGAACATGCGCGCCGGCATGTCGCCGGATGATGCGCGGCGGCAGGCGTACATCAAGTTTGGCGGCGTGGAGCGTGTCAAAGAGAGTACCCGCGATGAGTTCCGTCCGGTGCTCATTCAGGATTCGCTCCTCGACCTGCGCTATGGCGCTCGGGCGTTGCGGCGAGCGCCGACGTTCACTCTTGTCGCGGCCCTCACGCTCGCGCTTGGCATCGGTTCGACGACGGCAGTGTTCACGGTCGTGCACAGCGTTCTGCTCAAGCCATTGCCGTTTCACAATGCCGACGCACTCGTGAGCCTGAAGCACACGGCGAAGGACGTGGGTGCGGGCCCACCTGCAGGAATCAGCCTCTCATTACTTCTCAGCTACATGCGCGACAACCGGTCGTTCGAACAACTGGGCGTGTGGTCGCGCGGCACCGCCCAGGTCACCGATGCCATCCTGCCGGAGGAGGTCACGACACTGAACGTCAGCGTCGGCACCCTTCGTGCCCTCGGCATTCAGCCGGCGGTGGGACGATGGTTTTCCGCGGAGGACCAGGCGCCCGGTTCGGTCGAGACCGTCATTCTCGCGGATGGCTATTGGGGACGTCGATTCGGTCGGGATGCCGCGATCATCGGCCGAGAAGTCGTCGTCGACTCGCGTCCGCGAGTAGTGGTCGGCGTCATGCCGGCGGGCTTCCGCTTCCTCGACGAGACGCCTGATCTTCTTCTACCCGTGCGCATGGATCCTGGGACCCTGACGCTCGGCGGGTTCAACTTCGAGGGACTGGCCCGGCTGTCGCCGGGTGTGACCACGGAACAGGCGAGCGCCGACCTGACGCGCATCGTGCCGCTCTGGCTGGAGGCATGGCCATCGTTCCCCGGCATCGATCGTTCCGCCTTTGCGCAAACGACGCCGTTGGTGCGACCACTCAAACAGGAGTTGATCGGCAACGTCGGCGGCATGCTGTGGGTCGTGATGGCAACAATCGCGATGGTGTTGCTGATTGCGTGCGCGAACGTCGCGAATCTCGTGCTGGTGCGGGCGCAAGAGCGGCATCATGAGTTCGCCATCCAGACCGCTCTCGGCGCGGGCCGTGGGCGTCTCGCACGGCAACTGCTGGTCGAGAACCTTCTTCTGGGGCTGCTGGGCGGCGCGTTGGGATTGGTGCTCGCCTCCGGTGGTCTCAACCTGTTGTCAACCATCGGACCCGCGAGCATGCCCCGCCTGCGCGAGATTACGCTGGATTCGACAGTGCTCGTCTTCACGCTGGGGCTTTCGCTGCTCTCAGCGATCGTGTTCGGCAGCATTCCCGCAGCCAGGTTCGGCACCAGACGCCTGTCGTTGATGCTTCGCGCGGGCGGGCGGGGTTCCAGCGACAGCCACGAGCGCAACCGCGCGCGAAACGTCCTGGTCGTGGTTCAGATCGCGCTTGCCCTCATTCTGCTCGTGGCGTCGGGCCTGATGGTTCGGACGTTTCTCTCACTACGAGCCGTCCCACCGGGCTTTACCGACCCTGACAACGTGCAATTGGTGCGCGTCAACATCTCAGAGGCGCAGGTCGGCGATCCCGCACGAGTGTTGGGCTTGCAACGCGACATGCTCGACCGGCTCGCGACAATTCCGGGCGTGACGGCGGTGTCTTTCACCGGGAACGTGCCGATGGCTGGCGAGCGAAGCCGGTCCAGCATCTCGTACCAGGATGCGCCCGTCGCCGACCCCAATCCGCCCCTCCGCTGGTTCAGATTCATCGCGCCCGGCTACTTCCACACCATCGGCACCCGTCTGGTCGCCGGCCGCGACTTTACATGGGCCGACATCGATGATCGTCAACCTGTCGTCGTCATCTCCGAAAACCTGGCGCGCGAGTTGTGGCGCGAGCCTGGAGCCGCGCTCGGCAAGCGAATCCGCGAGGGTGACGGAAGCCCCTGGCGGGAGGTCGTGGGCGTGGTCAGTAACGTCTACGACGATGGAGTGCAGCGGGATGCGCCAGCGATTGTCTATTGGCCGTCCTTCATGGAGACGTTTCAGGGCCGGCAGATCAACGTGCAGCGGGCGGTGACCTTCGCCATGAGAAGCGGCGGCGCAGGAACCGAGAGCTTGCTGGGCCACGCACGTGACGCCATCTCGAGCGTCAAACCCGACGTCGCGCTGACGCGCGTGCGTACGCTCGGCGACGTCTACGACCGCTCGATGGTTGCGACGTCGTTCACGCTGGTGATGCTGGCGATTGCCGCGGCCATGGCGCTGGTGCTTGGCGTCTTCGGGATCTACAGCGTGGTCACCTATGCCGTGACGCAGCGTCGGCGCGAGATCGGCATTCGTGCGGCGCTGGGCGGATCGCCCCGGGAGCTCGAGGCGATGTTCGTGCGCCGCGGCGCCACTCTCGCCCTCGCAGGCGTCGTCTGCGGCCTCGCAGGTGCCGCGCCGCTCACGCGGATGATGGCGTCGATGATCTCTGGCACGAGGCCGCTCGAGCCGACGCTCTACGTGCTCGTGTCACTGGGACTCCTGGGCATCGCCGTCCTCGCCAGCTACGTGCCGGCGCGCCGCGCCGCGCAAGTCGATCCCGTGCAGACGCTACGCGGCGAGTAGCGTTCGAACGATGCGTAGATTCACTCTGTGCTCGTCCGTGGCAATGGTGGCGCTGATCGGTGCCGTCGGGTTCGCCCAGGCCGCTAACGCGACGGGCGCTTTCGTCCTTTGATGTAGACGTCCAGGCTGTCTGGGCGGTTGTTCACGAAGTCCAGGCGAATGCGGCCGTCTTGCGTTTCTCCCACAACCGCAGGTATCGAGGACGCGGTCAGATACCAGCCGGCGGGCAGCACAACAGAGTTACGTGTCCGTCCGAGACTGCGCTCGAACACGAGATCGCTGCCGTCCAGACGATAGCTCTGCGGCGCGGTGTACGTTTCCGAGAGTCGCAAGCGGATCGACTGGCCTGGCTTTACCGGCGCAAAGTGCGACACCACGATCTCCGTTTCGGGCGTGACCGGCTCACCGATGTCGATCTGCTTCGCCGTGATCTCGGCGCCCTTGAGCGTCTCGTGCTTCAGTTCTTCCCCCGTGTCGAGGATCAACGCTGACGGATTCGACGACCGGCTGCCAGTGCGCACGACGTTGATGTACTTGTCGACGCCGGGCCGAGACTCTGTGTAATCGTGGTACAGGAAGAACGCGTTCGTGGACGGCTCCTGCAGGAAGTAGACGATGTCGCGATCGAGGTGCGCGCGCTCGGCGAGCCGCTGGCGTTCGGTCGGGCCCTGCGCCGGCGGAGTTTCCCAGCTCCGGTTGTTCGTCAGCGGTTTTGGCTTCGCCGCGTCGCCGGTGAGCGCACCGGCGCGGATCTTTACAACCAGGACGACGTTGCCCGGCGCGACATTCATGAGGTCGAGCTTCGTCCGCCCATCGTCTTCCGCCAGCACACGGACCGGGATGTTGCAGGCGGTGAGCTCGTATCCCGGAGGCAGCACCAGATCGTGCCGGCCCGCGCCGAGGGGGACAGTGAATGTACCGCCGTCGCCAACTCGCGTGTAGGCCTTTGCGTCGACGACCGTCTTTTCGATTCGGACACGCCCTTGCCCTCGCTGAGGTACCGGTCGTGCGAGTGTGACGGCGATCGACCGCGCACTGGCAACAAACTTCAGCGGCTGACCCGTCATCATGTCGTGCACGACGATGTCGCTTACCCGCGCGGTTGGCGCAATGTCATTCGTGAACGTTCGTGCTCCTTCAGTAATGGCGCTCGCTTCGTAGGTGATCTTCACCGCAGAGGTGCCGGGAGGCTGCAGCTCATATCGCGTGTACTCGTCGGTGCGGGTTTGCGCGTGCGACGCCGCGCCGGCAAGGAGCACGCACAGGGCGATCGCCCAAAGAAAACGGTTAGTCATGGCCGGCATTTTAGGGCAGTGTCAGCGCCGCCACCATCTCATTTGCCCCGAGTTCCCGTCGAACAGGAATGTGTAACGGTTAGTAGCCTCGTCAACCTGACCAAGAGAGGTGTCTAATCGTCGTAGTTCATACCGACTTCGTGGAGCGTAAGAGGACACATGCGTCGACACATCACCGTCGTGACGATTTTGCTTTGCAGCGTCGCGGGATTCGGCCGAGCGGCGTCCGTCAAGAGTCAGGCGAATTCAACCGGTACGTTCGTGGGCACCACCTCTGCGCCTGCAGAGCTGCTTCAGTTTCTTGGCGCGCCGGCTGGAACCAATGCCGAGCTCATCGAGTGGTCGTTGTCGTTGATCTCGCCCTCCCAATACACGCTTCACACCTCATACGGCCTGACCCAGCCGAATTTTCCGGGCATCCGGCGGGATCGCCATGAGCTCGATCGGAAAGGCACGTGGAGATCCCGCAAAGGCACGAAGTGGAGTCCGACGGAAGATGTGGTCGATCTCGGCGGGTTGGCGTTCGTGCGCGTCGGTCCGAATGTGCTTCACGTCTTGTCGGCCGACCGCTCGTTGATGACCGGCAACGGTGCCTGGAGCTTTTCCTTGAGCCGCACCGATGCTGCCGAGCCAGCCGTGGATCTGTCCCTGCCGTCGACTCTGGGTCCTGGGGGCTCGTACACGATTTCTCCGCTTTCCACTGGTCCGACGGTGTACGGCGTCTTCGAGGGGCGCACGCCGTGTCAGGCCGTGGCCAGTCTGCTTGCGCGCCCCGTCGCGCCCGGCTGCCCCAAACTGAAGTTTCGACTGACCCTCTTCCAGAATCCTGATAACCGGAGGCCGACGACATTCAAGCTCGAGGGGACGCTGTATCGCAGCGACAGGGTTGAGGGACCGTTCTCGGTTTCCGACAAGGGCGTGATCACACTCGAAGGCCCAAACCGCACGACGCTCATATCCCTGCTCAAGGTCAGCGATGACGCCGTCATGTTTCTGGATCAGTCCGGAAACCTGCTCGTCGGCAACGCCTCATTCAGCTACACGCTCGAGCGGCGAAAATCACCCGCCAAGGAGAATTGAGATGCCACGTCAGAAGGGCGGTCGCTTCGCGCTCGCCCTGACCGCTCTCAACATCGTCGCGACGCTCGCGTTCTGGTCGCAGGTGCAGGTCACCAGCGCGCAAGCCGTCCCCGACGTGCTGCGCGCCAAGGGTCTCGAGATCGTCGACGATCGCGGCGTCGTCCGCGCGCAGATCGTCGTTCAGCCGGGCGGCGGC
>JBLNGH010000146.1:0-20575 GCA_050264575.1 Acidobacteriota bacterium | reverse complement strand
GACCCTCATGTCACCGCGGTAAAGAGGCTGCCGGCGCAGGCCGCGCAATACGCGCCGTTCCCGGAATCACTCGACCCGCGTCTGCAGGCCGCGCTACGCGCGCGCGGGATCGAGCAGCTCTACACGCACCAGGCTGAGGCGATCGCGCACGCGCTCGCGGGCAGGCACGCCGTCATCGTTACGCCGACCGCGTCGGGGAAGACGCTGTGCTACAACGCCCCGGTCCTGCACAGCATCCTGACCGACGCGTCGACGCGCGCGCTGTATCTGTTTCCGACGAAGGCGCTCGCGCAGGATCAGCTTGCCGAGCTCCACCAGCTCGCGGAACGCATTGGACAAGCGGGCGGCGGCGACATCGGCGCGTTCACCTACGACGGCGACACTCCGCAGGACGCGCGCCGCACCGTTCGTGCCCGGGCGCACGTCGTGCTCAGCAACCCGGACATGCTGCATTCCGGAATCCTGCCGCACCATCCCCGGTGGGCGAAACTCTTCGAAAACCTGAAGTTCGTCGTCATCGACGAGCTGCACGCGTATCGCGGCGTGTTCGGCAGCCACCTGGCGAACATCATCAGGCGGCTCCATCGCGTGTGCCGGCACTACGGATCGTCGCCGGTCTTCATCTGCTCGTCGGCGACGATCGCCAACCCGCGCGAGCTGGCCGAGCGGCTCGTCGGCGCGCCGTTTTCGCTCGTGGATCAGAATGGCGCTCCGCGAGGCGAAAAATTCTTCCTGTTCGTCAATCCGCCCGTCGTCAATCCGCAGCTCGGGATTCGCAAGTCGTATCTCGCGGAGACTCGGCGGATCGCGACCGAGTTCCTGAAGCGCGGCCTTCAGGCGATCGTCTTCGCGCAGAGCCGGCTCTCCACCGAGATCCTGACGACGTATCTCAAGGATGCGTTCGACGGGACTCCGGGCGCCTCCGACGTGATCCGCGGCTATCGCGGCGGCTATCTCCCGTTGCGCCGGCGGGAGATCGAGCGCGGACTGAGAACGGGTGAGGTTCGATGCGTCGTCTCGACGAACGCGCTCGAGCTGGGGATCGACATCGGCGCGCTCGACGTGTCGGTGATGGCGGGCTATCCCGGCAGCATCGCGGCGACGTGGCAACGGGCGGGACGCGCGGGGCGGCGGACCGGACGATCGGCGGCGGTGCTGGTCGCTTCAAGCGCCCCAATCGACCAGTTCGTGATCCGGCATCCGGAGTATTTCTTCGGTGCGTCGCCCGAGCACGCGCTCGTGAATCCGGACAACCTCCACATCCTGCTCGATCACGTGAAGTGCGCGGCCTTCGAGCTTCCGTTCACGACCGACGAGCAATACGGCACCGTGAACGTCCAGGATGTGCTGACGGTGCTCGCCGAGGACGGGTTCGTGCACCAGATCGACGGCCAGTGGCAGTGGATGCAGGAGTCGTATCCGGCCGACGCGGTGAGCTTGCGATCGGTCACGTCCGATAACTTCGTCGTGGTCGATGTCACCGACGGCGAGCACGTGATCGGCGAGACCGATTTCACGAGCGGGCCGGCGACACTGCACGAAAAAGCGATCTACATCGTCGAGGGCCAGTTGTTCCAGGTGGAGCGATTCGATTTCGACGGCCGGAAGGCGTTCGTGCGGCAGGTCGATTGCGACTACTTCACCGATGCGATTACCTACACGAAGGTGACCATCCTGGACACATTCGCTGGGGATGGTGTCAGGCCCAAGGCCGATGGCCCACGGCCCACGGAAAGCTTCGAACCCGGCGATTTGGAGACCTTGCCGACAAGAGATCTTCCTGGGGCCATGGGCCTTGGGCCCGGGGCCTTGCCCGCTTCTGGCTACAACCACGGCGAAGTTCACGTCGTCTCACGTGTGGTCGGGTTCAAGAAGATCAAGTTCTACACGAACGAAAACGTCGGATCTGGCGAGCTCGATCTGCCGGAACAGCAGATGCACACGACGTCGTACTGGCTGCGGCTGTCGCCTGAACTGATGGCGACGATCCCGTTCAGCAACGCGGACAAGCGTGACGGCGTCGTCGGTCTGGCGCACGCGATGCGGAACGTCGCGCCGCTGCTGCTGATGTGCGACAGCCACGACCTGGGATTGTCGATCGACGGGCTGCCGGTGGAAGGCGCATCGCGGATCGGCGGCACGTCGCGTGGCGTGGCCCCGGCGGAGCTCTCGTCCGAGCCGACGATTTTCATCTACGACAACTACCCCGGCGGCATCGGCTTCAGCGAGCCGCTCTTTGGCCTGCACGACGTGTTGATCGCGCGCACACGCGAGCTGATCGACGAGTGCGCGTGCGAATCGGGGTGCCCGTCGTGCGTCGGCCCTGAAGGGGCGACCGGACCGCTCGCCAAGGCGGTCGCGTCCCGATTGCTCCAGTCATTGATGGCGGCGCGCGCCGCGGCCTGAGGACGATGCGGGATCTGACCTCGAGGCTTCGCGAGATCGTCCGTCAGAAACCTCCGGCTCCGCAGCCTCTCGGGCGGGAGCTGACCTACGTCCCTGATCTGGCGGCTGACGGATCTGAAGCCGCGCACGACGCGGCGACGCGTCTTGGCGGACGTTTGCATCGCGCCGGTCACAGCAACTGCATCGTGCTCGATCGCCGGTGGGATGGCGGTGATTGGTACGGGCGAAAGCAGGTTGCCACGCTCGAGCTCGAGCCCGATGCGCCGCTCGACCTGTTCGATCGCCGTCTGCGCCTGCAATCCGACTGGTCCAGCCGGATCGTCTTCTTCGACATCGAGACGACGGGCCTCAGCGGCGGAGCGGGGACGCTGGCGTTCCTGGCGGGATGCGGCTGGTTCGAGGACGGCGGCTTCCACGTGCGTCAGTTCTTTCTCGTGGGTCCCGCCGGCGAACGCGCCCTGCTCGATGCGCTCACGGAGATTTTTCAGTCGGCGTCGCTGCTCGTCACCTACAACGGCCGCACGTTCGACGTGCCGACGATGGACACGCGGTGGGCGTTTCATCGGTCCGAGTCGCCCACGGCCGTGCCGCATTTCGACATGCTGCCGCCGGCGCGCCGGTTGTGGAGCGATGCGCCGGCCGGCTGCAGTTTGTCGGCGCTGGAGCGCGAAGTCCTCGGCGTGTACCGGCTCCGCGACGTGCCGGGGCTCGAGATTCCGTCACGGTATTTTCAGTTCTTGCGAACGGGTAACCCGTCCGTCATCGACGGCGTCATCGAACACAACCGGCATGATTTGCTGTCGCTCGCCGCGCTCACCGCCCACGCGGTCTGGCTCGCGCGTGAAGGACCCGACGCCTGCCGCGAGGCATCCGAACGCGCGGGGCTCGGGCGGCTGTACGAAAACGCCGGAGACGCCGATCGCGCCGCGTACGCCTACAAACTGGCGGCCGATTCGGGGGGACCTGCGGTGAGGAGGACAGCACTGTCGCGTCTCGCGGTGCTGTTGCGGCGTCAGGACCGGCATCAGGAATCCGCGGCCGCCTGGCAGAGCGTGCTCGAGCTCGCGCCGCGCGAGACCGGCGGGATCAGCCCGCTCGACCGCCGCGCCGCGCTCGCGCTCGCCATCCATCACGAGCACCGCGCCCGCAATCTGGATCTGGCGAGGGAATACGCCACCACGCTTCGTGCGGAAAGCAGGGGCCGTGCGCGCGAGGATGCGGAGTACCGATTGCGACGGCTGGAACGAAAGCGGACGTCACGCCCGGCTTGGCCCGGCCAACCAGGGCTGCTTGGAAACTAGGCCGGCGCGCCGGACTTCTTCGCCTTGGTCTTCGACTTCGCGTCGCGCGTCGCCTTGGTGGCGGCCTTGCGGCCTTCCGCGGTCTGGGCCCCGAATCGCTTGGTGAACCGCTCGACGCGGCCTTCGGTGTCGATCAGCTTCTGACGGCCCGTGAAAAACGGGTGGCACTGGTTGCAGATTTCGAGGTGCAGCTCAGGCTTCGTCGAGCGCGTCTTGAACGTGTTCCCGCACGCGCACCGAACCTCGACCTCGAAGTACTTTGGATGAATCCCGTCCCGCACAGCTGGCTCCTTGGGGAGAATCGCAAAAGATCAGTATAGCAAATGACGGACGTGCGGCCACCGAGCCGGCCGCCTGCCGTACCGACAAGCGCTTCACGCCACGACGTAGGTTCTCTTCCAGCGGTGCCCGTGGAGCGTGGCGACGAGCGCCGGGTCGAGCCGGCGGCCGTCCGAGACGCGAAGATTCTGCTCGACGTGCTGGGCTGTCCGCATGCCGGGAATCACCGTGGACACGTCCGGCGACGCCAGGATGAACCGCAGCGCCAGCTCAGGCAATGACATGCCGGGCGGCAGGTCCGACCGGAGCGCCTCGACGCGGTCCAGCGTTTCCGCCAGTTTCTCGCGGGTGAAGTACAGATTGCGCCAGTCGCCCTCGGGCCAGGTCGTCTCGCGCGTGAGCGTGCCTGTGAGGCTCCCCTCGTCGAACGGCACGCGCGCGATGGCGGCGACGCCGAATTCGCGGCAGGCCGGAAACAGCTCGTCCTCCGGATCCTGATCGAACAGGTTGTAGACGACCTGGACGGCGTCGACGAGCCCCGTCTCGAGCGCTTTCAGGACGTTCGACGGCTCCCAGCGGTTGACGCTGATCCCGAACGCCTTGATGAGCCCGTCGCGCTTGAGATCGTCGATCGCGCGCTGCCAGCGCTCGTCCGCCGCCCACTCGTCGGTCCAGACGTGAAACTGCTGCAGATCGACGAAGGACCGGCCGAGGTGTTCGAGGCTGGCCTCCGTGGAGCGCCGGATGTGATCGGGCGGAAAGACCTCCTTGATGGGAGACGCCGCCCGGGCCGGCCACTTGAGGTTCAGCGGCGGGATCTTCGTCGCCACGCGCAGCTGTGCGGCGCGATGGCGCGCCAGCACCGTGCCGAGCAGCCGCTCGCTGCGCCCGTTGCCGTAGGCGAGCGCCGTGTCGAAGAACGTGCACCCCAGCTCGATCGCACGCTCGATGGCGGCGAGCGACGTCTCGTCGTTCGATCCGGTCCAGCCGCCGGCGCCCCAGAGACCGTGGCCGATCTCCGACACCGACCACCCCAGACGGCCGAAGGCGCGCGTCTGCATGGCGCGATTGTAATCGGATGCGCGCTTGACATTACTACGTACGGCGTAGTATTACGTATGGCGATATAGGACGCGATGAAGAAGCGCGGCGACTCGCTCGCGGATCTGGGCCGGTTCTCGGAACCGGCGCTGTTCATCCTGATCAGCCTCGCCGACGGCCCGAAGCACGGCTACGCGATGACGCAGGACATCGAGGCGGTGTCCGGTCAGCGGCTCGGTCCGGGCACGCTCTACGGCGCGCTCGCGCGCCTCGAAGCCCGGAAGTGGATCGAACCGCTGCCCGCAGACGATCGGCGGCGGCCCTACCGCCTCACGGCCGCCGGTCAGCGGGTGCTGCGCGCCCGGCTCGACAGCCTGCGGACCATGACGCGGGTGGGGCACTCGAGGCTCGCCGACACATGACCGCCGATCGCCTGCTCCGGCCGCTACACCAAAGTCGAAACCGCTCTAGAAGAGCCGGCCGGAGAAAATCAACAAACCGAAACACACCAGGTGGAACGTCACGACCATCGCGAGGACGTTCCTCCACCTCGGCCGGGCGGCGACGATCCCCTTCGGCCGCCGGGCTTCGAGAATCGTATGCGCGCTGAGGAGCGTGCCGTGGTAGAGGCCGTAGATGAGATAGCGAGCCGCGAATCCATGCCACAGCCCCATCAGGCCGAAAGAGATGTAGAACCCGACGCACGCGGCCGTCACCCGGCTCTTGAACCAGCGGCCGCGCATCGCGGTCAGCATGTAGCGCATGTACACGTGATCCCTGAACCAGGCCGAGAGCGTGATGTGCCAGCGATTCCAGTAGTCCACGATGTTCGTCGCCAGAAATGGCTTGTTGAAGTTCTCCGGCGTCCGAATCCCGAACAGGTAGCTCACCGCGATCGCGAACGCTGAATATCCGGCGAAATCGAAGAAGAGATAGAGCGGATACGCGTACATGTAAGACACGATTCGGACGAGGCTCGTGCCCCGCGCCGACGGCATCAGCCAGTACTGATTGATCAGCGCGGCCAGGATGAACTTGTAGAGCAATCCACGGAAGATGTGCTGGATCGCGCCGTCGAGGTCCTGCAGCCACTCGGCCCGGCTGCGCCGGCGTGAGAGATCGGCGTTGAACCGGTTGAACCGATCGATGGGTCCGGATGAGAGGGGCGGGAAAAACAGCACGTAGGTGACGTACCGCCCGAACGGCAGCGCCGTGATCAGCCCGTCCCGGATGCAGATGATGACGTCGAGCGCTCTGAACGTCACATACGACAAGCCGACGAAGGCGATGAAGGAGCCGGCATGGCTCATCGGCCACGCCTTGACGAGCACCATCGGCGCGAGCGCGAGCGCCAGCGCCAGACGGAAGGAGGCCAGCGGCCAGTCCCCCCGCCGCAGCCGCAGGTAGGCGGCGGCGACCGCCCACTGGGTGATCCCGAAGCCGGCGACGGCGGCAATCTTCACCGACGTCTCCGGTTCCAGCCCGACCGGGAACGAGAACTGCGCCGCGACCATTGCGGCGTTGATCCCGATGACCCAGCGCCATGAGAGCCGCCCGGTCAGTCCCAGAATCGCGAGAATGACCGCGAGATAGAGCAGCAGGCTGAAGTAGAGCGAGTCGGCGTAAGGCGTCACGGCGCTGCGCCCGGCTCAGGCGAGCCCGGCGAGATTCTGCCGATCGACTTTGCCGTTGGCGGTCATCGGAAACGTGTCCAGAAAGCGGAACTTGCGCGGCAGCATGTGCGCGGGCAGCCGCTCGGCGAGCTGCGCCCGAAGCGCGTTCGCGATCTCGAAGTCGGATCCCTCGCGCGCGCCCGTCAGGATCACGAACGCCTGCAGCGCTTCGACGCGCCCCTCCCGCGTCACCGGCAGCACAACGGCCTCTTGAACGCGCGACAACGCTCGCAGGTGCGTCTCCACGTCGCCCAGTTCGATCCGGAACCCGTGAAGCTTGACCTGGCTGTCGAGCCGGCCGTCGAAGAACACCATGCCGTCTTCATAGTGCCCGGCGTCGCCGGTGCGGTACGCCCGCAGCCCTTCGTGGCGGAAGAACGCGCGTTCGGTCGCCTCCGGGCGGTTCAGGTATCCGGGGCTGACATTCGGGCCGGCAATCACGATCTCGCCGCGCTCACCGTTCGCCACAGGCCGTCCATCGGCGTCGAAGATCTCGATTCGCGTGCGAGGCTTGGGAAAGCCAATCGGCAGCGACGCGTATCGCCTCACCATCTCCCGGTCGATCCGCACCGACGTCACCACCACGGTCGCTTCCGTGGGACCGTACATGTTCCACACCGTGCTGTTCGGGAAGCGCTCGTGCAGTTGCGCGACGAGGCTTGGCGCCAGAGCTTCGCCCGCGAGGAAGAACCGGTCCACGCCGGGCAACATCGTCTGATCGAACCGCCGTTCGACCAGGCAGACCTGCACGAATGTCGGCGTCGAGACCCAGATGGTGACGCCGGACGAAGCCAGCGCCTGGTACAGCTTTATGGGATTCGTGATCTGCTCGCGATCGATGCTGAAGACCGTGCCGCCCGTGATGAGTCCGAGGTAGGTGTCCATGATGGACACGTCGAATGAGTACGGCACCTGGTTCAGAAATACTTCAGTGTCGCGGAACTGCTGTTCGTCTTCCATCCACTCGAGGAAGTCGGTCAGGCATTCGAGCGTGATGGGCACTCCCTTGGGCGTTCCCGTACTTCCCGATGTGAAGATGATGTAGAAGGGGTCCGCTGCCGAGAGCGGCCGAATGTGTCCCGCCGGACCCCGCTCGCGTTCAGCCTCGCGGATCACCTCGGGCGTCAACATGGCGCTCACACCGGCGACCGAGACGATGTCGTCGATCCGCTGGCGGGGCAGCGAGTTGTCGAGCGGCACGTACGGATGGCCCGCCTTGATGCAGCCGAGAAAGCCCGTGACCATCTCGGATTCTTTCTGGCCGACGACGGCAATGGGCGAGCGATCGTCCGGGACCCGCCGCGACAGATATGCGGCAACGGCATCCGAGCGCTCGGCAAGCTCGGCATAGGTCATCTGCCGCGCGCCGCTCACATGGGCAACGCTGTTGGGCCTGGTGCTTGACCAGGCGTCGATGCGGCCGACGATGTCCATCAACGCAGTGCGCTCCTCTTCCTCTTCAGCGCGCCCTCGGTCAGAAACTCTGATAGACAAACCCGGGCGTCTTGAACGCGCCCATGGTCGCCAGAATCCACACACCGCCGAGGATGGCGAGGTAGTAGCCCACGAGCACCACGCTCCGCACGCGCGGGTCAGCGGAGATCGTCGTGATAGAACGCGTCAAGCGCCTGATCAAAGTAGATCCATCCGACCGGACCGAAGTGCGACCACAGGTCGTCGAAGAAGAACGGATGCCGCTCCTTGTCGTCGAAGAGCAGCGTGCGCACGCCGTAGCGCGCCGCCACCTCGCTGACTTTCGCGTAGTAATGATTGCGTGCGCCCGCCGAGACGCCCGTGTACTCCATGAACCGGCCGTCGAACGGCATGCTGATCAGCAGCGCGTCGAGGTCCAGCTCCTTGACGAGCTGCAGGTACTGGTCGAGATCGGTCCAGGTCTCGGATACGGCCAACTGCTGCAGAAACTCCTCATCCGAGGTCGTGTTCTCCTGGTCGGGCACCCAGTCCTCGTGGAAACCCCACCAGATGTCGTTGACGCCCCACGTGTTCGACGTCGATCGCGACATTTGCAGCTGCAACGCCTTCTCGAGCAGCGCCGCGTAGTCGAGCCGGCCGTCAGGTTTCGGCACGCGGCGGGAGGCCTCGGGGAGGGGAGTCCGCAGCACGTGTCCAAGGACCAGGACCTTGTCCTGTTCGCTGAGCACCCGCTGTTGAATCCAGCCGAGCGGCCACAGCAGGTAGTACGCGACTCGCATCGCGGGGCGATCGCTCGAGACGACGTGCGTGATGGCATCGAGGACGGTATTCCGATTCAACGCCTCCGGATACTGCACCAGCCGCTGCGCCACCTGTCGCCTGAAGCCCACGCTGAGCTCGGGGCTCATCACCGTACGAAGCGCCTGGATGGGTGAGAAGTTCCCGAGATGCCGCCGCAGCACCAGGTCGCCCGTGGGAATCAGGAACATCTGCGGCGAGAGCGACAGGACGACCTTGCGGCCTCGATACTCCCGGGCGAGCGCGCCGATGCTCTGGAGCGTCTCGAAGATGGGCGTGCCGGGACCGGCCACGGCGAGGACGGAGAATCCGGTGGGGCCGTCAGCGAATAACTCTCGAGCATGCAGCGCGCTCAGCCGATCGATTTCCGAGCTGCCGTACAGCGGCAGGATGTCCGGGCGCATCAGGGCGCGCTGCTGGACGACGAGCCCCAACTCCTTCTGGGTGAACCGGTTCGCCGCAAGCGCATAGACATGCCGATCGACCGCTTGCTCGGCCACCCAGGACACCAGGTACAGCGCCGCGAGAAAGAGCGGCACCGCGACGAGCGCCGCGCGGAGGTGTATGAGACGCCCGGGCGTGTCCGAAGTCGTGTCGGCGCGGCGGTGAGCACTTGGATCGGACGGCTGTCCGGTCGCGTTCATGACGTCATGCGGGCTTCGCAGTACTGCACGATCTTCCCCGGCGTCGACCACTGGTCGCGGTCGAGCTCCGCCGGCGAGATCTCGAGTCCGAGTCGATCGGACAGGAGCATGATCAACTCCACCATCTTGATCGAGTCAACCAGGTGCGTGTCGTAAAGATTGATGTCCGGGTTCGTTCGAACTTCGTCGGCCTCGGCAACTTCGGCGACTATCGCGAGCACCCGTTCTGCAAGAGAGGTATCGGACGGCACGATTCCGTCTCGTATCAGCAAGTCGGGTACCCAGAGAAGGCCGGATTTCTGGTCGATCTGATCGGAGACGCCTGAAAAAGGCAGCCTCGTGGGTGCCTTTTCTCTGCATTTGAGGCCCCTCCGGCGTCGTATGATTCCCGTCCCGGAGGGGTCATGAAGCGCCTTATCGCTCTCGGCGTCACCGCCCTCGCGGTCGCCACGCTTGCCGGCCAGACCGCCGAGCGAGTAGACACGGCCGCCATCGCAAAGATTCGCGACGAGGGTCTGCAGCGCTCTCAGGTCATGGACCACATGTTCTGGCTGACGGACGCGTACGGGCCGCGGCTGACGGGCTCGCCGTCGTTCGAGCAGGCCGGCGATTGGGCCGTGAAGACGCTCCAGTCGTGGGGCGTGCAGAACGTCCGGAAGGAGCGATTCGCGTTCGGCAAGGGCTGGTCGCTCCTCAAATTTCACGCGACGATGACGGCGCCGCAGGTGATGCCGATCATCGGGCTGCCCAAGGCGTGGACCCCGGGGACGCGCGGCGTCGTGACGGCCGACGTCGTCCGGCCGGAAATCGCGAATGCCGCTGACGCGCAGAAGTACAAGGGCCAACTGCGCGGCAAGATCGTGCTGACCCAGCCGGCGCGTAACGTGCGCATGCTCGACGACCGGATCGTGCTTCGGATGAACGACAAGGACATTGAAGAGGCGCTGGCGCCGCCGGCGCCGCGCGGCGGAAATGCCGGGGCCGCAGGACAGCGGGACGCCGCCGCGGCAGGCGGACGCGCGGCTGGCGCCGGCGCAGCGGGGCGCGGGCGGGGCCGCGGTGGGGCGGCGGCCGAGACGTTCAATCTCAACGACTTCTACGAAAGCGAAGGCGTGCTTGCGCTGTTCGACCGCGGATCCAACAGCGACATGTCTGCCGGCGGCAGCGATCTGAGCTGGCAGACGCAGCGAACCGACGGCGGGACGATCTTCGTGCAGTCAGGCGGGTCGCGCACGGCGGGCACGCCGGTGACGGGGCTCCCGCAGGTCACGCTGGCGGTGGAGCATTACAACCGCATGGTGCGGCTGCTCGATCACCATGTGCCGGTCACGGTCGAGCTCAACATCGAAGCGCGATTCAATGATGAAGCCCAGGGACAGGAGAACGGCTTCAACATCATCGGCGACTTTCCCGGCAGCGATCTCGCCCGCGAGATCGTGCTGATCGGCGCGCACTTCGATTCGTGGCACGGCGCCACCGGGGCGACCGACAATGCCGCCGGGAGCGCGGCGATGATGGAGGTGCTTCGCATCCTGCACGCGACCGGGCTGCGACCGCGGCGGACGATCCGGATCGCGTTGTGGGGGGCCGAGGAGGAAGGGCTCATCGGGTCCCGGCTGTACGCCGAGCGTTATCTCGGCACGGTGAAGGAGCCGAAGCCGGAGCACGCGCTCCATTCCGCGTATTTCAACATCGACAACGGCACCGGCAGGATCCGCGGCATCTGGCTCCAGAGCAACGACGCCGTTCGGCCGATCTTCGCCGAATGGATCAAGCCGCTGAAGGATCTTGGCGTCGAGCTGCTCGGGCCGCGATCGGTCGCGAGCACGGATCACTCCAGCATCGACGGCGCGGGCGTTCCGGGATTCCAGTTCATTCAGGAGCGCTACGAGTACAACTCGCGCACGCACCACTCGAACATGGACTTCTACGATCGCGTGCAGGTCAACGACATGAAGCAGATGGCGACGGTCGCCGCGGTGTTCGCCTGGCAGGCCGCGAATCGCGACGGCAAACTGCCTCGCAAGACGCCGGCCGGCGGCCAGTAGCCCGCAGCCAGCCGAGGAGCCTCATGCGCGACCGACAACTGTTGTTCTTCAAGTGCGGCTGCTGGGCTGCCGCGATCACCGCGGCGGTGCACATGATCGGAGTTCTCGCCGGCCCGCAGCCGGCCGCGAACGAGACAGAGCAGATCCTGCTCGACATGGCATCGAGCTACCAATTCCCTCTTCCGGGCGGCGGGCGGCGATCGCTCATGGAATTCGTGGACGGCTTCAGTCTCTCGTTTCCGCTGTTCCTCGCCACGATTGGCGGCGTCGGTCTTCTCATCGCGCGCCGTGGCGTTCAGGATCCGGTGCTGATGACCGCCGTCACGCGGGCGCTGGCGGGCTTCAGCGTCGTGCTGCTCGTCATCTCGCTCACGCATTTCTTCTTGATTCCGACGCTGTTCATCGCCGCCATGGCGCTGTGTTTCGTGCTCGCGGCGCTACAGCGGCCCTGAAGGGCCGCCCTACACCGACACGCCGCTTCGCTCGGCAGCCAACTGCCGGAGCCGGCGCAGATCCACCTTCCCGGTCCCGAGCGTCGGGATCGCCTCGATGTAATGGATGTTCTCGCGCCGCGGCAGCCAGAGCCGCGGCAGGTCCGTCTGGGACAACTGCTCCCAGAGGACATCCGCGGTGACGTCCTGGCGCGTGTGAAACACGATCAGCCGCTCGCCCCTGGCGGCGTCGGGGACAGACGTGACGACGGAGCAGGACTCGCCCAGCGCGTCGTTGATTGCTTCCTCGACCCGGACGTGCGGCACCATCTCGCCGCCGATCTTGCTGAACCGTGAGAGGCGATCGGTGATGAAGATGAATCCGTCCTCGTCGATCCGCGCCACGTCGCCCGTGACGTACCAGCCGTCGCGCATCACGCCGGCCGTCTTCTCGGGCTGATTGAGATAGCCCGCCATCAGGTTCGGCCCTTTCACGAGCAGCAGGCCCTCACGGTCGAAAATCGGCCCTTCGCCGGTCTCCTGATCGACGATCCGCGCGGCGACCCCGGGGATCGGATGGCCGACCGATCCCGGTTTCGTGCCGATCTGCCGTTCGTGGGTGTGCTCCACGTCGGGGAGGTTGACCGAGACCACCGGAGACATCTCCGTACACCCGTAGCCTTCCAGGAGATTGACGCCGAATTGCTCGCGAAACGCCGCGGCGAGCGGCGGGCGCAGTTTTTCCGCGCCGACGATCGCGAACTTCAGCTGTCCGAATTGTTCCTTCGTGCAGCGGCGCACGTACGACGCGCAGAACGTCGGCGTGCTGATCAGCATCTTCGCCTGGTACTTCCCGGCCAGCTCGCCAATCGTCTTCGCGTCCAGCGGATTCGGGTGATACGCGACGCTCGCGCCCTGCAACAGCGGGAACCAGAGCGTGCCGGTCAGCCCGAACGAGTGGAAGAACGGCAGGACGCCGATGAAACAATCGGACGCCTCCATCCGGAAGATCTGCGCGAGCGAGTCGACGTTCGAGAGGATGTTGGCGTGCGTGATCATCACGCCCTTCGGCACGCCGGTGCTGCCGCTCGAGAAGATCACCGTGGCGAGCGCGTCCGATTTCGCGTTCCCGCCGAGGCGTCGTCTCAACCACCACACCGGCAGCAGCCGCGCCTGGACCAGCGCCGTGATTTTCGCGCTCCGGCCGATCTCTTTCCTGAGCTCTTCCAGGAACACCATGCCGGGCAGATCGGGCAGCGAGGCCTTCGCGAGGAACTTGCGCGAGGTCACGATCGTCCGAATGCCGGCTTGCGCAACCGCAGCTTCGAGCGCCTCTTTCCCGACCGTGAAGTTGAGGTTCACGGGGACGCGGCCCGCCATCAGGACGGCGATGTTCGCCAGTGCGCCGCCGACCGAGGACGGGAGCAGGAGCCCCACCATCCGCTGGTCCGGCGTGCGGCGTCTCAGAATCCGCGCGAGGAGCATGGCGCCGACGAGCGTGCGGCCGTGTGTCAGTTCCTGGCCGGTGCTGTCGGCGAGCGCCGGATAACGCCAGCGCCGCTTGGCCGTTCGCATGTACTCCGTGTGAAGCAGATGCGTGTCCGGCCGCCGCCGGCTCAGCGCTTCGGCGCCGAGCTCGAGGACGGCGAGCCGCGCTTCGGCGGCCTTCACGGTCGCCGGCAGCGGTTTCCCGATCTGAACGGTGACGGGATACGGCAGCCGCTCCGGAACTTTCCAGAAGAACTTGCCGCCTTTGAAACTGAAAATGCTGCCCCACACGCGATCGAGATAGATGGGGATGACCGGCACGTCGAGCCCATCCACGATGCGCTCGAAACCGCGCTTGAACGGCAGCAGATTCCCGGTCCGGCTGACCGCGCCTTCGGCAAAGATGCAGACGACGTGGCCGGCGGCCAGCTCCGCGTGCGCGCGCTCCAGCGCCCGCACGACTTCCTTCCGGTTACCGGCCGTGACCGGAATCGCGTGCAGGTATCGCATGAACCACTGGAGCCAGGGCAGGCGGAAGTGCGGGCCGTAGACCAGGAATCTGACCGGGCGATCGATCGAGGCGCCGACGAGGGCGCCGTCGATCATCGACATGTGATTCGAGATGATCAGCGCCGGCCCGCGGCTGGGGATGTGCTCGCGTCCGGCAATCGTGATCCGGTAGAGCGTGTGCGTGAGCATCCAGAGCACGCTGCGCACGATGAATCCGAGCACCTTCGCCATGACGCCGTTCTCGTCCCCGGAAAGCACTTGACTTGACGTGGTATCGTCGCGCGCGCCCTTGCCAAACGTTCAGCAGGTGCGCAACCTACCACGTCAAGTCAAGTGACTTTCCGTGTAGGAAGATACGCCGGGTCGCGGGTGAAAGTCGTGATTCCGCCCTGAGGAATGGTGAGGAGCCGTGAATCGCCCCTATTTGGCTCGGTCGGCAAGCTTTGCGAGCACGCGCGCAAACCCGGGGTGGCCGGCCAGCGGCCGGAAACAGGGTTCGACAGGGATGGTCCAGCCCAGGACGCTGGGCGGACCGAGGCCCAGCAGCCGCTCGAGGCTGTCGACCGCCCGTCCGGGCTCGTTGTGGACGGCCGCGTCGCACGCGCGGGCCATCAGCGCGATGTGCGGCCGGGCCGTCTGTTCCAGATTCTCAATGGCCTCCCGTGTCGCCGCTCGAGCTGTTGCCGTCGCGGCGGCCTCGCCGCGCAACGCCTCCACCAGCGACAGGCCGACGAGCGCGTACACATAGCCCGCGATGTGGGTCAGGGCGGCGCCAAAGGTCTCGCGCGCGAGATCGGGTTGACCGAGCGCCAGCTCCGCGTGCCCGCGAGACACGAGGGCGGCCGCGGCGTATTCGGGTCCGTACAGACGTCTGGTCTGGGCCTGGCTCAATTCGAGATCGAACTCGCCGGCGGCGCCCGCCGCGTCACCCCGCGCGGCGCGGAGCGTGCCGAGCATCCAGTGAAAGCCGATCGCCGGAAAGCGATCCGACGCCCGCGACTGACGGTCCTGTCCGGCGACGCCCGGGCGAACGATGTCGTCGGCGGCGTCGAGATCGCCGCGCGCGACGAAGATCATCGCCATTTCCAGGTTCGCGTACGCGAATTGCGGATAGAGGGCGCGCGCGCGCGCGCACGCCCTCAGCCGCTCCTCGCCCCACGACGCGTGCCCGAGACGGTACTGGTGCTTCCAGTTGTCCGGCTCGATCGTGACCGCCTGCTGGCCGGCCCGCTTCGCCTCGTCGAACCGCGACGCGCTCGAGAGCAGGAACGCCAGCGTCGAATACGCCTCCGCGAGCCGATCGTCGAGGTGAATGGCATGGCGGGCGTGCTCGATGCCCGACGTGAGCGCGTCGAGGTTGGCCGCCCGCTCCGCTCGCGTCATTTCGTACGCGACGAACTCCGCGCTGGCTATTCCGGTGTAGGCGATCGCATACCGCGGGTCGATCGCGATCGCGCGCTCGAAATCGCGGATGGATTCGCCGATGAGCGTCGTGTCCAGGCTTTCGATCTTGAGCCAGCCCTCCGTGTACGCGCGGTAGGCGTCGAGACTTGCGGTCTCACGCACACCCAGCCGGCCCGCGCGCGGCGTGACCGGCAGCCCAAGCTCGCGCGCGAACGATACCGTGATCCCGTCCTGCAGGCGAAAGACGTCTTCGAGCAGGCCGTCCACCTTCGCGTCGGCGATCGCCTCGCTGCTCGAGAGATCCACCAGCCTCGCCGTAATCCGGAGATTCGGCCCGATGCGCTGGTAACTGCCGGTCACGATCAGGCTGGCGCCGACCGCGGGCGCGATCTCTTTCATCGATCCGCCCGTTTGCCGGCCGGCCTGCACGACGCGCCAGCGGTCGACGACGCGGAAATGATCGAGCGCGGCCAGGTCGCTGGTCACCGTCTCCGCGATGCCCGCGCCGAGCCATGCCACGTCCGGATCGCCGGTGACGTTCGTGAAGTCCAGCACGGCGAGACCGTGCTTGACCTCGGCTGTCATGTCACGTTCTTCGCGAAATGACACCCGAGGTCCTTTTTCAGCCGCCGAGACGGGCGCGATCGCTTCCACCGGCGCGATGAACCGGTACCCGCGCCGGGCCACCGTCCGGATATACGTCGGCGCGGCTGGAGAGTCGTTCAGCGCGTCGCGCAGATCGGAGATGGCCTGCGCCAGGGCGTTGTCGGTGACGTTGGCGCCGGGCCACACGTTCTCCAGCAGTTCCTCTTTCGTCACCAGCGTCGCGGGCCGTTCGAGCAGATAGAAGAGGAGATCCAGGAGCTTCGGGGTCAGCTCGAGCGCGCGCTCGCCCTCGAAGGCCCGGTAGCTGACGCGATCGGCCCTGAAGGGGCCGAAGCAGTACGTCATGGCGGGATTCTACTGTGCGTCGTACAGCAACGGCACCGGCGACTGCGGCCGACGCGGATCGACGTTCACCGGGGCGGGCGTCCCTGCCGGCCGCAGCCACTGGTAGAGCTCGACCTCGCTCGCGAGCAGGCCGACCCGCAGCGCCGCGCGCACGATCAGAAACACCTGCTGGATCGCGATCCCGCCGAGAATCAGCGGCATGGTGTGCGAGCCGAGGCGCGCAATGGCGAAGAGATAGGCGCCGGCGACCATCGCAAACAGCACGCCGAACAGGACCGCCAGGCCATACACGCGCAGCGGATGCCGCAGCACGAGCCAGAGCGACGGCACCCACGCACGAAGCGCGCCGCCGCGATCGGTGAGCGCCAGACGGATCCGCGCGTAGTCGAACGAAAGCAGGAAGAACGAAGTCACTACGAGGAACGTCGCGCCTTCGATTCCCAGGGCGACGAACGCTGCCGGCGGCCAGTTCGACCGCATGAGGGGCGCCACCGCGAGGCCCGAGCCCGCGACAGCCGCGGCGACGGCGATCGCCATGACGATGCCGCCGATGATGGCGAGCCGCAGAAAGCGCCAGAAGAAATGTCCCGCGCCGTTCATGAAGCGCTGGAAGAAGTTCGGCGAGTCGTCGCTGATGAGGACCTCGAGCGTGCCCGCGGACAGAAACGCGCTGACCGGCACGGACACGATCAGCAACCCGAGCCCGGTCAGGAGCATCGAGAGCAATCCGTTGCCGCCGCCGTCGATGAGCAGATCGCGGAAGATGCCGGCATGGAAGCGGTCGAGGAGCGGATCGGCCTCGGGAAGGAGCGAGGTGCGCGCCCACCACGACCAGACGGCAGGCAGCGCGACGAGCGCGAGGGCGACATTCGCCAGCCAGAGCAGAATCGCCACGCGAGCCTCGGCGAAGATCGCGCGCACGCCGCGTCTCATTGACGTCGTCAACATCTCACACCCCGGCCAGCATCAGGACGTTCTGCAGCCAGAACAGCCATCGGGCCGTCCATTTCGTCGCGACGCGGCGGTCGGCGTTCGCCCGCAGCGCGTTGTTGAGCCAGCTGACATCGAACAGCAGCTTCTTGTCGGGATCGACTGTCGCCCATTCGATCTTCTGCGGACGCCGGAAGGTGAACTTCTTCCAGCCGTCGCGGCCATCCCACGTCAGCCGTTCGGGAGCCTGGCCTTCGAACTTGACCGCGATGTCCACCGGGACGGTGAGGCCGCCGTGACGGTTGATCGTGACCGAGCTCTCGTACTCGACAGGCGCGTCTTTGGACGGTTGACCGCCGGCCGCCGGGTGCTTGCCGGCAGCGGCGGCTGCTGCGCTCCGCTCGATCTCGACCGAATTCAGGTCCTCGACTTCGAAGTCGACGACGTCGTTCCCTTCGATCGTCTGCTTGAAGAACGGCATGAGATCCTGCCCGGATACTTCGATCGCCACCGCGTAGAAGTCGTCGCTCGACGGATGTCCGAAGCGCCATCGCTCGTGGTACGTGCGCATCACGCGCGACATCGTCTGTTCGCCGAGCATGCGCTCCAGCGTCCCCAGCACCAGCTCAGGCTTCATGTAGGAATAGAAGCCGTAGTTTTCGTCGTTCATGTAGGTCCACGACGGCTGGCGGACTCGTCCGGGCCGGGGCGTGCGGATATTCAAGGCTCGCGGCACGTCGAGCCAGCCCACGCGCAGGCCGAACAACGCGCCGAGCGATCGATCGGCGCCGTAGTTCCTGTCGATCACCCGCGACGTCGAGTACGAGTTGATGCCTTCGTCGAGCCAGGCTTCCTCGAACTCGTTGTTGGCGACGAGGCCGTACCAGAACTGATGCCCGAACTCGTGGACGACGGTTTGCTCGGGAATCAGAAGTTGATCGAGCGGACGGTAATTGAACAAGCTGGTCGTGGCGCCGGTGATGAACGTCGGGTACTCCATGCCGCCGGCGCCGTCGACGCCGCCCTCCGGCGGATCGACGACCGTCAGCGTCGGGTACGGATAGCGTCCGTACCAGAGGCCGAATTCCTTCAGCGCGGTTTTCACGGCCCGCATGTGCCGCGCCGCCTGAGGCAGGTGCGACGGCTGCATCAGCAGCGTCACGTCCACGTCCGAGAGCGCGATTTCTCCCACGGGACGATCGAGCAGCGTCGCCATGCGTTCCTGCTCGGCGGGCGTCACCTCTCGCGCGGCGGAGAAAACGTCGCGCACGACGACGAAGCCAGGATCGGCAGTCCAGGCGAAATCGTGCACATCGTCCTGCTCGTACGTGTACGTCACGGTGCCGTCGCTGTTTTTCCGTTCCGCCGTGCGGCGGCCCGTCGCGCCGACCACGAACCGGCCGGGCACCGTCATTTCGACGATGAACCGGCCGAAGTCGGCGTAGAACTCGGAGTTGGCGTGGAACTGATGACAGTTCCAGCCGCCGATCTTCCGGCCGCGGCGGCCGGCCGGTTCGTAGACGGCAATTTTCGGAAACCATTGGCCGACCAGATAGAAGTCGCCGACATATCCGGTTCTCGCGAAGACCCGCGGGAGCTGCGCCGTGAAGGCGATGTCGAGCGTCACGCTGCCGCCGGGCGGCACGGGCGACGGCAGCGGGACGCGCATCACCGTCTGATCGTCGGTGTTGTCGTCGTCGGGATGCTCGAAGCGCATCTGGCTCGTGAGGTCGGCGCCGTCGGCGAGCTTGAGCGACGTGACGTGCGTCCATCCCCAGTTCTTCGGGCCCTGCAGCGCGCCGCGAAGCGATCCCCCCGACTCACGAAAGAAGGTGCTCTTCTCGCTCTTGAAGGCGTTCAGATAGAGGTGGAACCAGAGGTCGGGGACGGCGTCCGATGACGTGTTGCGCCAGGTCAGGCGCTCCTGCCCGTCGAGGCGCCTCGTGGCGTGGTCGAGCCGCACGCCGATGCGATAGTCCACGATCTGCGGCGCATGCTCGAGCGGCCGCGTGAATCGTCCCGCTCCCGCCGCCGCAGGCTGCTCTCTCGCGTCGAACGTCGCAGCACCTGCGGCAAGGACGAGCGCGCAGACAATGGCCCCCCGGCGCATCAGGCCGAAGTGTAAATGACCTGGAGTGACAAGTCGCGAGCCTGCGTTCACAATACCTCGGGACTTACAAATATGCGTATGCGCACCGTACAAGTTCTGCCACCGCTGTTCATGGTGCTGCTTCTCTTATCGGTCGCGGCGCAGAAACCGCCTGCGTCGCAGGATTGGCCCGCCTATGCGGGCGACGCGGGCGCGGCGCATTATTCGCCGCTCACCGACGTAAATCGCGAGAACGTCTCCAAGCTCGCGATCGCGTGGGAATGGAACCCGTCCGAAGACGCAGTGGCGGCGTTTGGCACGAGGCCCGGGAATTTCCAGAACACGCCGTTGATGATCGACGACGTGTTGTACGTGAGCACGATGTACAACCGCGTCGTCGCGCTCGACGCCGAGACGGGCAAGCAGTTGTGGGCCTTCGATCCGAGAGCCACTGAGGACGGACAGCCGCCGAACGGGACGGGGTACGTGCATCGGGGCGTGGCTGCGTGGCGCGACGGCGATCGACTCCGGATTTTCCTCAACAGCCGCTACCGGCTGTTCGCCCTCGACGCGAAGACCGGCGAACCCGTGTCGTCGTTCGGCGTGAAGGGCGTCGTCGATCTCTCCGAAGGGCTTCGGTATCCGATCAACAAGCTTCATTACACGAACACGTCGCCGCCGGTCGTTTATCGAAATCTCGTCATCGTCGGCAACGGCGTCGGTGATCGATTGACCTACCGGAACGATCCGCCCGGCGACGTGCGCGCGTTCGACGCGAAGACCGGCAAGCAGGTCTGGCGGTTCGACACGGTGCCTGGACCCGGCCAATTCGGCCACGACACGTGGGAGGGCGACTCCTGGAAGTTCACGGGGCACACGAACGTCTGGGCGCCGATGAGCCTCGACGAGCGGCGCGGGCTCGTCTATCTGCCGGTGAGCACGCCGAGCAACGATTACTTCGGCGGACGCCGACCGGGCGCGAACCTCTTCGGCGAGTCGATCGTGTGTCTGGACGCCGCGACCGGCGTGCGCAAGTGGCACTTCCAGATCGTGCATCACGGCCTCTGGGACTACGACCCGGCCTCGGCGCCGAATCTGGTCACGGTCACGTCGAACGGCCGGCGCGTCGATGCCGTCGTGCAGCTCAC
>JBLNGH010000145.1:0-3365 GCA_050264575.1 Acidobacteriota bacterium | reverse complement strand
CGGCCTGGCGCCACACCGTTTCGGTCTGCGGCTCTACGCCGCCCACCGCGTCCAGCACGGTGACGGCGCCGTCGAGCACGCGCAAGCTGCGCTCCACTTCGACGGTGAAGTCCACGTGTCCCGGGGTGTCGATGATGTTGATACGGTGCTGCTGATTCAGGCGGGTCCAGAACGCGGTCGTGGCGGCCGACGTGATGGTGATGCCGCGCTCCTGCTCCTGCTCCATCCAGTCCATCGTGGCCGTACCTTCGTGCACCTCACCCAGCTTGTAGGTGCGGCCCGTGTAATAGAGGATACGCTCGGTCGTAGTCGTTTTCCCGGCATCGATGTGGGCCATGATGCCGATGTTACGAATCCTGTCGAGCGGCGTCGTTCTAGGCATTGCGTCCTATCTGTCGGTATGGGCACGCCATAGGCGTGCCCTTGCGTCGGTTTACCCAGCAAAAACGCGGGGCGACCAGGACGCCCCACTCGTGTGCCGGGGGGCCGGTCTCGCTCCGCCGTCATCGGGCTCCTTTCGAGAGCCTCGATGCAGGATCCCTTAAGCCAGGGTCCCGAAGTTGTTTGTTTAGACGTTCACCACCGGTAATGCGCGAAAGCCCTGTTGGCCTCCGCCATCCGGTGCGTGTCTTCCTTCTTCTTTATCGTCTCGCCTTCGCCCTTCGACGCCAGAATCAGCTCGGCGGCGAGGCGCTCGGCCATCGTCTTCTCTTTGCGCGCGCGGCTGTACTGGATGATCCAGCGCATCCCCAGCGCGGTGCGGCGCTCGGGCCGCACCTCGACCGGCACCTGGTACGTCGCGCCACCGACGCGCCGCGACTTCACTTCCAGCGCCGGCTTCACGTTCGACAGCGCCTGCTTGAACACGTTCACGCCCGGCTGCCCCGTGCGCTGCTCGATCATGTCCATCGCCTGATAGAAAATGCGCTCGGACAACGACTTCTTGCCGCACACCATCAGGTTGTTCAGAAACTTGGAGACCGTCTGGCTGTCGTAGCGTGGATCGGCCGGCACCGGACGTTTAATCGCGGATTTGCGACGACTCACTTCCCGGCCTCCTTGGGACGCTTCGCGCCATACTTGGAGCGCGACTGCTTGCGCTCGTTCACGCCGGCGGCGTCGAGTGTGCCGCGGATGATGTGGTAGCGCACGCCCGGAAGATCCTTCACGCGGCCACCGCGAATCATCACAATCGAGTGCTCCTGCAGGTTATGCCCTTCACCCGGGATGTACGCCGTCACTTCGAAGCCGTTCGTCAACCGTACACGAGCCACTTTGCGCAGCGCCGAGTTCGGCTTCTTCGGCGTGGTCGTATACACGCGCGTGCACACGCCGCGTTTTTGCGGGTTGCCGCGCAAATGCGGCGCCTTTTCCTTCTTTTCGACGTCGCGGCGACCGTGCCGGACGAGCTGATTGATAGTCGGCAAAAGAACCCTCGAAATCGGACAAAAAACGTTGCCCCGAAGCCCGCGAAACTAAGCTGGTTATTCGAGTTAGGTCAAGGGTGAGGGACTCACGGAAACGAGGCGCCCGGACTGTAATCCGGGCGCCATGTTACGGCTGTGTACCCGTTTCCGCCACCTAGGGCAGCGGGCTCCAGCTTGGGTCGTCATCGTAGGCGAACGGCTGAGCGGGGTTCGGGCTCGTCAGTCGTATCAGGCCCGTCCCGTCCGCGTTGATAATCCACAGTTGCGCCGTGATTCCGTCCACCCACCGCGCGAACACAATCCGGCGGCTGTCGGGCGACCAGCCGGGCGACGTCTCCGCTTCTGGTCCGTCGGTTAACTGGACCGAATTCGAACCGTCCGGTTTCGTTACAAAGAGTTCGCCCGCAAAGCCGAGACTGTGGTACGCGATCCGGCTCCCGTCGGGTGACCAGGTAGGCGACATCGCCCCATGGGGTGTCGGCACAGGCGTCAACCCCGAGCCGTCGGCGTTCACGGTGAAGAGTTCCCCGTTCCGTGCGAAGACGAGCCGCATGCCATCAGGGGCCCAAGAGGGCCAGCCGTCGCCGACGAATGCGCTGGGATCGTCAGGCTCAGGCGAGACCTGCCGGAGACCCGTGCCGTCGACATTGATCACAAAAATCCGGCCTTGATCTCCGACTGGCGTCGGGATCGTCCGGACGAACGCAATACGTGTACCGTCCGGCGACCAGTCGGGGGACCCATCGAACTGCGGTCCCGTGGCGAGGGGCGTAATCCCCGAAGCGTCGGCATTCATGATATACACATCATTGGTGACGTCCCTGAATGCGATGCGCCGGCCGTCAGGAGAAATATCCGGCTCCAAGAAAACTCTGCCTCCCGTATTGCCCGTGGTGAGGATATGCCGGTCCGATCCGTCGGACCGGATGACGCCAAGATCGAAGCTGCCACGCTCCGTGGTCGCAAACACGATGCGATTGCGGAGGGTCAGCTCGGCAACGGTGACCCGGGCCCTGCCGGTGGCATTGCCGAACTCCGCGCTGATCTGCGCCGCGCCGCGGGCTGCTCCGGTTACGACACCAGACGTGTTCACGACCGCGACTGCGGGATTGTCCGACACCCACCGGACCGAGGCATCGCTGAGAATGGTCCCGCTGTGCGCACGCACGATCGCGCTGAACTGCCGAGACTCGCCGACGTCGAGCGTCGCCGTGGCGGGGGTCACTTCGACTTGAACGCCGCTCACCCCCCTGGCAGGCTCGTCCGGTCCCCAGTCCGGACTATACTCGGAGAATCCGCCGGGACTGAGGCGTGACTCGCCTGTGCCGTCGACGTTGATCGTATAGAGCTGCGTTACGAAGTCGGGCCCCACTTGGTCGTCAGTCACTCGCACGAACACGAGCCGGCGGCCATCCGGCGACCACCGCGGCGAAAACTCCTGCGCCGGATTCGTGGTCACCGACACCGGATTCGCCCCATTCGCGTCGCAGATGCGGATGTCGCCGGCTCCACCAGTGTAGGCGATGCGCGTGCCGTCCGGCGACCACCACGGGTTCTGCGCAAACTCTTCGTTCGGAAGCGCCGCGAACCCGCTGCCGTCGGCATTGATCACGTGCAGGGCGCCATTCCTCGTGAAGACGATCTGCGTCCCGTCCGGCGACCACGACGGCCCGAAGTCCGTGACGTACTCGAGGTTGTCGTCCACATCGGGTGTCAGCTGGCGCACGCCGGTGCCGTCGACGTTCACGATAAAGATGCGTGGGTAGGGCCCGAACGGACCGTCCTTCCAGCTCGAAAATGCGAGCCTGGTACCGTCCGGGGACCACACTGGCTCGCCGTCAAACAGCGGGGACCGATGAATGACCGGTGTTTGTCCGTTGCCGTCGGCATTCATAACATAGATCGTGAATCCGGCGACCTCGGGAGTGAATCGCGGGT
>JBLNGH010000144.1:0-4107 GCA_050264575.1 Acidobacteriota bacterium | reverse complement strand
ATGCGGCAGCTGACCGTCGACCGATGGCGGTTCCGCACGGCCGGGCACGCTGATCGGCGGCACGTTGAACCCGCCAAACGGCAACGCGTCGACGAGCGTCGCGATCTCGACGCCCGGCAGCGCCGCGACCTGTTCGAGCGCGTTCTCGAACAGCTCACCGCGCGCCATGCCCGTCGCCGGCCCGGCCTCGAACTCGGCGACGATCACGCCGTCCATGCGCATGCCGAAGTCCTGCGACGCGAGGTTATGGAAACTCAGGCCGATCATGCCGGCGCCTGCGAGGAGCAGCACCGAGAGCGTCGTCTGCACCAGCAGCAGCGCGGTCAGCATCCTCGATTTCGCGCGGCCCGGGCGTGCGGCTGACGTCATCGCCCCTGGCTTGCGAAGCGCCGGAAATTGCCACGCATTGGCCACACCGGCGACGACCATCATGACCACACCGGCCAGCGCGGCCGTGGCTGTCGTCGACAGCGTGAGTCCGGATCTGCCGACCAGATTCGGGAACAGCACGCGCCGCACGGCTTCGTCGAACCAGCTGGCGGTCGCCAGCGACAACGCCGTGGCGGCGATCGAGAGCAGCGCCGCTTCCAAGAAGGCCTGCGCGAGGAGCCGCGGGCGCGACGCCCCAAGGGCGGCGCGGACGATGAGGTCGTACCGTCGTTCTGCCGCCCGTACGACCAGCAGCGTGCCGGTGTTGGCCAGGCCAATCACCAGCAGCAGGATCGACACGACCGTCAGCCACCACGCGACGCGCCGTTCCGTTGCCGCGACGTCCGCGCCAATCAGGGCCGACAGGCTGATGCCTCGCCCGACGGCACTCGAAGCCTGGGCTTCGGCGGCGTCCACGCTCGTCCCCGGCGCGAGCCGCACGACGACCGACACGACATTCCGAAACGCGTCGTGTTCCCACCCCGCCGTGCCGCGCATCGCCGCGGCGAGCGGCACCCACATATCGACGGCGGTCGCGGAGTGGCCGCTGAATCCCTCCGGCATCACGCCGACGACGGCGTAGTCGGTGCCGCGGATGTTCACCCGGCGGCCGAGCACCCCGCGATCGCCGCCAAGCGCCGACCGCCAGAACGCGTAGCTCACGGCGACGACGGGCGTCGCTTTCGCGAGGTCGTCGTGTTCCGGCAGAATGCCCGACCCGAACATCGGCCGCACACCCAGCACGTCGAAGTACGTGCCGGAAATGAGCAGCGCACTCACCCGGCGCTGGTCGCCGTCGATCACGACGCTGAGATCGGTGCGCTGAAACGCCGCGGCGCCCGCGAGCGCCGGCACCTGATCGCGAATCGCCTTGAAGGCCACGTAGGAGCCGGTGGTCATGCGCGCGGTCGCAGGCGCGCTGGCGGGACCGTGGAACGCGACGGTGAACACCCGGCCGGGATGGGCGACGTGCGCCGGCGGACTGAGGAGCGCGCGGTCGACGAGTCCGAAGACGGCCAGGTTGACGCCGACGGCGGCGGCGAGCGTCAGCATCGCCGCCACCGTGGGACCTGGCGTCGACAGCATCGAGCGGACGGCGGTCGAAAGGTCGAAGCGCAGTCGATCGAGGCTGGATCCGCGGTGCCAGTCGAAGAACCAGCGCGCGCGCACGTCGCGGACACGATCTTTTACTGGGTCAATTCCGCCGGTTTCGGCGAGCGCGCGGCGCCGGGCTTCGCGCCGGTCCAGGCCCTGTGCCTCATAGCGGGCGGCCAGTTCATCCACCCACCCGGCCACCTCGCGATCGAGGTCACGCTCGATGGCGTCGCCGCGCAGCATCGCGCGCGTTCGGGACCGAAATCGGCTGAGGAGTGGCATCGCGTGCTCAGCTCATCTTCAGGACTTGCTGAATGGCGAGCGATACCCGCGCCCAGGATTTCTTCTCGTCCGCGAGATGGGCCCGGCCGGCTTTCGTCAGGGTGTACAGCCTGGCGCGCCGGCCGGTCGGCGTTTCTCCCCACGCGCCTCGCAGCCACCCTTCGGTTTCCAGGCGGTGGAGCGCCGGAAAGAGCGAGCCGGCCTTGACGTCGAAGGTGCCGCGCGTCACCTGTGCGATGCGGTCCGCGATCCCCACGCCGTGCAGCGGTCCGAGCGCCAGCGTGCGGAGGATCAGCAGATCGAGCGTGCCCTGCAAGAGCGTCTCCGCCACGCCTTGGTTATACAGGGTGTCGATATAGATTGTCTATATTAACTGTAGGCCGGCCCTTCAGGGCCGGCGGGGCTGAAGCCCCGCCCTAGATTCCTACCCCCCGCACGTATTCGGCCGCTGAGCGCCGCCCGCCGGCGCGGCGGCTTTCGGCCAGACGTTGTCGCTGGGATCGCGATCCGGGAAGCGACATGAGGGATCGAGCGTGATCGCGGTGATCGTGCGGCCGCCGAAGTCGAGCGCCGCGTCGAACGTCCGGCTGCCGTTGAACCACACGTCGACCGGCCACGTGACGATCGCGGTGGTGTCGTTCACCATCTTCGCGTTGGCCATCGGCTTGATCGCGGGACCGGCGGCGTCGAACTGCACCTTGAGGACGACGGGCGAGGGCATCTGACCGTCCTGGCGGACCGTCACGGTCGTCTTCGATCCCGCCGTCGCCACGTTCGCGATCCCGCCGTCCACGGATTCGGTCGTCCAGAGCCAGTAGTACCAGAACCAGTTCAGATCCTGTTTGAGCTCGCCGTTCAGCAGGAAGATGTAGTCCCATGGCGACGGGTGCTTGAAGGCCCACGTCTTGGCGTACACGCTCATCGCGCGCTGCACGGCATCGTCGCCGACGATCCCGCCGAGCATCGAGAGCATGTACGGCGTCTTGCCGTAGGTCGTGAAGCCGTACATGTCGCCGTCGTAGTTGGCGTTCCACATCATCGGTGGCTCGTTCTCGTCGCCGGTGATCCGGCCGTAGCGCTGCCCCATGTTGAGGTTCGGCGCGCCGCCGCGCCCGTCGGCGTCCGAGAGGATGTTCATGTACTGGTTGAACCCTTCGTCCATCCAGCCGTACCACGTCTCGTTGTTGCCGACCATCATCGGCCACCATTGATGGCCGGTTTCATGATCGGCCGCGCCCTGGTTGGAGTTGATGACCATCGGATATTCCATGCCGGCGCTGGGACCGTCCTGGAGGGTGAGCTGCGGGAAGGGGTACGGCGCCCAGAGCTTCGAGTAGAACTCGAGGGCATGACGCGCGATCTGACCGGCGTTGGCAAACGAGTTCGCTCGCTCCGGCGCGTACACCATGTGGATCGGAATCGGACCCTTGCCCGGAATCGTCGCCCGCGTCGCGCGCCAGATGTAGTTCTTCGCGGTGGCCCATGCGAAGTCGTTCACGTTGTCCGCGACGTGACGCCACACCAGACGATCGCCGGCGGCGGTGGACTTGCCCGGGCCGACTTCGTCGGGCCCGACAATCGTGATGACGGCGTCCGATTCGAGCACGTGCGTCAGCCGCTCGCGCGCGGTCGGCGTCAGCACCTCCTGCGGATTCTGCAGGACGCCGGTGCCGCTCACGATCCAGCCGGCCGGCACGTCGATGCGGACGTCGAAGCGTCCGAAGTTGTTGTAGAACTCGGCGGGGCCGAGATAGGGATTCATGTCCCAGCCACGGAGGTCGTCGTACTTCGCGATGCGCGGATACCACTGCGTCGGCTGGAAGAGCGTGTCGCCGAACCGCTGCGTCATGCGATGGCCGCGGCCGTCAGGTCCGCCGGGAAGCTTGGTGTGCCACGCGATTTCGATCTTCGCCGTCGCCTTCGCGGCGATGGGTGCGGACAGCGCGACGCGCGCGAGCGTTTGATCGAGACCTGAAGCCGCCAGTTGTCGCGGCGCGCCGCGGCCGCCGGCCGCCGCCGCCAGGTTCGCCACTTCGCCATTGACGGCGATTCGCGTCACGACCATTCCCTCTGTGTTCTCCGCCGGCACGGACGCGCCGCGCGGCACGAGGGGCCGAAAAATGTTGTGATCGAGCCGCAGGTAGATGTCGGGCATCGGCTGCGGGCCGTTGTTGTGCAGGGTGATCGTCTCCGTGCCCGTCAGCGTGTCCGTGGCCGGATCCAGACGGACCGAGATGTCGTAGTCGGTCTGCAGTTGCCAGTAATTCGGACCGGGCCGCCCGGACAGATCCCGCGTGCCGG
>JBLNGH010000143.1:0-5879 GCA_050264575.1 Acidobacteriota bacterium | reverse complement strand
GATGCTGGGCGTGGCAGGTGGAGCACATGCCCGCGAGGCTCGTCGCCGACGTTTTCACGTCCTCCCACTTCCCTGCGGTCGCGGCAGTCTCGATCGCGTCGACGTATTTATAGGCGTCCTGCGCCCAGCCCGTCGCGTCCGCGGTGCCGCGGTTCTTGAAGAACAGCTGTGCCTCCATGAAGTTCTTCTTGAGGATCGTCGTCTGCTGTTTGGTCAGCTCGAGGCTCGACTCGTCGATCCCTTTTCGCAGCGCCGTGTTGGCGGCGCTGACCGACTTCATCACCTTGTCGAACGCCTCTTCGGCCGGCGTCATCGGCGGCGGCAGGCGCTTGCCGATCTCGGCCAGCTCCGCGGTGATGACCGACGTCGCGATCACCGCCGGTTTGCCGGTGTACTTCGCGACGAGATCCGCCGGCAGATCGAGCGTGTAGTCCTTCACCTTCTTCGCGATCTCGGCCGGATCGAATTTCACGACCTCGCCGACGACGGTGATGTACGTGTTTGGCGTCACGGCCGCGTTGAGCCACGGCGCGATGATGAGCAGCTCCTTGCCGGTGCTCTTGGTCTTGTCCTGGTCCACCGAAAAGGTGGTCTTGGTGAGCGCCTGTTCGACGGCGCCGTTGAGCGACACGTTCTCGCCGTAATGCGCGTCCGGGTTGAGAAGGATCGTGCTCGCGGCCACGGGCACCATCGGTCGGGCGGCTGCCTGACCGGCCGGCGCCTGCTGCTGCGCACGGATGCCGATCGACAGCACGACCGCCGACACCGCCACGACCATCACGGCCTTCGCGATCGTCCGCCTGGTTTCGCCGGGTCGTCTCATGGGTAATCCTCCTGGCAGTTGTAGGGGTCAGGTCTTGTATTGCCACATTTTATGGAGGGTCACACGAAAAATGTGGCAATACAAGATCTGACCCCTTGAGCTAGCGGGTCAGCTTCCGGTACTTGATGCGGTGCGGCTGGTCGGCGGCGGCCCCGAGCCGCCGGCGGCGATCCGCCTCGTACTCCTGGTAATTGCCCTCGAACCACTCGACGTGGCTGTCGCCCTCGAAAGCCAGGATGTGCGTCGCAATCCGGTCCAGGAACCACCGATCGTGCGAAATCACGACGGCGCATCCGGCGAAATCCAGGAGCGCCTGTTCGAGCGCGCGAAGGGTATCGACGTCGAGGTCGTTGGTGGGCTCGTCGAGCAGCAGCAGGTTGCAGCCGCGCTGCAGGAGCCTCGCAAGATGGACGCGGTTGCGCTCGCCGCCCGAGAGGGTGCCGACCAGCCGCTGCTGATCGCGTCCGCGGAAGTTGAACCACGAGGTGAACGCGCGGGAGTTGATCGTGCGCTTCCCGAGGACCAGCTCATCCTCGCCGCCCGAAATCTCTTCCCAGACGGTCTTGTCCGGCGAGAGCGCCTCGCGCGATTGATCGACGTAGCCGATTTGCACCGTCTCGCCGAGGCGCAGCGTCCCGGCGTCCGGCGACTCCTGTCCCACCAGCATCCGGAACAGCGTCGTCTTTCCTGCTCCGTTCGGGCCGATGACGCCGACGATGCCGCCTTTGGGCAAGGTGAAATCGAGATCGTCGATCAGCAGCAGGTCGCCGTAGCCCTTCCGCAAGTCACGGGCTTCGACGACGACGTCGCCGAGCCGCGGGCCGGGCGGAATGTAGATCTCGACGCGGTCGATTTTCTCGGCGGTGTCCTCGGACAGCAGCTGCTCGTACGCGTTCAGGCGCGCTTTGCCTTTGGCCTGCCGCGCCCGCGGCGACATCCGGATCCACTCGAGCTCGCGCTGCAGCGTCCGCTGCCGCTTCGTCTCCTGTTTTTCTTCCACGGCGAGCCGTTGCTGCTTCTGATCGAGCCAGGACGAGTAGTTGCCTTCCCAGGGATACGCGCGCGTGCGATCGAGCTCGAGAATCCAGCCGGCGACGTTGTCGAGAAAGTAGCGATCGTGCGTGATGGCGACGACGGAACCGCGATAGTCGCGCAGGAAGTGCTCGAGCCACGCGACCGATTCGGCATCGAGATGGTTCGTGGGCTCGTCGAGCAGCAGGAGATCCGGAGACTGGAGCAGCAGCCGGCACAGCGCCACCCGGCGCCGCTCCCCGCCTGACAGCGTCGCCACCTCCGCGTCCGGCGGCGGCGTGCGCAGCGCGTCCATCGCCTGCTCGACCCTGGCGTCGAGATCCCAGGCGCCGGCCGCTTCGATCTTGTCCTGCACCTTCGCCTGTTCCTCGAGCACTTTTTCCATCGCCTCGGGCGACAGGTCCTCGGCGAATCTGGCGTTGATCTCGTCGAACTTGGTCAGGAGCGCGCGAACCGGCGCGACCCCTTCCTCGACGTTGCCGAGCACGGTCTTCGACGGATCGAGCTGCGGCTCCTGCGGCAGGTATCCGACGGTGTAGCCGGCCGAGAGCGTCGCCTCGCCCAGGTAGTTCTTCTCCAGGGCCCCCATGATCTTGAGGAGCGTCGATTTCCCCGCGCCGTTCGCGCCGATGACGCCGATCTTCGCGCCGTAGAGGAACGACAGCCAGATGTCCTGGAAGACGACCGAGTCGGGAGGATAGATCTTCCCGAGCCCCTTCATGGTGTAGATGAACTGCGACAAATGAAATGACCTCCGAGGTGATTTTACGTTTTTTGAAAAATGACCTCGGAGGTCATATCTGCGTCGGGCGGACGGCCGGCACGGCCGCCGGCCGCGGCGGCTCGGGCGTGAAGTCCTCGCCGGGATTGATGAACCGGTCCTGCTCGAAGTTGTACTGCTTGTCGTACAGCTGGCGGTACCGGCCGCCGCGCGCGAGGAGCGACTCGTGCGTGCCGCGCTCGATGATCTCGCCGTGCTCGAGCACCAGAATCTGATCCGCGCTCCGGATCGTCGACAGCCGGTGCGCGATGACGAAGGTCGTGCGCCCCTGGCGCAGCGATCGCAGGCCGTCCTGGATCAGCATCTCGCTCTCGCTGTCGAGGCTCGAGGTCGCCTCGTCGAGGAGCAGCACGCGCGGATCGGCGAGGATCGCGCGCGCGATCGCGACGCGCTGGCGCTGTCCGCCCGACAGCCGGACGCCGCGCTCGCCGACGACCGTGTCGTACTTCTTCTCGAACGTGTTGATGAACTCGTCCGCATGCGCGATCTTGCTCACGCGCTCGATGTCCGCCTGCGTGGCGTGCGGCGTGCCGTAGGCGATGTTCTCGGCCACCGTGCCGTCGAACAGGAAGTTGTCCTGCAGCACCACGCCGAGATGATGGCGGTACTCGGCCAGCCGGAGCGATAGCAGATCCCGCCCGTCGACGCGCACCACGCCCGACGTCGGGCGGTTGAACGCCATGACCAGGCTGATGAGCGTGCTCTTGCCCGATCCCGACGATCCGACGAGGGCGGTCGTCGTGCCGGCCGGCGCCGTGAACGACACGTGCTTCAGCACCGGCGTGCCCGGGTTGTACTCGAACGAGACGTCCTCGAACTCGATGTCGCCGTGCAGCGCGTCGAGCGGCGCTCGCGACGCGTCCTGCGCGTCCTCGCGCGCCGTGTCGAGAATCTCGTGGATGCGATCGAGGCCGGCGAACGCCTCAGAGATCTGCGTGCCGATCGACGCGATCTGGACAATAGGCATCGCCAGCAGGCCGGTGAAAAAGATGTAGGCGAACATCGCGCCGAGGGTCATCGTGCCGTTGACGATGGCCCGCCCGCCGACGGTGATCATGACGATGCCGATCGCGCCGATGACGACGTTCGAGAACGCGCCGGTCGCCGACACACCCGTCATCGACTTCGCGATGTTGCGGAACAGCCGGTGCGCGCCTTTCGTGAAGATCAGATCCTCGCGCCGCTCGGCCGTGTAGGTCTTCACGACGCGCACGCCGCCGAGCGCCTGGTTCAGCCGGCCCGTCACCTCGGCCTGGATCTTCCCGCGATCGCGGAAGAGCGGCCGCAGCGTCCGGAACGCGTAGCTCATCGCGCCGCCGAACGCGGCCAGCACGCCGATCGTCGCCAGCGTGAGCTGCCAGTTCAGGTACAGCAGGAACCCGAGCGCGAGCACGGCCGTGACGATGCTCCCGACGAGCTGCACGAGCCCGGTGCCGACGAGGTTGCGAATTCCCTCGGCGTCGTTCATGACGCGCGAGATGAGGATGCCCGTCTGCGTGGTGTCGAAGTACCGCACCGGCAGCCGCATGACGTGCTCTTCGACGCGGCGCCGCATGTCGGTGATCGCCTTCTGCGCGGCGACGCCGAGGATCTGCGAGAGGCCGAACGACGTCACCGCCTGCACGAACGTCGCGCCGCCGACGATCCAGGCGAGCCTGGGCAGCATGTCGACGCGCCCTTTGCCCACGACATCGTCGATCAGGAACTTCGACGAGAGCGGCAGCGCGAGCCCGGCGACCCGGCTGATCAGCATCAGACCCGCGCCTGTCGCAAGCCGCCAGCGGCGGGCCCAGAGCAGCCCCCGCGCCTCGACCCAGGCTGCGGACCAGCGAATCTTTTTCTTTTTCGGGAGTTCTGCGGCCATGCGTCGGGTCGGGGGCCACCGGCGGCCCTCGGCCGCCCGGCCCATCTCCCCATTTTGACAGATGTCCGCATGGGCAGTCTTGCCCGCCCAAATGGGTGGGCCGGTAGCTCTATTTCTTGACGGCCGCCACCAGCCGCTCGAGGAACCGGACCGACACAGGTGTCGCGTCCACGGGGCACGAATCGCAGTTGCGCAGGACGATGACACCGAGCTTCGACGGCCGGTGCACCATGACGGAGGAATGGTATCCGGCGGTCGATCCGCCATGTCCCAGCATGACCGTGTCGCCCCGCCGCGCGATCATGAACCCGACGCCGTAGCCTGAGGTCATCGTCGCGTTACTGAAGAAAGCCCGGTTGTAATTCGCGTCCTGCACCGCTTTCGGCAGGATCGCGGCCGGGCCTTCGCCCAGCTCCCAGGCGGCGAACTTCGACAGGTCGTTCACGGTGCTGAAGAGCGCGCCGTTCGGCACGCGGTAGCCTCGGCCTTCGAGCTCGCGATCGGGCGCGCTCCGGTTCGGCTTGTCGTTCTGACGCTGGTAGCCGTGCGCCAGGTCGTGCTGAATCGTGGGGTTGGGTTCGAATGCCGACCGTGTCATGCCGAGCGGCTTCAGGATGCGCTCGGTGACTTGATCGACGTACAGCTGCCCGCCCGCACGCTCGATCGCGAGGCCGAGCGACGCGTAGCCGATGTTCGAATACAGAAAGGTGGTGCCCGGCTCGTTGGCATACGACGTTGCCGGCAGGCAGTCGGCGACAATCTTCTGCCAGCTGCTGACCGGCCCGACCGAATGGTTCGCGCACCCGGGCTCCCGTGACAACCCCGAGTGCATCGTCGCGACCTGGAGCAGCGTGATTGGCGGGGTGCCCTCGAATTTCTTCTGCACCTGCTTGACCTCGGGCACGTATTTTTCGAGCGGGTCGGTGAGCCGCATCTTTCCCTGCGCGACCAGCTGCAACAGCGCGAGCGCCGTGAACTGTTTGGTGATCGAACCGATGCGATACGCCGTATCGTTCGTCGGCGCTTCCCGCTCTTCCATGTCGGCGTAGCCGTAATGCTTCGACCACACGAGCGCGGCGCCCGAGACGACGCCGACCGACACGCCGCCGATCCCGTCCTTCGCGAAGTCGGCCGTGAGCTGCGCGTCGAGATCGGCAAGGGTTGCGGTGAGTTGTGCGGGAGCTTGTCCGACCGCCGCTACCGGCGGTGGCGGCAGTGTCAGGTGGATGACGCACGCGACGAAGAGCAACGCAAATTTGAATCGCTTCACGCTGGGTCTCCTCAGTCAATGTAGGGCGGGGCTTTAGCCCCGCCGGCCCGGAAGGGCCGGCCTACATCTTCTTCACGCGCAACGTCAGCTCGAACATGACCTGACGCTT
>JBLNGH010000142.1:0-9602 GCA_050264575.1 Acidobacteriota bacterium | reverse complement strand
GCTCGACGCGCGGCCGCACGTGCGCCCGATCCGCGCGCAGGACATCGTCGGCCATACGCGTCCAGTCGGTAATCTGCGCCGCGGCGTGCGCTTCGGCCTCGGCCTCGGTCGCGCCGCGCCCGAGCGCATCGCGATAGAAATCCTCGAGCTGCGCGGCCAGTTCCCGGACGACCCGTGACTCCCGTTCGGGAGTCAGCCCGGGCAGCGTGAGATGCGATCGAACGAACGCGCGCCAATCACGCATGCCCGCGCCCCATGACCTCGTTCACCGCCGCGACGTAAGCGCGCCACGTCGTCTGCTGCTCGGCGAGCACGCGCCGGCCTTCGGGTGTCAGCCGGTAAAAGCAGCGCTCGCGCTCGCCCGGCTTCTCCACCCATCGTCCTTTGATCCAGGCCCGGCTTTCGAGCCGCAGCAGCGTCGGATAGAGCGTCGGCAGCGCGAAGGTCAACCGGCCCCGAGATCGCTCCTCGATGAGCTTGCCGATTTCGTAGCCGTGCCGCGGGCGCGCCTCGATCAGCGCCAGCACCAGCATCTCGATGCTGCCCTTTTTGAGCGCGGGACTGAACATGGACCGGTCACCTCCCTATATGTAGGGACCCTTACTATGACGGAGACCGCGCCCAAACGGTTGTCTTTGTGGAGCAGCAAGTCAGCGATTGAACAGGTCGGTGACCCACGCCGGCACGTCGGGATCTCCGGCGAAGCTGACGTTCATCCCGAGACTCTTCATCCACCGCCACAGCCACGTCGGTCCACGATCGCTCACGAGCGTGTCGGGAGTCCGGTAAGCGGGATCGGCCATGGCCTGTTCGAGCGTGACGAACTGGTATCCGCGCGCCTCGTACCGCTCGAGCATCTCGTCCAGACAATCTGCAGTGATGTCGTTCGCATGAAGCAGCAGCGTCTGGGTCACCTCGCGACCGAAGATCTTCGGTGAGATCGTTTCCGCGAACGCCGTCGCGGCCATCGTGTGATCGAGATACGTCTGGCGCAGTTTCGTGACGAGCTTGGCGTCGTGTGCCGCGCGCGCCCGCGCGTAGACGGCGTTGAAGATGAAGTCGCTGTTCTCGATGGTGTGCGGCGCGATGATGTAGCCGCGCGCAGCCAGAAACTGTTCGATGGCCTCTTTCTTCTCCTTCGTGTTGCCCGTATGCGTCATCGGATGCCGGAAGAACAACGGCGCACCCGGGCGCGCGCGCAGGAGCTCTCGCGTCACGACCTCACCCTTGAGAATCTCTTCCTGAAACCGTTCGACGGACACGGCATTGAAATCCGGATGGGAGAACGTGTGGTTGCCGAGGAGCATGCCGTGATCGACCCATTGCCGGAGCAGGCCGATTCTCGCCTTGCGCTCATTCGCGGCCTGGAGCTGTGCTTCGTTCACAAAGCCGACAGCCGGGGCGGCATGACGGGCCAGGGTTTTCATCAGACTGGTTGTCACTCGCGACGCCTGGAGCAGGTACGTTTCACTGGCGACGGCCACGTACGGCAGGTCATCGAACGTGAGCGCGACGCGCCGCGTCGGCTGCTGCGACGGCACAGCGCTCGCGTGGGGCCCGGCCGCAAAGAATCCGCTCGCGAACAGCGTCACCGCCGCGGCCAGGCGCAGCACGCTCATGGCGATACCCTACCTGCCGGACCGCAGAAATCACAAGGAGGATCGCGAGTTCACAGAGAATTCAGACGCTGTCGATTGCACTTCATGACCGCGAACCAGACGATGGGGCGTGGTTACCGGGAGGCAGTCAATGTCCATCTCACGCCGTTCGTTTCTGAACACATCTCCGCTGATTTTCACTCCGGCTTTTCTGAATGTGGCGAGCGCCTCGCCTTCGGCCGTTGCGCGATCACTCGAACCGGGTGCGCCCGACGCGGCGTTCCCAACTCAGCCGGCCGAACTGGTTCGAGAAATGGTGGCAGTCGCGCACACCAACCTCGCGCGCGTCAAGGAACTGCTGGCGGTCCGGCCGACGCTCGCCCGCGCCGCCTGGGACTGGGGATTCGGCGACTGGGAAGACGCGCTCGGCGCCGCCTCGCACGTCGGCTCTCGCGAGATCGCCGAGACGCTGCTCGCGCACGGCGCGCGGCCGACGATTTTCTCCGCGGCCATGCTCGGGCACCTCGAGACTGTGAAGGCGTTCATCGCCGCGTCACCTGGGATCGAAGCCACGCCTGGTCCGCACGGCATCACGCTTCTGCGTCACGCGATGGCGGGCGGCGCGCGCGCCCAAACCGTCACCGACTATCTCAAGACCCTGCCGGGTGCGGATGCGCGGCCTGATTCTCAGCCGTTGACCGCCGACGAGATGACGGCTCTCACAGGCGAGTACGTCTACGGCGCCGCCGCCGACGAACGCATCACGATTTCCGTGACGAACAGCGCCCTGGTCTTCACGCGAAGCGGCCGCACGGGCCGGGGATTGACGCATGTCGGCGAACGGGCGTTCTTCCCGATGGGCGCTCCTCGCGTGCGAATCAGGTTCCGCGAATCCCCGGCGGGCATGATGCTGACGGTCCACGACCCCGACGTGGTCCTGGAAGCGCGACGGAGTTCGACGGTCCTACAATGAACCCGTGATCCGGTTTGCGGAGTTCGAAGCCGACGAGCACTCCGGAGAGCTGCGCCGGCACGGCGTACGCGTCAAGCTGCAGGACTTGCCGTTTCGCACGCTCATCGTGCTGATGCAGCGCGCCGGCGATGTCGTGACGCGCGACGAGTTGCGCGCAGCGCTGTGGGGCGCCGAGACGTTCGTCGACGCGGAGGCCGGCCTCAACACGGCGGTGGCCAAGCTGCGCGAGGCCCTCGGCGACGACGCCGAGACGCCTCGATTCGTGGTCACGGTGCCGAAGCGCGGGTACCGGTTCATCGGACCCGTGTCCGCCGCGGCACCCGGCACCGAACCCGCCGCGACTGCCGGAGAGACCGCCGGATCTCCGCTGTCGACGAGCGGCACGCGCCGTCGCTGGCTTGTTCCACTCGCCGTGGTCGCGGTGCTCGTCATCGCGGTCGGCGCGTACCGCTGGCAACGCACGGCCGACCGGGTCACGATTGCGGTGGTGCGTTTTCACAACGAAACCGGCCGTCCGGAATACGACCGGCTCGCCGGCACGCTCACGGATGCCGTCGTCGTGTCGCTGTCGGAGAATCCGCACTACGGCGTGATCGGCAACTCACCGCTGCTCAGGACAGAACGGATCTTCGAAGACGTGAGGAAGATCGGCGAGGCCCTGGATGCCCGGTATGTGATGCTTGGCCAGCTGCAGAACGGCGACAGCGGGCCCGTTGTGCGGGCGCACTTCATTCGCGTCAGCGATCAGACACACCTCTGGGCTGGAAAGATCGACCTCGGACGCGACGACGCGCCCGAACGGCTGGTCACCGCGGCGGTTGACCGCGGAATCGCGGCAGGACTCGAGCGAAAGTAGCGTCCGTTTCGCGGCGCTATTTCTTGACCATCACGATCTTTGCGGTCATCTCGCCGTCCGGCGCCGCGATCTTCCGCGTGACGGTCAGTGTCTTGCCGTCGTCGGACAAGGCCCATCGATCTTCAATGCCGACGTCCACTCCTTGCATCGACATCGTGCTGGTCAGCACGAGGGTCTTGTCTTCCCACTTGCCGGTAGTCGTCATCGGGCTGTCGATGACCGTGTTCTTCTGCGGCTTCCCGTCGGTCGAGAAGGTGGTCTCGATTTTCACGTCGCCCATCGCCCCGCCGGATTGCACAGATACGACCTTCAGCACGGGATCCTGGTGCGTAATGGTGCGCGTCATGCTCGCCGGCGCCGGCACAGGACCGAAATCGCTCTTCTCGGGAACCATGACCCACTCGCCGGAAAAGTTGGGCTTCGCTTGCGCGATGAGGCCGACGGACAACGCCGCGAATGCGACGAACGCGACTGCCAGCTTCGTTTTCATTTGTTCACCTACCTCGCTCACTTACTTCACGGGCGTCGCCAGAGGTTTGCCGACCTCCAGCACGTACGTCGAGACGATTCGCAGCGGTCCGGTCCCGACGTTCTTCGCATCGTGGACGGCGCCGGCGGGCATGAAAATCACGTCACCCGCCTTCAGCCGCTGCGGTGGCTTGCCGTCGACGGTGAGCTCGAGCGTCCCCTCGAGCACGTAGCCGAGCTCCTCGCCGGGATGCATGTGGCGTCCGGAGGTCGCACCGGGCTGGAACTCGGAGCGGGCCATGACGGCATGACGGTCTTTGATCGACAACGGATGATCCTGGAGCATCGTTCGATTGAACGACGGCTGTGGCGCCTGCCACGCGCGCACGGCGATGGTTGCTGCGGATACCACCAGAACGACTCCCAAAACAAGTCCTGCAGTCTTCATACCACCTCCTGACGGATTCCTGTCTCCTAAAAGCCCGCCTTCACGCGCTGCGCGTCGACCTTTGCCGCGAGCTTCTGGCCCTGCACCTCAGCCGCGGCGTCGCCTTTGAGGTGACCGTCGACGAACGTCAGGGTGAACTTGATGACGCCTGCCTCGTCACTCTGCAGGTCGAACGCCACCTTGTTACCGTCGACGCTGCCCTTGAGCGGCCACTGCCGCTGTTCGTTCGGGCCTGCGGTGCCGGTGAGCTCCAGAGCCTTATGCGTCAGGCTCATGAGGATTCGGCCGTCGCTTGGGGTGCCGTCCGACTGGGTCATGATGAAGCTGCCCGACCACTTCCCCGTAAAATCCTCGGCGCGCGGACCGGAGAGCAGGGACAGTACGACAATGATCAGACTTGCAATCCGAGTCATGTACAACTCCTTCAGGAACGACAGCGTACTACGGATCGATCGAGACTATCGTGTGCGAGGTGCGTAATCGTGCCGACCGCTCTTCTGTCTGACCGTGTGTTCGGGGCCCGCTATCGCAGGTTGTTGTTTGCCGTTCTGATCCTCAGCGGGACCGCGTCGGGTCTCACTCGGCAGCCTCTCGCCCAGCAATCGAGCAACGTCCTCATTCGAGCCGCCCGGTGGCTCGATCCCGTCTCCGGCGAACTGCGCGGACCCGTCGTCGTCCACGTCTCGGACGGCAAGATCGCGGGGCTCGTACCCGCGACCGAAAGTGGCCGGCCATCAGCCGCACAGGTAGTCGACCTTGGCAATGCGACGCTGCTGCCCGGATTGATCGACGCGCACGTGCACCTCGAGATCGGCGGTTCGCCGGCCGAGAACGCGAAAGCGATTCTGCGCGCGGGGTTTACGACCGTCGTGGATCTCGGCGCGACGTCTGATTCGGTGCTGCGGCTGCGCGATCGCATTTCGTCAGGCGCGGCCGAGGGGCCGCGCGTGCTGGCTGCGGGCCTCTGGGCTGGCACCAAAGGCGGCGTCTGCGAATTCGGCGGGATTGGGATTGCCGGCGGTCCGGACGCATTCCGCGCGCGCGTGCGGGAGAACATCGCGGCCGGCGCCGATCTGATCAAGGTCTGCGTCTCGAGCTGGGTGGCGCCCGCCTTCACGCAGCCCGAGGTGTACGAGATCGACGACGCCTCACTTGCGGCCGTTGTCGACGAGTCGCGCAAGCTGGGCCGCATCGTCGTCGCTCACGCGATCAGTCTGGGCGGCGCCAAGGCGGCGCTGCGCGCCGGGGTCACGGGACTGGCGCACGCGGCCTACGTCGATGCGGCGACGGCCGCCGACATGCGCGCGCGCGGGATGTTCCTCGTGCCGACCCTTGCGTCGCTCGTCGGTGACGCCGCCGGACCAGCGGCACAGGCGCTGCGTAAATCAGTCGCGACGGCCTACGGCGCCGGCGTACCCATCGTCTTCGGAACTGACGGCGGCGTCCTGCCGCACGGTCAGAACGCGCGCGAATTCGCCGCGATGGTGAAGGCGGGCATTCCCCAGATCGACGCCATCCGCTCGGCGACGGTCAATGCCGCTCGCGCCTTCAAGCTCGACAACGGCGTCGGGACCATCGCGCCCGGCTCGGTCGCGGATCTGATCGCGGTCGACGGCGACCCGCTGGGTGAGATCGAATCGCTGACGCGGGTCGTGTTCGTCATGCACAGCGGCCAGATCGTTCGCCGGCCCGGGAAATAGATGACCGGGCCGGCAGGAACTCCGGCGCTGGTGCCCGGTCCGATCGATCGCGTTCACTTTCTCGACGAGCAGCGACGAAATCGGCGCGCCAGTTGGCGGTTCTCAGTCTTCGCGGTCGTCGCGGTCGCGTTGTCAGGGCTGCCGCTCTGCATCCTGATTTCCCCACTGTTGTTCGGGCTGACGTTGATCGTCGTCCATGCCGTCGATCTCGTCGCGCCGATTCCCGATGATGTCTGGACCGCGTTGGAGCACATCGCGCGGGCGATTCCGCATAGCTGGGATTCGCTGCGGGGACGAGGCACCTCTGTTTCCTGGACGCCGCTGATCGCCGCGCTGGTGTTGCCCGGGGCGATCCTCATGCTCGCGGTCTGGCTGTGGGTTCGGGTGATGTTCCGTCATGCCGGCGCGGGCGGCATGCTCCATCGCCTTCACGCGCGTGCGCCGCGGACCGACGTGCTCGAAGAGCTGCAGATCATCAACATCACCGAGGAGATGTCGATCGCGGCGGGGATTCCGCCGCCGCGCGTTATGCTGATCGATTCGGCCGCCGCCAACGCTGCCGCCGTCGGGCTAACGGTCGACGATGCGACGATTCTCGTGTCGCGAGGGTTGCTCGACCTCGATCGCGAAGCGAGACAGGCGATTCTGGGACACGTCACCGGGTCCGTGAGCAACGGCGACTTGAAAATCGCGTCCACGATCCTGTCCGTGTTTCAGACGTGGGGACTGCTGGCGCTCGTCATCGACACGCCGTTCGGCCACCGATCGCGCAAAGCGATCCACGACTTCGTCACCGTCAGCCGTCGTCCGCGACGGAATGCGCACGACAGGCTCACGGTCTCGCGCATGCTCGACCGCCTCATGGACGGTGCCGGCATGACGTTCGAAGACTTGACCGATCGCCTCGATCTGGCCGAGGGGCCGCGCAAGCCTTCCCGATCAGTGTTCGTAGACCTTCCTCTCTTGGTCTTCCTGGGCCCCGCCGCGGTCGCGTCGAAGGCGGCGATCGCGCTGTTCACGCTGCTCGTCTTTGGTCCCTGGGTGGCGCTCCTCTGGCGCGCCCGCCGCCGGTTGGCCGACGCGACGGCCGTACAGTTGACACGGAATCCCACGGCACTCGCGCGCGCGGTCCAGGACATGGAAGGCAGAAACGTCGCCGTCGAAGACGGCGCGCCCGTGAGTTTCCTGTTTCCGTTCTGGACACGGTGGACGCCTGACGCGCCTCCCCGCGACGACGTGATGGCGCACGTCGTCGGGACCCAGCTGGACCTGGACGACCGGTTGCGATCGCTGATGAAACTCGGGGCGTCGCCGTCGGCCGTTCCTGCGCCGGCTGACCGCGCGTCGTGGAAGGAGTGGATGGCGTTCTGCGGCTGGACGATCCTCGCGGTGGCGCTGGTTGGCGCGTGCATCGCCGTCACGTTGTTGACGACGTCGCTGTTTCTCTGGGCAGTGTGGGCGGTTCTGGCATTTGTGTTTGGGGGCGTACCGAAATGAAGGTGTTCGATGTGTTTCTCAACGACCGGAAGGTGTGCCGGGCAGGGGTCGGCGACGACGGAGTGCTGAGCGCGATCGTCAGTTGGGCACGGTTGACCGGTCCCGCCGCGAAGACGGCTCGCCGCCTGAAGAGTCCGCCGGAAGAAACGCGGCTGCACGTCGGCGGACTCGCCAAGAACACCCATCGGAATTGGACGAACCGCAACCTGAAGCCCGGCGACCGCGTCACGGTCGCGATCACCACGGCGCGATCGTTCGATCCTCCCGTGCGGACCACGCCGCGCGATCCGCGAGCCGAAGAACGGCAGCAACGCCGGTACTACGAGCACCTCAAAGAGAAGTTCCAAGGTCACCAGCCAGGGTCGCCAGCTGGTGGAAAACTGACGGCACGAATGGGCACGAGATTCCTGAACGTCGATCTCGACATCTGGTCGGCATCGCCGCTCGACTCGCTCGTTCGCGCATTTGGAAGAACCGTCGTCGTGCTTCACGCTGGTTCGGAGGGCCGCCGAGGGTACGGTGCGCACCTCGAACTGGCGCGGAGCGGCAGTGCGGAGGACGCTGACCGGCTGATCGGGAGCTTCGTGCGCCTGGTAACGAAGCTGCCGAGGCGAGCCCGGGCGTCGTGGAACCGAGCCCGCCGGCGCGACTTCAATCTCGGGATTCAAGCGTCGGCAAATCCCCACAGTTACGAGCTCCCGGTCGAGGCGGAGACACTCGCCGCGGTCGCCAGTGTCAACGCCCGGCTGGTGGTTACCGTCTACGGAGCGAACCGATCGCCGGCAGCCTCCGTCTAAGCCGGTATCGATATCTCCCACAATGTGGTTTAAGAACCGGTCCTCTGCGCTCGGCGACTTCGAACAACTGGTCCTCCTCGGCGTCCTCCGGCTCGGCGAGCAGGCGTACGGCGCCGCCATCCGGCAGGAAATTCACGCCCGATCCGGCCGGGATGTCTCGATCAACGCCGTGTACACGACGCTGGATCGCCTCGAGCGAAAGGGATTGCTCAAATCGTGGGTCGGCGACCCGACCGCGGTGCGCGGCGGCCGGCGGCGAAAGTTCTATGCGCTTCGCGCCGCCGGCGTCACCGCGCTGCGGCACTCGTACCGGGCGTTCACCGCGATGGCCGACGGGCTCGAACAGCACCTGGAGTCCAAATGACCCCGCAGCCGCCTCGCCTCGCCATGTGGCTCCTGACGCGCCGGATTCGGCGGGACTGGCGGGACTTCGTCGTCGGCGATCTCGAAGAAGAATTCCGCGAACGCCACGCGGTCGCGCCCGGCCGCGCGCGGCGATGGTTCTGGCGGCAGGCGATCCGTGCGCTCGTCGTGCCGCTCCCGCGCGAGGGCCGTCAGGCCCGTGCGTCTGACGCGTCATCGGGCGATTCGATCGTCCGGACATTCATCGCCGATCTTCGAGCGGGCGCCAAAGTCGCCTGGCGCGCGCCCGCATTTTCTGCAGCCGTCACGCTGGTCCTGGCGCTGGGCATCGGCGCGAACGTCGCGATCTTCAGCATCGTCAACGCCGTCCTGCTCCGGCCGTTGCCTTTCGACGACCCGGCGACGCTCGTGCGGCTGTTCCACATCCCGCCGCAGGCGACGTTCCCGGGCATGGCCACGTTTCCGCTCTCACCCGCGAACTTCTACGACTGGCAGCAGCGGTCGCAGTCGTTCGAGAAGATGGCGATCTACAGATTCCGGCAATTCACCTTGACGGGCGGCGACGTTCCGGAGTCCGTGCTCGCCGGCGCGCTCGGTGCGGGATTCTTCGACGTCGTCCATGCTCAACCGGCGCTCGGACGCGTCTTTCACGACGACGAGGACCAGCCTGGCCGTGAACAGGTGGTGATCCTGAGCGACAAGTTCTGGCGCAGCCACCTCGGCGGCGCGCCTGGTGTCATCGGCCGGACGCTCACGCTCGACGGACGGCCGTACACCATCGTCGGCATCATGCCGGCGCGCTTTTCCGCGTCTTCCTGGGGCGCGAGCGCACGCGAGCTATGGGTGCCGCTGGCGTACACGCCCGAACAACGCGCCGTTCGCGAGAACCACAATGCGCAAGT
>JBLNGH010000141.1:0-3014 GCA_050264575.1 Acidobacteriota bacterium | reverse complement strand
TTCGAGCATCGATCGCATGCGGCCTCCGCTACGCCTGACGTCGCAGACGTTTATTAGACAACCAAATGGAGTATTACCGCTCGTCCATTTGGAAGTCAAATGGAAGGCTACAGGCCCGCCGCTTTCAGCTTCAATTTCAGCGCCGTCCACTTCGCCATGAGCGCGGCAAACTCCGCCTGCCGCTCCTGACACGCTTTCAGTTGGGCCGCTGTCGGAGCCATCTCCGCGCCTTGCATCGCCATCGCCGCCGCGACCATCGCTGAACCGATCGTGGCGAGATTGGAGGCGTTGGTCGGCGCGGCACCCGGCGGGCCCGGTGCCGCCGGAGGCGGTGCACCCCGACCGGCGCCACGGCCGCCGCCTGGCGCGCCGGCGCCACGGCCGCCGCCCGCACCGGGCTCCACGGCGTTTGCCGGCGGCGCGAGCGCCTCGAGCTCCTTGATCAACGCGTCGGTCGCGGCCGACGATGGCTTCGCGCGCAGTTTGTCGACGGCGTCGCGTGCGTCTTTCGCCGCCGCTGCGGCCGCCATCGCGCCATCTTCCATCTGCGCGGTCAGCGTGAAGATCTGGGTGATCGCCGGCGTCTGTTTCACGCGCGGATCGATCTTCACGACGATCGGTTGCGAGGACGGTTTGCCGTCAACCGTGAGTCTTGCGGTGTAAGAGCCCGGCGGGACCCACGGTGAGTTCACGCCGCCGTATGTCCGGCGTGGCACGGCGCCGCCAGCGCCGCCGCCCCGGCCGCCGCCGCCACCACCGACCGGGTCGTAGCGCATGTCCCACGAGAAGCGATGGTGTCCTGCTTGCGTCGAGAGGACCTGCTGAGGCGCAGGCCAGTACAGCGGCAATCCGCAGTCGGGCAGCGTCGGCGTTTGTTGACAGAGTTTGTTGTAGGCGACGGGATCTCTGGCCGGGTCCGGATTTCGCACGGGGTCGTTGCTGGAATACGTTCGGATTACCTTGCCTCCGGCATTGAGAATCTCCAGCTTCACTTCGCCGCTTGCGGCCGTGGGCAGGTAGTAGTCGACGAGCGCGCCGGGTGGCGGATTTTCACCAGCCGGAAGCTCGGGCGGCCACGGCGTCGGGTCGTTCATCGCGAAACGCACACGAATACCAGTCGCGGGTTTGTAGAGGAACGCGTTCTTCGCCGCCTGGAGCTCGGCTTGTTGCCGCAAGGGGGTCACGTTGTCGAGGATCCAGAATCCCCGGCCGTGTGTGCCCGCGACGAGATCCGAACAGAGGCACGTGTCGTCGTCTTTCACCTTGATGTCGCGGACGGATACGGCGGGCATGTTCAACCGCAGCGAGCTCCAATGATCACCGTCGTCGAACGACACCCACACTTGCGTGTCGGTCGCGGCGTAGAGCAGACCCTTCTTGCGCGGATCTTCGCGAATCGAATTGGCGGCGGCGCCGGGCGCGATGCCGGTGTTGATCTCGGTCCACGACTTGCCGCCGTCGTGCGTGCGCCAGAAGTGCGGATTGAGATCATCGAGCCGCAGCGTGTTGGCTGCCACATACGCCGTCAGCGTCTCGAAATGTCCGGCATCCATGTTGAAGATGCGCGTCCACGGCTTGATCGCGGGCGGCGTGACGTTCGTCCAGTTGAGGCCGCCGTCAATCGTCACCTGGACGTTGCCATCGTCAGTGCCCGCCCAGAGCACTTTCACGTCGCGCGGGGACGGCGCCAGCGCGGTGATCGACCCTTGCGGCGACGGCGTCACGTTGGCGCCGTACTTCCCGGTGTTGGCCGGCACCTGCCAGGTCTGGCGTGCGAGATCGGGACTGATGCGCGTCCAGCTGTGTCCGTGATCGATTGACTTGAAGACGGCGTTGGACGCGTAGAACAGCACGGTCGGATCCACCGGTGACCAGTTGATCGGCATCGTCCGCACGTTGCGGCCGAACGCCGTGCCTCGAAGGTCGGCGGGCGGGCCGACGGTCGCCGTCTGGCCGGTCCGGCGGTCGTAGAGCGAGACGTTCGTGCGCTGGCTGCCGAACACGAGATCGGGATTCCTGGGATCGGGCGCGGCGATGCCGTACTCCTGAATGTTCACGGGATGCCAGTCGTGAAACGTGATCTCACCGTCGTTGCTGCGGCTGTCGACGCACGCCGAGCCCGAGTCCTGCTGACCGCTGCACAGCCGATAGGGAAACGCGTTGTCCGCGGTGACGTGATACACCGCGGCGGTGGGCTGTGTGTACCAGTTGCTCCACGACTCGCCGCGATTGGCCGACACCACGCCGCCCTGGTCGGCGACAGCCAGGATGATGTTTGGATTGTCGGGATTGATCCACGTCTTCTGATAGTCGTCGCCGCCGGGCGCGCCGCGCACGGCCGACCACGTCAGACCGCCGTCTTCGGTCCGCCAGAGCACCGTCGAGCAGCTGTAGACGACGTTCTCGTTCTTGGGATCGACGGTCACGGTCGGCAGGTCGCCGCCGCCGATGCGCCCGAGCGGACGCGAGTCCGGCGGATGACGCTGGGATCCGGTTTCCGCGACGCGCGGATCGTCGGTTGCAAGGAACCAATGTTCGCCGCCGTCGATCGTCTTGAAGAAGCCGATGGCGCCGCCCCCTCCGCCTCCTCCCCGGCCGCCGCCCGGTCCTGCGGCTCCGCCGCCTGCCGCACCTGCGGCGCCAGGCGCGGGAGGCGTGCACGGACCGACGCAGGCGATGACGGCGTACAACACTTTCGAGTTACTCGGCGAAATCGCGAGGTTCGCCTGCAGGACGGATGGCAGACCGTTCGTCAGCGGTTTCCAGGTCGTGCCGCCGTCGACGGACTTGAAGATGCCGCCGTCGTTCGACTGCGCATTGCCGCCGAACGCGCCGCCCTCGATATAGCTTTGCTGTTGCTGCCACAACGCGGCATACACGATGTTCGGATCGGTGGGATCGATGCGGACGTCATCGGCGCTGACGTACTCATCCTTGTACAGGACTTTCTGGAACGTCGCGCCGCCGTCCGTGGATCGAAACACGCCACGCTCCGCGTTCGGCCCGTACGGATG
>JBLNGH010000140.1:0-4508 GCA_050264575.1 Acidobacteriota bacterium | reverse complement strand
CCTCGAAAGCGTGGTTCCGACAACGTTCACGTGGCCGGCGTCGGGCGCCGATGACCTCGACGCCGCACTGGAAGCGCTCGTCGACGAAAGCGCCGCGGACCCGGAATGCTCCGTTGCCTTTCCCATGTTCGCGCAGGATGTCGAGACTGCATTCGCCCGACTTCGCAGGACCCCACAGTTGGTCGAGGTCCGCGATCCTTCAACCGAGGTCACCTCGCGCGTGCCATTCTCGGCGACGGATCTTGCGTACGCAACACGCGGACTGCTGTACGGCAACGACGCGCTGTCGCTGCCGCTCTTCTTCGCGGAAGCTGCCCGCGGTCGGTATGAGGCGTTCGCGCAGGCGTACGTGACCCGGGCGCGCAGGCTCGATCAAGAGATCGCCAGGGGCGTCCATCTCGGCGCGCACGATGACCTGGGCGCGAGTGCTGGTGTGGAAGTTACGGAGCGCACGGAACCGCCGGCCTCATCGGCCGCGAGTGCTGGACGCAAATCGTCCGCGAGTTCATCGACTCGGCCGATCCGCATCGACTGTCGAGTGGGTGCAGGTTTGTCCAGTCAGCACTTTTCCGGAGTTCGAAGTTCGAAGTTCTAAGTTCGAAGTTCGCCGCGCGAAGCGCGGCGGAAGCGGCGTTACCGACGCAACCCAAGCAGCGCGCCGAGCCGCGACGGACCCTCGGGCGCGTCAACCTCGACGAACCGCAGCCGGCGCCGCGCCTCGCCTCCCCACAAGCTCGCGATGGCGAGGAGCAGCTGCAGATCGGTTCTGGCAGCCCCGGTCACAGTCGTCGTTGCGGCGATCTCCTTCAGGTCGTCGTAACTGGCGTCGGCAAGGTGCACGGCTTGCCGCCCCCGCCACAGCACGTGATTGGGGATCACGACGCTCGTGGCGAGCGTTTCGAGCAAGCGCTCGCGCCACGATGGGGAGAGACGAGGGAAGATCGACCGGAACCAGAAGACGCCGAGCAACTGTTTGACGGCGAAGCCGTCGATGGGCATGTCAGGGAGCGGATCGCCGGCGGCGAGCTCGAGAGCGACGGGGTCGAGCCGGTTGAGGGCCTTGGCAAACTCTGCGACGGTCGCAAACCGTGGGCCGGTTGTCCGTTCAACCCGACCCGCGGCTTCGAGCGCCGCGACCGGCAATACGCCAGTGCCGTCGCTCGTCACCTGATCGACGATCTCCTCGACACCGACGCCCTGTTCGGATTGCGCGTCGCTCGTCGTCAGCCGGAGGTTCCGGCTGAGCGTCCACTCCAACGTGAGGGGTTCGTGTACGCCGGTGTATTCAGTGAAGAGCGCCGTGACCCCCCAGGGTCTGGGCGTATGCACCGCGCGGGCGTAGAGCGGGTTGTACCGGGTACGTGGTGCGGACTCGAGGGCCAGCGCCGCAATACCGCTCTTGATCTTCGCGTCGGCCAGATTCGACCACTCTCCCTGGATGCACACGAGCGATGTTCCCGCCGGTCTGCTGAAGGTGCAATACGGGTTGTGCCAGCAGCGTTCCACAGCCTCGCGAATCTGGGTGTCGGCCGGTTCATCGCCATCCGGCGGATCAATTTCGCCGAACCCGATCCGCATGCGGCCATCTCCGGCGAGCAGGATCGACAAATCCGAGGGATCGACCTGTGAAAGGTCCCACAGCACATAGATCAACCCCCGCAGCCCCCTCGCAATGGGGAGATTCATCCGTTCCCACACGACCGACTGCGGCTGCGGATCGCGGTCGGAGTAGGCACGGTCATTCAGGATCTCGATCAGCCTGATCCGCGCGCTGTCGAACTGCGCCGCGACGTCAATCGCATGATCGTAGCGGCGCTTGTCGACCTCGTGCCGTTCGAACGACGGCCGGACGAATACCGGCAGAACCAGCTTGTGCTGTCGGCGCACGATTTCGGCCAGCGGAAACATGGTCCCGGCACCCGTGCCTTTCCCGCCGGTGCCGATCGTGATGACGACGGAATACTTCTCGATCAACTGCGCGATCTGGTCTCGGCTCTCTTCCAGAGCCCGCGCTGCCAGCGCCGGATCGTGCCCTGATCCAAGACCGCGCGTCGTGGCCGCGCCGATCAAGAGCCTTTCTTCTTTCGGTACCTCAGCCAGTGAGAACTCGTTCGTATCGAGAAACCGGGTGGTGACCGCACGCCGCAGCCGTTCGGCGTACTTCGCATCGGTCTTGTGCGCGATGGCAACGTCGCGCGCAAAGAGGGTCTTGAGCGAACGCAGGATGTTTCCCCCGCCGCCGCCAGTGCTGACAAGAAGAATGCTCATTTCGCACCTGTCTGTTTCAGATCGGCCAAACGAATCGGCACCACGACCCACCTGCCCTCGGCACGGAGGTGATCGCTCACGACAAAGTGAGTGCCCAGGACCCGCATCACGCGAGTGACGTCGTACTCCACGTTTCTCTTGTGATCGACCAGGTTGGGGTATCTCCGTCCGGCACCGGGAGCGATGGAGATCTCGAGTTGCTGCGCGCGGCGAACGAATCGCAGCCGCGCGTGAATGGGCGGACCACTCGACGACGAGTCGATCAGAGGCCGGGCAAACGCGATGACGAACGCCTCTCCGGCGCGCTGCATGACTGGCGGGACGGGGCGCGGCGCCAGGGAGTTGCCGACTGCCACGCATATCAGCAGCATCAACAACATTCCCGAACCGATCGTCGCCATGAAGAGGAGGTCATCGAGCGATCCACCCGCCAGTGCGAGAGCCGGTGGTGGCGAGGTGATCGCCAGAGGTACCGCGGTGATCGCTGGTTCTGGGGGCGCGAACGCCGGTACGGCCGACGCGACAACGGGCGCATACGCGAGACGGAGGCTCGTGACCGGTCCACGCGCAACACATGCCTGCCAGTCGGTCCTGAGACCCCTTCGATACTGTGACTTCGGCACGAACATCTGTCGCGCCGGATCGCGGATTTGAAAGGCCTGGGAGTAGACCGCTCCGGGGTCGCCCGTCAACTGGCGGGCCAGGTGAGACACGGTGTCACCAGGGACGATGGGCCAGCAGACGAACTGCTGCGCGTCCGCGCCGGCCGGCGCGGCGCAGAGAAGCAGGAGCACCACCGCCGGGAGCCGACGGTTGCGCAGTGTTCCATCCATGAGACAGCACACTCGCCGAATCAATCGCGGGCCCAAAAAGCGGATGGGTTGAGCAGTGACCGATCCAAGGCGTGTACCACGGCAGCGCTGAAGGAAACCGGACGTTTTGCGAATGAACGGCGCGTGCCCTGTCTATGGACGGCTGCGAAGTGTCCTCGTTTCGCCGCGCCAGAGCGCAGTCGACCCGCGAAAAGACGTGGGTCGCGGCAACGGCCCGCCTTCGCTCTTCGAGCTACGGCGAGGCAAGCTGCCTTGCCTACCGAATCACTCTGAACTGCTGGGACGTTTCAACAAGAACGGTCGGCGCCCTGGCTGGCGGTGAGGCGGAGAGCGCTGAAATCAGCAGCGACATGCCCACTCCCGATATGACGCCAACGAGCGCGAAGCCGTAGGCCCACGCCGCGCGTGTCCATGGCCAGGTGCGCGGCTTGCGCCAGTCCCTCGCGAACGAGTCTTCGAGCAGCTTCAGGAAGTCGTCGGTGATCGGCCTGGGCGCCGCCGCGCTCCACAAGTCCCACACGAGCCACGCCGCGACGGCCATGAGCAGCAGACCACACCACGCGTTGAGCGCCGCGTTGAGGGCGCCCGCTCGGTACGCGACGCGTTCGCATGGCAGCGCGACAGGCGGAGCGGCATAGCAGTTCGTGAAGTCGAACACGGTGACGAGGCTGTGTGGCGCCGAGACGATCAGTTGCGTGCCGAAGCCAAAGACCACGTACAAGAGCACGCCCATACCGAATTCCCATGTGCCCAGCCTGACCCACGCGTGAAACGAGTCCGGTGGAATCTTCAGCCCGCGGCGCCGCCACGGGCTGAGCTCGGGCGGTCTCCAGTTAGCCACGGCTATCTTCGATTGAAATCACCGTATTGCCGCCGCGATTTCCCCACGGCGGCGGTGCGCCGTCGCCGACGCGAATGGTGATCACGGGAAATGGAGGCACATCTTGCGACCATGTCGTGTGGCAGTCGCTCACAATCACCAGCAGGTCGATCGGATCGTGCGTCCTCTCGATGAACGCGCGAAGCCCGACGTCCAGGTCCGTGCCGCCGCCGCCGTACAATTCGACCTGCCCGGCTCCAAAGACCTTTCGCACGTCGCGGACCGCGGCATCGCAGCACGCGACGACGACCTCTGCGCCGTACCCGAGTTGGCGGGTCAGACCCGCCAGTTCCGTCAGGGCTCGCGCTAACTGTGAGTCTTCCATCGAGCTGGAAGTATCGATCAGAAATCCTGGCCGCGGCCGCGGCTGGTGGAAGCTGGGCATGAGGAACTCGCCGTAGCACGTCTGCCGTCGATGCGGCCGCCTGTAGGTGCGGTCGTACCGGCCCAGCGTGCTCTCGCGCAACGCTCTGCGGACCACATGACGGATCGTGGCCAGGTAGTCGACCTTCGGTGCGAGGGTGGCG
>JBLNGH010000139.1:0-38799 GCA_050264575.1 Acidobacteriota bacterium | reverse complement strand
GATCGACGGCAAGTACCGCCAGGTGATGTTGTCGGCCCGCGAGCTGAATCCGGAAAGCATTCAGAACCGCTCGTGGGTCAACGAGCGGCTGTTCTTCACTCACGGCTACGGCCTGACGCTCGGGCCGGTCAATCAGGTCACGACGCAGGGACTGCCGGTGTTGTACATCCGAGACCTGCCGCCGGTGTCCACGGTCAACCTGCGTGTCGATCAGCCGAGCATCTACTTCGGCGAGTTGTCGAACAGCTACGTGCTCGTCCGCACGCGCCAGCCGGAGTTTCACTATCCGCGCGGCGACGACAACGAAACGACGTACTACGAGGGGACGGGCGGCGTCCCGATCGGCGGCTTCCTGCGGCGCCTGATGTTCGCGATCAAGTTCGCCAACAGCGAAATCCTCGTCACGGGCCAGCTCACGCCCGAAAGCCGGATCATGTTCCACCGGCGGATTGCCGACCGGGTCCGGGTCCTGGCGCCGTTTCTCTCGTTCGATTCGGATCCCTACCCCGTCGTGAGCAACGGCCAGGTCTTCTGGATCCAGGACGCTTACACGAGCACCGCGAATTATCCGTATGCGACGCCGGCGACGTGCCCCGCGGGCGTCTGCAACTATATTCGCAACTCCGTGAAGATCGTCATCGATGCGTTCAACGGCACGACGACGATGTATCTAGCGGAGCCCAACGATCCGCTGGCGCTCACGATCTCGAAGATCTTTCCCGGGATGCTCCGCCCGCTGTCCGGAATGCCCGCCGACCTCCGGCAACACGTCCGGTATCCGGAGGACATCTTCGACATCCAGTCGAAAGTCTTCGCGACGTACCACATGACCAACCCGCTGGTCTTCTACAACAAGGAGGATCAGTGGCAGGTGCCGGCGCTCGAGTCGGAGCGGAACGCGACACCGATGCGGCCGTACTACACGGTGATGCGGCTTCCGGGAGAGAAGCGGACCGAGTTCATTCAGATGCTGCCGTTCACGCCGCGCCTGAAGGACAACCTGTCGGCGTGGATGGTGGCGCGCAGCGACGGCGGGCAGTACGGCCGCCTGGTCGTGTTTCAGTTCCCCAAGCAGAAAATCGTCTACGGTCCCAAACAGATCGCCGGCCTCATCAGTCAGGATCAGGTCATCTCGCAGCTCGTCACCCTCTGGAACCAGCAGGGATCGCAGGTCATCTGGGGCACGCTGCTCGTCATTCCGCTCAACGAGTCGCTGATCTACGTGCGTCCGCTGTACCTCCGCTCGTCCGAAGGACGCATCCCCGAGCTCAAGCGCGTCGTCGTCGCTTATCAGAGCCGCATCGTGATGGCCGAGACGATGAACCAGGCGCTCAGTCAGATTTTCGGACCGGCAGTCGCCGCCGGACTCTCACCTGACCGCCTCGAGAGCAGCGCCACGTCCGTCATCAAAACGACGCCCGAACCGGCCGCGCCAGGCGTCACGGACGTCCCGCCGCCGCCGCCGCCTGTCGAACCGACGTTCGCAGAGCTCGTGGACGAGGCGATCGCGCATCGCGACCGCGCCGACAAAGCGCTGCGCGACGGCAACCTCGGGCTCTACGCGGAAGAAATGAAGAAGGTCGGTGAGCTGCTCGACAAGATGAAGACCATCAAGAAATAAGACAGAAGGCACAAGGCAAAAGGCACAAGGCAAAACGAATCACGAAGCGTACGGGTCAGAGCCCTTCGCCTCCCGTTGTCAGCGAAGTTATCTTGAGAACTGCAGTCGCCGTCACCTGCAGCATAAGTCCGACGACAAGCCCCACCAGAGCACCGATCGCCGCATAGACGGCGATCGCGACGATCCCCCACAGCGGTCGCAGGGCTATGGCCGCAGTGAGGACGGCCGGCAGGAGCATGACGATGACGCACAGGGCGCCGACGGCGCCAGCCTCGCCGACTCCGCGCCATGTCCGTTGGTGCATCTGCCACTTGGTCGCGTGAACCCAGGTGCGCCACGCTGCGACGGTCGCAAGGGGAACCGTCACGAAGGTCGCTCCGAGGCTGGCCCACACCGCGCTCACGATTGGTGACACGGGTCGGGCATGGACCGTGTTTGATGCAAGTGAAGGAGAGATGGATCGAATATTCTCGACGAGCAGCAGCAAGAGTCCCGGCAGCAACAGGACAATTGCCGCATTCACGCCGGCGGCTGCGACCGGGGCCCGGTTGCTCATGTGAACCTAGCGAAACCAACAGGAGAGATTCGTCTGTCGCACTGCCGGACCCTTAGCGGACAGAGCACATGTTTCTGCCTTCTGCCTTTTTCCTTAGTGCGTTCGCGGATTCAGGGACCAATCCGCGCTACGGTTTGACCACCTTCCCGCCCTTCATCACGAACGTGACCCGGCGCAGCTCCGAGATGTCCGTCAGCGGATTGCCGGCCACGGCGATGACATCGGCAAAGCGTCCGGCCTGGAGAGAGCCGATGCGATCGGCGGCGCCGATGAGATCGGCCGCATTTCGCGTCGCGGCGAGAATGGCCTCGGCCGCGGGCATTCCCGCTTCGACCATATAGCCGAACTCACGCGCGTTCTCGCCGTGATTCGACACGCCGGAGTCGGTGCCGAACGCGATCTTCACGCCGGCCGCGTACGCCTGTTTGAACATGTCCTGAATCAGCGGTCCGATCTTCGCGGCCTTCGCCTGCACGGTCGGGTGGAAATGGCCCGGAATCGTCGCCATCTCGGCAACCGTCTTGCCCGCGATGATGGTCGGGACCAGATACGTGCCGCGCTCCTTGAACAGCTTGAACGTCTCGGCGTCCGCGTAGGTGCCGTGCTCGATCGAGTCGACGCCGGCACGGACGGCCGCCTGGATCCCCGCCTTGCCATGCGCGTGCGCCGCGACCTTGAGGCCGAGCAGATGCGCGGCTTCGACGATCGCCCGCATCTCCTCGTCCGTGAACTGCTGCGCGTCGCCGGAATCGCCGATCGACAGCACGCCGCCGGTCGCCGTGATCTTGATCAGGTCGGCGCCGTACTTGTGCTGGTACCGCACGGCCTTTCTCGCCTCGTCGGCGCTGTCGACGATGCCGTCCATCCACGTCGGCGCGGCCCAGAGGTCGGGACGCAGGCCTCCCTGATCGCCGTGGCCGCCGGTAATGCTGATCACCGTTCGCGCGGTCCACATCCGGGGTCCCTCGACGATGCCGGCTTCAATCGCGCGCTTCAACGCGACGTCCGCGCCGCCTTCTGCGCCGACATTGCGAATCGTCGTGAACCCGGCGTCGAGCGTGCGTTTGGCGTACACCGTAGACCGCACCGCGTCGTCGAGCGGCGTCTCGGTCGCGGCCTTGACGATCGCGTTGCCGGTTCCCTCGCCGGTGATGTGCGTGTGGCAGTCGATCAGCCCGGGAAGGACGGTCGACGAGCGGAGATCGATGACCTTCGCGCCCGGCGGCGTCTGCCAGCCGTCCTGGATCGCGACGATGCGGTCACCGGCGACGAGGATGCTCGCGCGTTCACGCGGAGCCGTGCCGATGCCATCGATCAGCCGGCCGGCCTGAATGACGGTCTCGACTTTGACGGAGGATCCCTGGCCAAGTCCGAGCCAGGACAGCATCGCAAACAGTGCAACCGGGAACGTCCATTTCATCCCCGGAGTTTCCCACAATCGGGAGGGCCGCCATAATACTCACAGAGGTGGAGTGAACCTGGTCCTGGGCCTCGGGCCCCGGGCCTTCACCGTGAGCAGGGAATGGCGGAGCAGCGTCCCGATAGCGTCGTCAAGGAACGGCCGAAGACGGAGAAGAAAGAGCCGACCCTGTTCAAGGTCGTGCTGCTCAACGACGACTACTCGACCATGGAGTTCGTCGTGCAGATTCTCGAGGGCGTTTTTCAGAAGTCGCCCGCCGAGGCGTATCAGATCATGATGCACGTCCACGTCAACGGGCGCGGGATCGCCGGCGTCTATCCGTGGGAAGTTGCGGAGACGAAGGTGGATACCGTGATCGCGCTCGCCCGTGGCGCCGGGTTTCCGCTGCGCGCCATCACGGAAGAGGCGTAGGGGTCTGACCCCTGGTTTGACCCTGGTCTGACCCTGGTCTGACCCTGGTTTGACCCCGGTCTGACCCTGGTCTGACCCCGGTCTGACCCCACTACTTCCCGACCGCGAACAACTCGTTGTCGCCCCGCAGGAAAATCCGGCCGCGGGAAATTGCCGGTGATGCGACGAAGTGCGAGTCGAGCGGGTTGCGCGCCAGGACCTCGAACGTCCGCCCGGCCTTGAGTACCACCGTCTCGCCCGTTTCCGAAACGAGATAGAGACGGCCGTCGCCGGCAACCGGCGACGCGGTGAAGATGCCGCCGGCACGTTCCTGCCACACCCGCTCACCGGTCTTCGCGTCGAGGCAGGTGACGACGCCGAGCTCGCCGGCCGTGTAGATGAGACCTTGATAGTGGACGAGCGATGAAATGTACGGTGCGCCCGTCGGCACGCGCCACGCGACGTGGCTGGCCGTGACGTCGCCCTGACCGCCCACGCGAATCGCCAGCGTCGGCCCCGATCGATACCCGCGCGTCGTGTAAATCATCCCGCCGTCCAGCGTCGCTACCGGAATCGGAAAGCGATTGTCCTCGACGATGCGCCAGCGATCCTCGCCGGTGTCGGCGCTGATCGCCTCGAGGCCCGCACTGGTGTTGATCAGAATCTCCGGACCGCGGGCGCCGTCGATCACGAGCGGTGTGCTGTACGACACGAGCGTCGCCGGCCGATCGACTTTCCATTTCACGGCGCCGGTCCGCTTGTCGAGCGCGAGGACGTACGACGCGGAGCCGCCGTGATAGCAGACGAGGATGACGGTCTCCTTGTAGATCACGGGCGAGCTGGAATGGCCCCACTGCAAATCGAAGGGCGCGTACTCGCGGCCGAGATGCTTCGTCCACAACCGCTTGCCGCTGTGGTCGAGCGCGACGATCTGCCCGGTGCCGAACCACCCGATCACGACGTCTGCGTCGGTCGCCGGGCTGGGAGTCGCCAGGTTGTGCTTGTCGTGGACCGCCGGCAGCGGACCTTCGGCGGGCACGGCGTGCTGCCAGACCACGCCGCCGTCCGACCACCGATAGGCGGTCACGATGAAGCTGACGGACGCGGCTTTCGTCGCGCCGGTGAGATTCTTTTCGCCCGCCTGCGCCGCATCGGCGCCCTGGACGAGCGCGGGATGGCTGCCTTCGCGCCGCACCCCGGCGCCCGTCTGAGTCGTCAAGTACACCTGGTTGCGCCACACGACCGGCGTCGAGACGCCCGCGCCCTGGAGCGAAATCCGCCACGCGACGCCTGCCTTCGCGCTCCAGGTAAGCGGCAATCCGGTCTCCTGGCTGACGCCGCTCGCCTGCGGTCCGCGCCAGTGCGGCCAGTCGTCCAGCGCCGCCATGGCACAGAGTTGAGCGCAGCACACGGCGAGCAGCGTACAGGTCATCCGGCGCATCGATGTCCTCGGTCAACCCCGCATTCTATAATCAAGCCGCCGCGACGAGACCACCGGCGCGACATTCCTATGTTCGAGGCCGCCGAGCTCGGCAGTACGTTACCCAAGGCGCTGTATCGCGCGCGGGCGCCGCGCCTCCGCACCGATCTCCTGGACGCGCAGCGCCGTCTTCGCGAAGAGGCGCGCTTCCCCGTCATCATCGTCTTTGCCGGCGTCGACGGCGCGGGCAAGAGCGAAACGGTGCATCTCCTCAACGAGTGGATGGACCCGCGCTGGATCGTCACGACGGCCTTCGGCGAGCCGTCGGACGAAGAACTGGAGCGTCCGGAATTCTGGCGCTACTGGCGCGCGCTTCCGCCGCGCGGGCGCGTCGGCTTCTATCTGAGCTCCTGGTATTCGGGTCCGCTGCTCGATCGCGTCTATCGCCGCATCAAACCGGCCGAGTTCGACGAGCGGCTGAACCGGATCGCGCAATTCGAGCACGCGCTCGCCGAGGATGGCGCGCTGATCCTCAAATTCTGGATGCACCTCAGCCGCAGCGAGCACCGCAAACGGCTGAAGAAGCTCGAGAACGATCCGCTGACCCGCTGGCGTGTCAACAAGCTTCAATGGCGGCACTGGCGGATGCGCAGCAAATTCATCGTCGCGGGCGAGCGCATCATCGAGCGGACCAGCACCGGCCGCGCGCCGTGGACGATCGTGGAGGGGCTCGACCCGCGCTATCGCACGATGACCATCGTCACCGCGATCCGCGACGCGATTCGCGCTCGCCTGTCGGCGGCGCCGCGGGCTTCAACTCCAGTCGCCAGTCCGGCAGCGGCCGACAAGCCCGGCAAGTCACGACGCCAGGCCAGCCGGCGCACGATTCTCGAGCACCTCGACATGTCGCAGAAGATCGGCAAGGACGCGTTCGGGAAGCAGCTCGAGGAGCGCCAGGGCCGGCTCAACCGCCTGCATCGCAAGAGCGCGAACAAAGGCATCTCGACGATTCTCGTCTTCGAAGGCTGGGACGCGGCCGGCAAAGGCGGCGCCATCCGGCGCGTGACCGGCGCGCTCGATGCCCGCGCGTCACGGGTGGTGCCGATCGCCGCGCCGACCGACGAGGAGCGTGCGCATCATTATCTCTGGCGTTTCTGGCGGCATCTGTCGCGCCAGGGGCTGGTCACGATCTTCGATCGCAGCTGGTACGGGCGAGTCCTCGTCGAGCGGGTCGAGGGCTTCGCCGCGCCCGCCGAGTGGCAGCGGGCGTACCGCGAGATCAACGCATTCGAAGAACAGCTCGTCGACCACGGCATCGTGCTCGTGAAGTACTGGCTGCACGTCACGCCCGAGGAGCAGTTGCGCCGCTTCAAAGATCGGGAACGGTCGTCGTTCAAGAGCTGGAAGCTCACCGACGAGGACTGGCGCAACCGCGGCCGGTGGAACGACTACGCCGCGGCGGTGAACGAGATGGTCGAGCGCACGAGCACGTACTTTGCGCCGTGGACCATCGTCGAGGCGAATGACAAGTACTTCGCCCGGATCAAGGTGCTCGATACCGTCTGCAATCGGTTGACGAAGGCGCTGAAATGAAGCTTGGAGCCCCGGAGACGCGGAGGCTCCGAGGCTGGTAGCAAGAGCCTTTACTTCCCGGCTTCCAAGCTTCCCGGCTGCGAAGCTACTTGCCCCTTTCCACTCCAACCAGCTTCCAGGCGGAGCCGGTCCTCGAGAAGTACACCTGCACCGGCGTTTTCCACGATTCATGCGATCCGCCGGTCGCGGCGATCTCGATCTGGATGTACGTGCCCGGCGCTGACGGCAGACCGCCGGGCGCACGAAGCGAACCGGCGCCCGACGTCTCGCCGATCCGGCGCGACTCCTGCGTGAGGTTGTCGAAGGTCGACCAGACCGCCTGATAGCCGCCCGGATCGTCGGCGATCTTCGCGGCCACCGCCGCGTTCACGAACGTCAGGTCACCCGTGTCCGACAACGCGAAGTCGACCAGCGGATTCACGCCGGCAAGCCACGTGCGCAGCACTTTGTCGCGGCGCTTGATCAACGTCGCCGTGATGTAGTCGGTCGCGCGCGGATCGGAGTACTTCGCCTTCTGCACGATCGCCCGAATCATGTCGTCGCTGAAGCGCGACACGATCCGCGCCGCCCAGAACGCGTCGTCAGCCCGCATGTTGCGAAAGGCGGGATTCGGGTACTCCGGCTTCCACTTCTCCGCCTCGAAGAAATCTCCCTCGAACCGGCCGACCGACGCCGGCACTTTGGGGTACGTGTAGTGGAGCCAGGGACGCGTGTACAGGCCCAACGTGGCGAGCGTCAACCAGCCGGGCCGGGCTTCGAAGATGTACTCGTTGCCGGGGCGGTGCCGCTGGGCAAACACGGTGCCGCTCCCCATGATCGATCCGAAATCGAACATGTAGTGCTTGACGTAGTTGCGGCCGCCCTCGGTCGTGAGAAAGTCGAGGCTGTTCACGCCGCGCGAGTCGTCGTGATTCAGCCACGCGCCGAAGACCCGCGCGCCACGCAGCTCCCGGCGATGCTCGTGCGGCACGATGTCGTTCGGATCGTCGGGTCTCGTGCCGTAGTAGCGGAAGTTGCCGAGCGGCTTGCCTGCCGCGAACCGGCTGGCCAGCACCCGGAACCTGCCGTTCGGCATTCTTGCCGCACGCTCGTACACCTTCTCGAGGTCGAGCGTCGTGAACGCGCGCCGCTCGCCGATCAACGGATCGAACACCTTCGCTCCCGGCGCGATCACGACCGTCGCCGGATCGAGCTCGGCCACGTAAACCTCGACCGTGTGGTACCCGAACGCGTGATAGAAGGCGGTGCCGATGATCTCGGCGGCGGTCGCGAGCTCGGGATTCGACGGCGGATCGAACTCAATCTGATAGGTCCAACCGCTCTTGTCTTTCATGCGGAATCCGGGCTGCACGCCGCTCGACTTCCCCGCCGAGACGACCCAGCCTTCCAGCGAGAGGCCGGGCAGCGAGTCGGGTCCGCGCACGATCTCGTCAATCGACATCTGCCGACGCCCGATGCGATTGGTGAACCAGCTCGAGTCGGGCACTTCGTCGATCGTGTTCACGTTCATCGCGCGGACGTCACGCTCCTCGCCCGGTCCGGCGAATGTGTTGACTACGAAGTCGTAGCCGTTCGAATCCTCGACGAGGCCGGTCTTCGTGGCATCCAGCGACTTGTCGTCGTCGATCCAGATCGGATCGTCCGGAAAGAACCGCGGCGGCGCCGAGGCGGCGACCGTCGCGGCCGCCGCGAGCGCCAGCACCAGCGCGCTGCTTCGGAGGGCGGGGGCGAAGCCCCCCGGATCTTTAAAAAATACCGCCAAAGACGATGTGGAGGTGTTTGCCATCGGCGCTGCCAAATGCCGCATCGACGCGCATCACGATGCCGTTATCGGTGTTGAAGCGAAAGCCGATTCCGTAGTCGTGCTCGAGCGACTTGAAATTGAGATCCTCGCGGCGCACGGCGACCTTCCCGGCGTCGTAGAAGATGGCGGCGTCAAATGCCGACCAGATTTCCCAGCGATATTCGCCCTGCAACAGCATCGAGTGCTGGCCGCGGAAGCGATACGCGCGAAAGCCGCGCAAGGTGTCGTTGCCGCCGAGCGTCGGCAGCAGGAAGAACGGCACGCGCTCGTCCTCGCCGACATCGGTCGTCGAGACGCGGATTCGGCCGGCCAGCACGCGGCGCTCGGCGAGAAAGCTGACGAACTGACGAAGCTCCACGTCCACGCGGGTGAAATCCAGCGCGCCATCGCGGCGATTGTCGTAGTGGCTGACATCGACGCGGTAGTAGCCGCCTTTTCTGGCGTTCAGCGGCTGCCGGTAATCGAACGTGACGTGACCCAGCGTCCGGACCAGTTCGTGTTCGGCTTGCAGCCCCGGAGCGCTGATGTCGTCGAAGATGTCTTCGATCGAGGGCAGCCTGCGATTGCGGCCGCTGCTGGTTGTCGGTGACGTGAACTCGACGCCGCCGCCAAAAATCAGAGGCCGGATGGGCTGTACGAGCACCTGACCGCCGCTGTACCACCCGTGGACGTCGAACGTCACGCGATTGCTGCGCAGGGAGTCGGGCCCGAGGCCGAAGAATTCTTCCTGCGGATAATCGTATTTGCGGACGTACCCTTCGACGGACACGCGGTCCGCCGGCCCGAGCGGGTAGCGCGCTCGCGCCTCGAGCGCCCAGTACTTCTTCAGCGAGCCGGCGGCCCAGAGATCGAGGCTGCCGCGGCGTTTTACGAGCGACCGATCGCGGTAGCCGCCGCCGTAGGCGAACCCGCTGCCGGTCGTGAGACTGCCGAACTTCGCGTAGACGCCGTCCCGGTTCAACAGCGGCAGGATGCGTCCTTCGACGGCATCCATGGTTCGTTCGAGTCCGTTTTCCTCGTACGGCCTGGCGTTGCGCTGTTTCTCCTCCCGTTCACGCCGCAGCTGCTCGGCGCGCGTTTGAGGTTCGGTGGTCGTCTGCGCGGCCGCCGGCGACGCAAACGCGACCAGCGTGCAGACGAGCATCGCGAGACGTCTCGAGAACATCAGGGTACGGCGGCATTGTATCGAGAATCACCGAGCTGACCGTTCGAGCCCCTCGAGCGCGACGCTGTAGCTCTGTCGAAGTTGACCTCGTACGGACCGGCGCGTAAGCTGGTCCGACCCTAGAGGCAGCTTCGAATGAGCCGCGGTCTCCCCAGGCTGCTTATCGCGTTCGTGTTGCTCTGTGGTCGTCAAGAACAACGCGACCGGCGTCAGTCTCCCATATTCGGATCAGATCCGGAACCTGCCGCTCAATACCAAGAACGCCGTGAACTTCGTCACGCTGCTGCCGGGCGTGGACACCGGGACGAACCATAACCCGAACCTCGCCACGTTCATCACTGGTCTGCCGGGGGCGGCCAACCTGATCAGCATCGACGGCATCCAGACCCAGCATCCGTTCAACAAGACGGGAGACCCGTTCTACTCCTACATCTGGCCGAGCGTCGACGCCATCGAGCAGGTCACGGTCTCCATCGCGACGCCGGGCGCCGACGCGTCGGGCCAGGGCGCGGCGGATGTCGCGGTCGTGGATTGTACCTCCTGCCGCGGCCGCCACCGGAACGATTCGGCTACACGAACAGGCCCGCTGGCGAGTAGATTGGTCTTTGACCACGGCTTCATAGAGGGTCCCCATCATGCCGAACCCAGATTCCAGCGCGGCAACCTCCGGCCAATCGTCGGGAATCACCCGCGTGCTCCGCGTCTTCGGCGACGTCTCTGCCGGCGAAACACGGGACGTGCTGCTGATGTTCTCGACCATCTTCATGCTGCTCGTCGCCTACTACGTCCTGAAGACGGTCCGTGAGCCGCTCATTCTGGCGACGGGCGGCGCGACGCTGAAGTCGTACGCCGCCGGCGTGCAAGCGGCGGTGCTGCTGGTGTACGTGCCGCTCTATGGCGCGTTGGCGGCGCGTCTGCCGGTCCACAAGCTGGTGACCTGGGTGAACCTCGGGATGGTCGCCTGCATTCAATTCTTCGTCGTGACCGGCCGCGCCGGGTTTTCCTTCGTGGGGTTCGCGTTCTTCGTCTTCATCGGAATCTTCAGCCTCACCCTGATCGCGCAGTTCTGGTCGTTCGCCAACGACATCTACCGGAAGTCGGAAGGCGACCGGCTCTTTCCCGTCATCGCGGTCGGCGCGACTGCCGGCGCGCCGCTCGGCGCCCAGCTCGCCTCCCAGCTGTTTTCGCGCGGCGTCAGCCCGTGGATGATGATGGAAATCTCGACCGTTCTGCTCCTGGTGCACACCTGGCTCTACAGGTGGGTGCGCCGCCAGCGCACGGGCGAGGCCCGCCCGAAAGAGCAGCAGAGCGGCAACGGCTTCGCGCTCGTCGCCCGCAGCCCCTATCTCCGGTTGATCGGGCTGCTGCTCATCGTGCTGAACCTCGTCAACACGACTGGCGAATACATCCTGGGCAGCCTCGTGACCGCGCGCGCGGACGTGCTCGCGGCCGGAGCCGCCGGCGTCAACAAGGGCGCGTACATCGGCCAGTTCTACGGCGATTACTTCTTCTGGGTGAACATCCTGTCCGTGTTCCTTCAGATGTTCGTGGTCTCGCGCCTCGTCAAGCTGCTCGGCATGGCCGGTGTGCTGTTCGCGCTGCCGGTGGTCGCCTTCGGCGCGTACGGACTCGTGATGTCCGGCGCCGCCATGACGCTGGTCCGGTGGGTGAAGACAGCCGAAAACGCCACCGACTATTCCGTGATGAACACCGCCAAGCAGATGCTGTGGCTGCCGACGACCCGCGAGGAAAAATACGCGGGCAAGCAGGCGATTGACACGTTCTTCGTCCGCTTCGGCGACATGATCTCGGCCGGCGTCGTGTTCGTCGGCACGCAGATGGCGCTCACGACGTCGCAGTTTGCGGCCGCGAACATCGGGTTCGTCCTGCTGGCATTGGTGGTCGCGACGCTGCTCTTGCGTGAGTACCGACACGTGACCGGCGCAGGCGTCGAAGCCGCGCGGCCGTCAACGCAACTCGCGGAGGCGAAGAGCTAGATCACGACGGCATCGGGAAGCGTTCTTGAATCCACGCTTGCCAGAGCGGCGTCTCGCGGGCGACGGTCCCAGCCGCCTGATCGCCGTAGAGGTAGAAGCTGAGCGTGACCATGATCGGGCCGCCGCAGTTGACGGCGCTGAGGGCGGCGGTCCCGGGCCCCGGCTTGTCGAGCCGCAGCAGGGCGTTGCCCGGACGCTGGCTGATGTCCTCCACGACGCCGCTGAGCGCCGGGACGCCCGCCGGGGCGGTCCAACGCTGCGCGGCGCTCACGCCTTTCAGCCCCATTGCCGCGGTCAGCGTTTCCCAGGCCTCCGCTTCGGTTCCCGCGGCGGGGGCCGTCCACTGCATCATCGCAGAGCGTTGGCCGCGGAACTGCGTGAGATAGATCCGCAGGATGCGGAAGAAGCCAGGCCAGCCGGATTCGGTGCCTTCCAACTGGTTGTCCCAGTCGTCCGTGCTGGCGAAGAGGCTATGCACCACGCGAACGATGCAGGTGCCTCCCGCGCGCGCCTCGACACTCCACTCGTCCGCGATGGGCGGCGAGCCGCCCCAACCTTCGCCCTGGGCGGCAAACTTCCGCGGCGGATCCCAGACCGTCACGACGGAACGGGACTCCATGCCCGGGCCGAAGTTCAGCTTCACCGCGACGGGCTTCCCGTCGCGGAACTCGAACTCCGTCGGCACGAACCAGGACGAAATACCCGGTCCGGTGGCGATGGCCTGCCAGACTTCCTCCGGCGTCCCGGGGACCTCGACTTCGACCTGGACGTAACGACGTCCGGAGGCTTCTTTTTTCACGCTCATGATGACTCCTTAGAAATGCGGGGGGATTTCGTCCCCGCCGCACCCCTTACGCGCTCGCTCGCGGGGACCCCAAAGCCCCGCTCCGCTCGCGCGGCTCACTCGCACGGCTCGTTCGCTGGGTTTCATTTCTGCAGCAGAGGATGCGCCACGACCACCAGGCGATGTGCGCGGCCGCCGGGGGCGGATTCATCGTGGTACTTCGAAACCAGTTTCGTGATGGCCTCGGTGAGTTCGCTGCTGAACGCCGCGCGGTCCGTCGCAGATCGGAAGCGAACCTCGGTATCCACCGCCAGGGTCGCCAGGCGCTTGCCCGCCTTTTCCGCACGACGAACCAGGTCGCTCACTTCGCGGACGACGCGTGCGCCCAGGGCGATGAGATAGCTCGCGGACAGCCTGTCGATTTCCCGATTCGGATCCGCGGCGGCCGGGCCCAGGGCGCTCGGCGAGACGACGTAGGAAGCCGCCGTCGCCACGAGCAGCCGTTCCCTCAGCCCGCCCCACTTGCGTTCCTGGGCCAGCCGCACCAGCCCGTGGGCCTCCAGCGCGTGCAGGTGGTAGTTGACTTTCTGCCGAGCCAGGCCTACCCGCGTGGCCAACGTCGCGGCCGAGGCGGGTGCAGCGAGCTCGGCGAGGAGTCGACTGCGCATGGGCTCCAACGCCACCGTCGCCGCGACCGGATCATCGATCACCTGGATGTCGAGCACGAGGAGATGCTAGCCTTGACAACTTTTATTGTCAAGGCGAATTCAAGGCCTTTTAGCCTCTCTTCTCACCATCCACATCCACCACCGGCATCTCCGCCGACACCCGCAACTGCTCGAGCGCGTGCTCGGGCGACGTGCGCGCGGACGGCTGGCGCGGCGCCACGTCGACGACCTGCCACAGGCGGGCGAGAATCGGCGGCGGGAGGACGCTTTCGAGATATTCGAGCGCGAGCCCCCGGAGCCCCGCGTTTGCCGATCGGATGCCGCGCAGCGCGACCTGCAGCGGCTCGCGCGGGAGGACCGTCGCGAGCAGCGAGAAGACGTGCTCCAGGTTGCGATGGCGGAGATCCGTCGGATCGTCGACGGGTTCCTCGTCGCGATCCGGTTGATCGATCAGCCGGTGTCCCTGCCAGACCTGGAGCGGCACGGACAGCTCGCGCTCGACGACCCCGAACATGTGCGGGGCGTTGACGGTGAGCGAGGGATCCTTGATCAGCAGCCGATCGATCGCGCGGCCGCACTGATATCGCACCTCGAAGCGGCTGTCGTCGAGACCCCGCACGAGCCCGTCGAGCGCGCGATCGGATCCGATGGTGCCGAGAATGCGCGGAATGCGCCGGCGCACGGCAAAATCCGTCGCCGGATCGAGCAGGACGTCGACGAGGAGCCCGACGTGGGCCGGGGCCACTCGCTCGAGGACCCGGCGCGCGCTGCCGACGAGATCGTCCCAGGCGAGCAGCTCGATCGTCTGGGCGACCTGCGCTCGATCCGGTCGTGTCAACCGGGCAAGCGCGGCAGTGACCCGCGCACGGTCCCCTGACCTGAGCTCGACGAGCAGCCGGATTCGCGGATCCTCGCGACGCAGCGGCTGCGTCATGACCACCGTCTTGTGTTCCTTGGTCTCCGGCGGCGGCGGCGCGGCCGGCAAGTCGAGCATCGTCCACGCCGTCTCGGTCCCGAGGATGACCGGCGTCAGCTCCGCGTGTTTCACGAGCTGGCGCTCGACGACGGAAAGATAGAGCCGATCGAGACGGCGTCCGATCCACAACGCGCAGGCAAAGAACACGATGACGGCGCCGAGGAGCTCATTGGTGAGGAAGTCGACGCTCGTGAACAGGAGCAGCTGCACGATTGCGGCGCCGAGCGCTTCGCCGGCGCGATCGCAGGTCACGTCGATGAACGTCTTCGTGCGGCGGCGCTCGGCGACGTCCATCGGCACGAAGAACAGCTCGTAGCCGCTGCGGAAGAGCGAGTTGCGCAGGACGGCCTCGATGGCACGGGCGACGCCGACGAACGGCCAGACGGGAAACAGCAGCGCAATCCCGCTCGCGAGGCCGACGCCCGCCGGAAGCGTCAACATCGTCCGGCCGATGCCGAGCTTCTGGATCGCGCGGCTGGCGCCGGTCTGCGCGATGAAGGACAGGATCTGGATGGCGCCGTAGAACGCCGCGAAGAATTGCAGCAGGTGGGGGCCCGTCTGCATCGCGAGCGTGACGCGCCATTTGAGCAGGTAGTCGAGCACACCCGCTCCCGCCGTGACGAGGACCACCATCAGCGCGACCGTCCGGAGATGCGGCGAATCGCGCAGCGCCTTGAATTCGAAGACGCGGTCGGATGGAGCGTCGGTTGACGGCAGCAGGACCGGCGCCCGGCCCAGCCACACGACGCCGACGGCGCACAGCACGTGCAGCGCGGCCAGCATCAGCAGGACCGAATCGACCGGCAGCATGAGCGCAAATCGCGCCGCGGCCAGTCCGCCCAGGACGCCACCCACGGTGCCGGCGGCGGCGATCCGGCCAAAGCTGTCGCGCGCGCCGCGCGGATCGAATCGCTCGCCGACGATCGACCAGAACCCCGACATGAGCAGCGCGACGAAGCCGGCGACGTGGAGATAGATCAGCACCGCCACCCACGGCTGCCGGCTCGACAGGCGCCATTCGATCGCGTGGCCGGCCGCGCTGAGCAGAAACCCGATGGGCACGACGACGCGCGGGCTGAATCGATCGAGCAGCCTCGCGAAAATCGGCACCACGAAGACGACGGGGACGGCGGTGGCGGCGACCATCAAGGGCAGCGCCGTCGTCGGCCAGACCGCCAGGAAGGCGGCATCCCGAAACGCTTTCGCCGCGACCTGATGCCCCAGCATCAGGAACGCGGTTCCCATGGCAAGACGCGTGACGCCCCGGGTGGTCACAGCCGCATCACATCAGATTTTCTGGACGACCGGCGGAGTATGTGTCGCCGGCTGCGCCGATGCGCGGAGCGTCGACGTCGGCGGCAAATGATGATCCCACCAGGCTGTGGCGTCATCAGCGGTCCAGTCCGGCACGCCGGAGGCCGCCAGCAGCGCCGAGACCTCGGCGGCGCTCGCCGGTCTGGCGCTCGGCATCTTCTCGAGGCATTGCATGACGATCCGCTCGACTGCGGGAGGAATCGGCAGCTCGGTCCGCAGCGACGGCGGATCCGGCCGTTCCTGCACGTGCTTGAGCGCGACGCTCATCGGGTTTTCGTCCTGAAAGACGAGCGTGCCCGTGAGCAGGAAGTAGGCGACGCACCCGAGCGCGTAGATGTCCGCCCGGACGTCCACGTCGGCCTGCCCCATCGCGATTTCCGGCGCCATGTACGCGGGCGTGCCGGTCGTCACTCCTTCCATTGTCAGTTGCGTGGTGTTGACGGGCCCCACGAACTTCGCCAGGCCGAAGTCGAGCACCTTCACGAAGTCGTGCTGCAGCGCCAGCTTGCACACCATGATGTTCGACGGCTTCAAGTCGCGGTGCACCAACCCCTGCTGGTGCGCCTCCTCGAGCGACTCGCACGTTTGACGCAGGATCGCGACCACCCGCGGCGCCGGTACGGGGCCGAAATTGTCGACGAGCTCCTGCAAACTGATGCCGTCGAGGAGCTCCATCACGTAGTACCAGCGCCCGTCCTTCGACGTGCCGAAGTCGTACAAGTAGACCGTATGTGGCGACTGTAAGCTGGCAATGACGTTCGCCTCGCGCCGAAAGCGCTTCAGCGACGTGTTGGCCTGCCGTGCCGAGGGCCCCGAGAACGCCTCGGCTTTGATCAGTTTGATCGCCGCCGCGCGCGCGAGCATCTGGTGTGTCGCGCGCCAGACTTCGCCCATGCCACCCCGTCCGATCGGCGACACGAGGCGGTAGCTGCCGAGATCGGCAGCCTCCTGCGCGGCGATCGTGGTCCCGTAGATGCGGCGGCCGATGTAGAACGCCAGGATCGCGAGCAGATAGTTGATCGTCGGCCAGGCGGCCACCGCTCCCCACGGAACCGCCGGGAAATGAAAGCGCGCATGGTTGATCGCATACGCAAGCGGCCACATCGTCGCCGCCGCGAGCGCCGTAACCAGGGTCCAGATGGGACGGTTCGGAATGATCGCGCCGACGGCCACGATCCACGGACCCATGGACGACAGGCCGAGGACAGGCTGATCCGGATTCAGCGGCCACGACGTCTCGACCATCGCGATCGCAAAGGCCACCAGGATCTCGAAGAACAGCCCCAGCGCGAGCAGCGTCGACGGCGTGACCAGTTTGTAGCGCTCCAGGAGAAAAATCCCGACACCTGTCAGCACCGACGCCAGCGAGACCAGCCGGTTGATCGGATCGCTCAACACCGACGCCAGCCGAGGTTGAGCGAACTGCTGGAAGAACTGCACGAGCACGATCAACCCGGCCATGTAGATCGAGACCAGGGCCAGCCGATAGGCCGCGTCCCTGAGGAGCTTGGGCGGGAGCCGGAAGGCGCCGATTGCCGGAGGCGCGGCGTCGGTCGCCGCCATGGTCGCCGCGTGCGTGCTGACTTCAGCGTCGACGATGTGTGCCATCGGTGACTTTCAGTGGCTCGATCGGCCGGGCCTTACGACGAGCGGCCGGCCGAACGCGCGCGCGAACCTCCGCCCGAGGTCTCCCGCCCGCCACGCCGGCAGGAGCGGCACCGACACGCGGACGTCGCTGCCGACCCGGCAGGAAACCGCGATCGGGAGCCCGCGAGGACACCGGCGCTCGATCTCGTCGGCCAGCGCGAGCAGGATGGCGCCGCGGTCGAGCTTCGCCTGATCCGACGGCGCGACCAGCGGGCTCAGGGTCGTCGAATCCGCATGACGATCGCCGGCGCGGCGAACCAGGGCCGAGACGAACGCCAGCTCCTCGTGCGTGAATCCGTTGAGCTCGGTCACGAGCAGCATGTCGGCGACGTGCTCGTGACGATTGAAGTAATCGAGGCTCGTGCCCAGATCGAGCAGGCGCGCGCCGTGATCGATCGCTTCCACGATCCGCGGCTTCGCCAGCGGCTCGAGCGCGCGCACGAGCAAGGCCGCGACCGCGCGGCGGCGGCGCGCCGCCTCGGGGTTCCAGCCATCGAACCGCGACATCAGCGATGCGAGCGAGGCCTCCTTCACGAGCCTCGGCGACGCGATGCCGACGCGCAGGAGCTCGAGCGCGATGCCCTCGCGGACGCCCTGGCCGGAGACGACAATCTCGCGCGCGCGGACGTACTCCATCAGCGTCTCGATCGCGACGGCGCCGCCGACGATCGAATCGGCGCGATCCGCGCTCAGGCCGGCGATCTCGTCGCGCCGTTTCTGCCGCGTCGAGGCCAGCTGCGAGACGACATCGTGCAACCGGTCGAGCGAGAGCACGTAGCCGTGCACGCGCGTGATCGGATACCGGCGCTCGCTGCGATCGATTTTGGCGAGATTGCGGAGCGTGCCGCCGGTGCCCACCAGGCTCTCGCGCTGCCCCAGCCGCGCGATGCGGCCACGCTTGAGATGCTTCCAGACATGGTCGCGCAGCCGGCGGAGCTCCCGGGGACGCGGCGGATCGGATTCGAGAAACGCCTCGGTCAGCCGCAGCGCGCCGAGGGGCAGGCTGGCGGCAGACCCCAGCCGTCGATGCTGGAACTGCGACACCTGCATGCTGCCGCCGCCCAGATCGAAGAGAAGGCCGCTCGAGACCGGCAGGCCGCGCACGGCGCCCTCGAACCCGAGCCGCGCCTCGGCGGCGCCGTCGATGATGTCGACGCGAATGCCCAGATCGCTCCGGATGCGGCTCATGAAGTGCCGGCCGTTCCGGGCGTCGCGGATGGCGGCCGTCGCGACCGCCACGATGCGCTTCGCGCCGGCGCCGGCGGCGATCGCATGGAAATCCCGGACGGCGTCGATCGTCCTCGCCATCGACTCCGTGCTCAGCCGGTGGCCTTCGTCGACGTCGTGGACGAGCCGCAGGGCGGCGCGCGAACCGGCCAGCAGCCGGAGATGACCTGCGTGATCCAGCTCGAGGACGACAACACGCCCGGAGTTGGAGCCGATGTCGATGACGGCGACCGGGAGCGGGCGCCGGGGCCGGCGGCCTGAGGGCATGAACGCGCCACTATACTAACGGGAATGGAGACGCCGCAGCCGTTCAGCGGAACGCCCATCCCGCCGAACGAGCTGACCCGCCTGCACCACGCGCCGTCACGAGTCGAGAGCAGAGTGGCGCCGCCGTTCTCGCGACTGCTGGCGCCGATCGCGGCACTCGTCGTGATCGCGCTCGCGTTCCATCTGATCGCCCAGCCCGATTTGGCGTCGGTATTCGGCGACCTGCTGGTTCGCCTGCTGACGCTGCTGGTCGTCATCCTGGCCGCGAGTCTCGTCGCCATCTTCCGGTACCAGCTCGCGGGTTCGTCAACCCTCGTCGCGCTCGGCTTCTCGTTCGAAATCCTGGTTGCGTTCTGGATTGCGCTCGTCGAGACGTCGGTGCCCGTGGCGATCGATCGGCCGGTGCTCGGGCTTTCCGCCGTCGGCCCGTGGGTGCTGCTCTTCGGCGTGCTCGTGCCGGACCGGCCGCGATGGACGCTCATCGCCGGGCTGACGGCCGCCACGATGTGGCCGCTCGCATACGCCATCAACGTCGCGCGTCTTGATTTCACCGTGGCGCCGTGGACGCGCCTGGTCGTGTGGCCGGGCGTCAACTACGTGATGGTGCTGCTCGGCTGGCTGCTCGGCCGCCGGTTCGCCGACGTTCTCGTCGCGCCATCCGCCGAATCGTCGGACGAACTCGGCAAATACCATCTGCTCGCGCCGATCGGCTCCGGCGGGATGGGTGAAGTGTGGAAAGCCGGCCACGACATGCTCGCGCGGCAGGCGGCCATCAAGCTCGTCCGGCCGATGACCCGGGCCACCTCGCCAAAGCAGATGGACCTGTGGGTCAAACGATTCCGCCGCGAAGCCAACGTCATCGCGGGGCTGCAGTCGCCGCATACGATCTACCTGTACGACTTCGGCGTCTCGCGCGACGGGCAGTTCTATTACGTCATGGAGCTGCTCGATGGCGTCAGCCTGCAGACGCTGATCACGAACTTCGGGCCGCAGCCGCCGTCGCGCGTGCGATCGATGCTGATGCAGGTCTGCGAGTCGCTCGAGGAAGCGCATCAGCAGAGCCTGGTCCATCGCGATCTCAAGCCGTCGAACGTGATGCTGTGCAAGGTGGCGCTGCAGCACGACTTCGTGAAGGTGCTCGACTTCGGCCTCGCCAAGTGCGCCGCGTGCGAGGACGCGACGCAGCTCACGGTGGAGGGCGTGACCGCCGGCACGCCCGGCTACATTGCGCCCGAAGTCGCGCTCGGCGAAACGAAAATCGACGGCCGCGCCGACCTCTACGCGCTCGGCTGCGTGGCGTACTTCCTGCTCACCGGCACGATGGTCTTCAACGACACGAATCCGATGACGGTCGCGCTCAAGCACGTCCAGGCGCAGCCCGATCCGCCGTCGTCTCGCACCGAACTGCCGATTCCGATTGAGATGGAACAGCTGATCATGCGGTGCCTGGAGAAGAATCCGCACGACCGGCCCGCGAGCGCGCGCGAAATCAGCGCGTCCCTCGAAGCCATGGATCTGCCGCCGTGGACGGAAGACGATGCCGCCGCGTGGTGGGACCGGAATCTGCCGGCGACATCGACGCTGCGCACGCTTCCCGCGACGGTGACGGATCCGAGGACACTGGAAAGAGTCTGAAGGTCAATTCCCGCGTCAATTCACCGCCACCCGAACACATCGCGGACGAGACTCCATCGTCGTGTGGGCAGCCTGAGCGCGCGACCCTTGATCCAGTAGCCGTACGCTTCGTCGAGTGCGCCGCTGGCGCGGCGGGTTTCAATCCACAGGTCGACGAGATTGCGGAATTCCGATTCGCCGTACGGCACGGCGTAGACGGTGATGACCGCGATGTTGAGGCCCTCAGGATGGATCGCGGTGAATTCCGGGCGCACGTGACTCCAGTAGTACGCGCGCTCGACCGGCATCAGCACGGCATCCGCCCGAGTGTCGCGAAGCGCGTCCTCGACGTCGACATAATCCCTGATTGTCGCTTGAGACAGCAGCGTCGCCGCCAGATCGTGTGCCTCCTTGATCTTCGGCACCTGAATCACCAGGCCGCTGCCATTGGCCAACGTGTCCAGTGACGCGAAACGGTCGCGGCGATAGTCGCGCACGAGAAATCCCACTCGCTCCGTACTGTAGGGATGCGTCAGCTCCATGCGCTGCGCGCGCGAGACGACGCCGGTGAGCCCGGCCATGACGATGTCGATCTGCCCCGACGTCAGGGCCTCGGCGATCGACTCGCGCGGAGTCCGTACGAATTCCAGCTTCACCCCGAGGTCCCCTGCCAGCCGGTGCGCCGCTTCGACGTCATAGCCGACGAGCGTGCCGGCGGCGTTCTCGAACGACCACGGCACCTGGTCGGGGAAATACGCGACGCGCAGGACGCCGCGCGCCTCGATTTCCTTCAGCCGCTCTCCCGGCCGGGGATGCGCCGGCGTGCCGTCGGTCGTGACCACGGTTGGCGCGAGCGGCTCTCGCAACGCGAGGGGCGCGAGGGTCTCCAGTCCCGACGGCCGCGGCGGCAGCAGCCAGGTGTAGAGCGCGCGCGTGCCGGTGAGAAAGACCGCGACGATGGCAGCGCTGACGAGGCCGAATCGCACCAGTTGGCGCACGGACACGTGCAGCTGCCCGAGCATCGCGGCCGCGACCAGGAGCGACAATGCCGCCGCGTGCATGGCGGCCGCCATCGAGCCGAGATGGCTGTTGACGACGCCGGAGACCGTGAACAGCTCGAAGAGGTCGGACGGAAGGCGCAGCAAGTCCAGGAGAAACGGGATCGCGGCGTTGATGTTGCCGAAGACGCTCAGGAGTCCGGCCGACGCGAGGATACCGAGCTGTTTCGCACCGAGCGCGCTGCCTGAAAACCAGGCGGCAAAGGGCAGAAACGCCAGGCTCAGCACCTTCCCCGCGTGCGGAAAGTTATAGAGGAGCGGGACCGCGACGCCGACGGCCCGCTCGGCGTCCGCCGGAGGACTGTTCGCCTCGATCAGCAGTTCCTTGCCGGCCTCGGCGATGAGCGGCAGCACGACCAGCGCGTCGCCGGCGGCCGCGGCCGTCACCACCGCGTTCCGGACCGAGTGAATGAATCGGCCGAACGGAACAGGCGTGAGCCGTGCGACGAGACCCGGCAGCAGCCAGAACGACAGGATCAGCGTCGCGCCGGCATAGAAATGCAGCCAGATCTGCAGCCGAAGCAGGTCGTGGACGTGAACCTCGCCGGCGGTCACCGCGGCGATGGCGAAGAGCCCGATCGGCGTCACGCGCAGGATCATCCGGCTGATCCTCGCCATCGTCTCGTTGAACGCGACGAGCGCGTTCAGCAGGAACTGCTTGCGATCGCTCGTCATCTGTCCGAGCGCCAGCCCCGCCAGAATCCCGAACAGCACGACCGCGGGAATCAGGTTGTTCGACAGCGCGTGGAACAGGTTCGACGGGATGTACAGCTCGAGCCAGTCGATCGGCTGGCCTGCCTCGGACTCACTGACGACGACCGCGCCGCCGAATTTCGGCCAGGCGAGCGGAGAGAGGAGCACGAGCGTCAGCGCAGCCGCCCAGGCTGCCAGCAACAGCGCGATCCCGTATCGCGCGATGATTTTCATTTCCGCCGGCTTCCGGCTGCCGAGGCTCGCGATGAGCGAACCCAGCAGGTATGGCAGCACGTTGACCTGGAGAAGCCGCACGAAGCCGTTCGCGACGAAGTCGAGGGGATAGACGAGATCGCCGAGCGTGATCCCGACGACCACGCCGAGCCCGATGGCGATCAGGATGCGGGCGAATAAGGGGTCTTTGGGCGCGGCGGGGTCCGCGGACATCGGTCAAGGATATGCCGCGGGAAAGCTTTCCGGCTTACCGCACCGATTTCACCGCCGCGAGCATCTCGTCGATGTCCGCTCGGTCGTAAACGCTTCGCATGCGGTTCACGAACACGAGATTCCCGCGAGGATCGACGACGAAGTCGCCACCGAGCTGGTTGTGATGCGGCGGGGCGGATCCCAATGACGGTTGGCGGCTGGCGATGACTTTCGCGATCGCCCACACGAGGCCGGGCTTCAGGAGATTCTTCAGTGTGCCCGTCTCAAGACCCCACTTCGCGTACGCCTCGCGCGCACGGTCCAGGAGCAGGACGAATTTCAAGTCAAGATCGCGGAGCATCTTCGACATCATGAGCTCCGGATCTTGATACGCGACGAAGATCACTTCGACCCCGGCGCGCTGAATGCGATCCTTGGCGGACACCATCTTCAGCACGTGGCCGCGGCAGAACTGGCAGTTCGCAGGTCCCAGGAATGAGACGATCACGGGACGGCCGCGGAACTCGGCAAGCGAGCGACGTTCGCCTCCCGCGGCTGGCAGCTCGAGCGACGGCGCCGGCGCGCCGACGTCCTTTCCCGTTCCGGCTGATGCGGCCATCGATCGTCCTCCCGTGATTTTACGGGAGAACCGGCGCAGCGGTTACATCAGGCGCGCGGCCCGTTGGACCCGCATTCTATAATCGAGAGAGGAGTTGGAGTGTTTTCCGCATCTATCGAGATTGTTCTGACCATCGCGTATCGCGAGGCGGTCTCGCGCCGCCACGCCTATCTCACGCTCGAGCATTTGCTCTATGCGCTGGCCCACGATACGGAGGGCGAGCGCATCTTGAAGGGAGCGGGCGCAGATCTCGTCCGGCTGCGCCGCGAGCTGAACCAGTATCTCGAGAGCTCGGTCGAGGAGCTGCGCCGGGGTCAGGAGCGCGAGCCCGAGCAGACCGCCGCGTTCCGCCGCGTGCTCCAGACGGCCGTGCTTCACGTGCAGAGCGCGCAGCGCGCGGAGGTGAATGCCGGCGACGTCATTGCGGCGATTCTGCAGCAGCCGAAGGCGTACGCCGCGCGGCTGCTCGAAGCGCAGGGGATTTCCAGGCTCGACATCCTGGACTTCATTTCGCACGGTGTCACGAAGACGCCGCCGCCCGACGAGCCCAAGAGCGACGAGGCGCCGGCCGGCGTCGGCGAGGAGGGCGCGGCGTCTCCACGCGATCCGCTCGGCACCTACTGCCTCAACCTGACCGATCGGGCCCGCCGCGGCCTGCTCGATCCGCTGATCGGACGGGCTGACGAGCTGCAGCGCACGATCGAAGTGCTGAGCCGCCGCCGGAAGAACAACCCGGTCTTCGTCGGTGAAGCCGGCGTCGGCAAGACGGCGATGGCCGAAGGGCTCGCGTCGCGTCTGTTGGCCGACGACGTGCCCGAACAGTTGGAGGGGGCGGAAGTGTTCGCGCTCGACACGGGCGCGCTGCTCGCCGGCACCCGGTTTCGCGGCGACTTCGAGGAGCGCTTCAAAGCGGTCATCAAGTCGCTCAGCTCGCGTCCGCGCGCCATTCTCTTCATCGACGAGATCCATTCGACGGTGGGCGCCGGCGCGACCACGGGCGGCACGATGGATCTCGCGACGCTCATCAAGCCGATTCTCACCGCCGGCGAGCTTCGCGTCATCGGATCGACGACGTTCGAGGAGTTCAAGCACATCGAGAAGGATCGGGCGCTCGCGCGACGGCTGCAGAAGATCGCGATCGAAGAGCCGTCGATCGAGGAGACCGTCCGGATCCTGAGCGGCCTGCGCGCGCGCTACGAAGAGCATCACGGCGTCAAGTTCACCGACGCCGCGCTCGAAACCGCGGCGCGGCTCGCCGCCCGCCACCTGCGCGACTACAAGCTGCCGGACAGTGCGATTGACGTCATCGACGAAGCGGGCGCCGTGACGAAGCTCAAGGCAAGCGCCTTCAAGGCCGAAGGCCAAAGGCCGAAGGCCGAAGAAGATCAGGCCCAAGGCCCAAGGCCCAAGGCCCGAGACAAGGCCGAAGGCCAAGAGCCGAAGGCCGTCACGCAAGAACCCCGGAACCCCGGAACCCCGGAGCCTTTGATCGTCGACAGCCCCGAAATCGAGGCGGTCGTCGCGCGCATGGCGCGGATTCCCGCCAGGCAGGCGTCATCCTCCGATCGCGAACGATTGCGCACCCTCGAAGAATCGCTGCAGCGCGTCGTCTTCGGCCAGACGGAGGCCGTGCACCTGGTCGCGCAGTCGATCAAGCGATCGCGGGCGGGCCTGGGCGTCCCGGAGCGGCCGGCGGGATCCTTCCTGTTCACGGGACCGACCGGCGTCGGCAAGACCGAGCTGGCCAAGCAGCTCGCCATCCAGCTCGGCAACGAGTTCATCCGCTTCGACATGAGCGAGTACATGGAGAAGCACGCGGTCGCGCGGCTGATCGGCGCGCCGCCGGGCTATGTCGGCTTCGAGCAGGGCGGCCAGCTCGTCGATGCGGTCCGCACGCACCCCTACAGCGTCGTGCTGCTGGACGAGATCGAGAAGGCGCACCCGGACATCTACAACATCCTGCTGCAGGTGATGGACCACGCGACGCTCACCGACAACACCGGCCGCAAGGCGGACTTCCGGAACGTCGTGTTGATCCTCACGTCCAACGCCGGATCGCGGGAAATGAGCGCCAAGACCATCGGATTCACCGAGGGCGGGAGCGAAGAGGATCGCGACGAGGCCAGACGACGGCTCTCGGCCGGCAAGTCGATGGCCGCGATCGAGCGCGTCTTCAGTCCGGAGTTCCGTAATCGACTCGACGCGATCGTCACGTTCAAGAACCTCACGCCGCACGTGATGGAGACGATCGTCGAGAAGTTCGTGCTGCAGCTCGAAGCGCAGCTCGCCGAACGGCACGTCGCGATTACGCTCACGCCGGAAGCGCGCGCGTGGCTGGCCGCGAAAGGCTACGACCCGGTGTACGGCGCCCGGCCGCTCGCGCGCGTGGTGCAGAAGGAAGTCCGCGATCCGTTGACCGACGAGATTCTGTTCGGCAAGCTCGAACAGGGCGGGACCGTGACCATCGGCGAGGACGCGAAACGGCTCACCTTCTCGTACGAAGGGCGGGAGACGGCGAAGGGGGCAAGCCAGGAAGCTGGGAAGCCCGGAAGCCTGGAAGCCAAAGAGCCGGGAAGCCAAGAAGCTAAGACTTGAAGCGGGACGCAGCCTGGCTCCCGGGCTTCCGGGCTTCCAGGCTGATGAGCGTTTCCACATGTCCGAACTCAAAGTCACCGATCGACGCTGGTGGGCACGCGGCGAGGCGGCCGTCACCGCCGAAGAGCCGAAGCTCAAGCCCACGTACATCGAGGAGCTCGAAGCGCGGCTTGCGGCCAAGGACGCCGAGCTCCAGGAGCTGCTGTCGAAATACCGCGGCGCGGCCGACGAATTCGATCAGGCGCGCGCGCGCCTGCGCAAGGAAGTCGGGAAGGACGTCGAGCGCGGCCGCCGGTCGCTCATCGTGACGTTCCTCGAAGTCCTCGACAATCTCGACCGTGCCCTCGACGCGGCGGCCAATCGTCAGGACGATCCGTTCGTGCAGGGTGTCTCTCTGGTGCGTCAGCAATTCCTGAACACGCTCGACGGGCTTGGCGTCAAGCGGATCGAGCCGGTCGGCCGCCCGTTCGATCCGGCGATGCACGAGGCGGTCGCGACCGTGGCGGCGACCGACGGCGTCCCGCCCGGACAGGTCGTCGGCGTCGTGCGCCCCGGGTACCTCATCGGCGACGAAGTGCTGCGCGCCGCGCAGGTGGCGGTGTCAGGCTAGACCTCGGGTTTCGTTTTCGTCCGGTGTTTAATCGGGCCGGCGCTGGCATCGAAAACGAAACCCGAGGTCTTCGACATGTCAAAAAGGCGACGGCAGCGCCGCGACGCGCCGCAGCGAAGCGAGCGCGCCACGGGCAATCACTGGCGAATCGCGGCCATCGTGTTTGCCGTTGCCGCCGGCGTCCGGCTGATCCACGTCTGGCAGCTTGGAGACTCGCCGTTCTCCTCGATCCTTCTCGGGGACGCCGTCAGCTACGACTCGTGGGCCGTGGCAATCGCATCCGGGGACTGGCTCGGCCACGAAGTCTTCTATCAGGCGCCGCTCTATCCCTACTTTCTCGGCACGCTTTACGCACTCTTCGGCCGCGACATCGAGATCGTGCGGATCGTGCAGGCGCTCCTCGGCGCCGGCAGCTGTGCCGCCATGGCCGTGCTCGGCGCCCGGCTGTTCGATCGGCGGGCCGGACTGATTGCCGGATTGCTGCTGGCGCTCTATCCCCCTTCAATCTTTTTCGACGGTCTCGTCCAGAAGGCGTCGCTCGATCTCGTCTTCTCGTGCTGGCTGTTGCTGGCAGTCGCGTCTGCCGGCGACGATGCGACCCCGCTGCGAAGCGGCTCGCTCGGACTGGCGCTCGGCTGTCTGACGCTCACCCGGGAAAACTCACTGCTCCTCGTGCCGGTGTTGATCGGATGGCTGGCCGCCCGCGCGCGACGCGCCATGGTTCCAATCGCGGCATTCGTCGTCTGTCTCGCGGCGGTGCTCGTGCCGGTCGGCATCCGGAACGGCATGGTCGGCGGCGAGTTCCATCTCACGACCTCGCAACTTGGTCCGAACCTCTTCATTGGCAACAGCGAGCGCGCGACCGGAACATACGTCGCGCTGCGGCCCGGCCGCGGAACCGCCGTATTCGAACGGCAGGATGCGACTGAACTTGCGCAGGCCGCCGCGGGCAGGCCGTTGACGCCCGGCGAGGTCTCGGACTACTGGTCGGCTCGCGCGTTCTCGTGGATGACCGGACACCCCACGGAAGCCCTCGCGCTCTTTGCGCGAAAACTGGTACTGGTCTGGAACGCGCAGGAGATCGTCGACACGGAAGACCTGCAGACGCACGCCGAATGGTCACGCGTGCTTCGTGTCCTGAGCGTGATCGTTCATTTCGGGATTCTGGCGCCGCTCGGGCTTCTCGGCATGTGGGTCACCCGTCAGCGCTGGCGGGAACTGTGGGTCTACTACGCGATCTGCCTCGCGTATTCACTCAGCGTCGCGGCGTTCTATGTTCTGGCCCGCTACCGGTATCCCCTGGTTCCCGTGCTCGCGCTCTTCGCGGGACCAGGCGTGCAGTGGGCTCTCACCGGTTGGCGCTCCGAGACGAAGGCCACCGTGCTCGGTACGCTTGCCGGCCTGGCAGCCGTGATCGTGCTCGTCAATTGGCCGCTCGTGCCGCCCGATGCCATGCGTGCGGCAACACATTTCAATCTCGGGCAGGAGTACCAGACTCGAGGGCAACCCGAGGCCGCCGTGAACGAGTACCGGACGGTGCTCGCACTCTGGCCGGCGCACGCTCCGGCTCATTCGAACCTGGGCGTCCTGCTCGCTGCCCGGCAGCAATACGACGAAGCCGCTTCGCACTACCGGGATGCGCTGAGGATCGATCCCTCTCTCGTCGACGCGCAGGTCAATCTCGGCATCGAGCTCGCCAGAAAAGGCTCCGACGCAGAGGCCATCGACCTGCTCACCAAAGCGCTCGCGCTCGATCCGGCGAACAGCGTTGCGCACTACAACCTCGGGGTCGCGCTCGGCCGTGCAGCCGACATGAAGCAGGCCATCGATCATTTCGAGAAAGCCGTCCAAGGGAATCCGAAGTACTTCGAGGCCCGGAACAATCTGGCTGTCCTGCTCGCTGCGAGCGGCCGCTACGACGCCGCGGTCGTCCAGTTCGAGGCCGCCGCGGCGCTGCGTCCCGATGATCCCGCCACGAGAATGAATCTCGAACGAGCCCGCGCGCTCGCGACAAAAAAGGAGCACTAGCGCGTTTCAGCGACCGGTGGGCGCGGGAGGCGGTGGGGCCAGGTAGTGCTGCCGCGCGCGGACGATGAGCTTGCGATCGTTCACGCGCACGATGATTTCGTGGACCTTGCCGTCGGCGGTCTGCGGCGTGAAGCCGAGCAGATAGAGATAGTGCAGCTCGTTCATGATGGACGTGAAGAGCGAGTTCACATCGTGCGCCGGCGACAGAACGATCCTGCCGCCGCCCGTCTCGGCCGCGAGCTGCGTCACCAGCTGTGGACCGCGGGTCCATCGAGGATCGTCCGACTTGAAGTAGTCCTTGACGGGCGTGCCGCTCGGCAGCTCGAGCCAGTGATGGAGCGAGCACGCCGGGAGAATGCCGCCGGAATTGCGATTCGATCCGCCGTACATCGAGGAGGCGCTGCCGAATGACATGGTCTGCTGCGGCGGCGCCTTCAAGACGATGTTGGGCCGGAACAGAATCGTGTAGACCATCGTGTCTTCGGCGTAGATCCGGGTCAGGAGCCTCGACCAGGTGGTCTCGCTGGCGGTGTCGCACCCATCGGTGAAGACCATCACCACGCGGCGGCCGGTCTCCGTCGAGAGCGTCGTCACCGCCTCGTTCACCGCGTCGAGCAGCTTGGTCGGATTGCTGAACGGGATCTCCCGCCGCAGCCATCCCAGCAGCGTGTCGCGGTTCGCCGTGAACTCCGAGTTGAGTGAGACGCGGGCGTTGAACAACCCGGCCTTGGCCTTGTCCTCAGGCCGCAGCCGGATGATGAACTGTTCGGCCGCGGTGAGCGCGAGATCGATCGCGGGCGTCATGCTGGCGCTGCTGTCGACGAGCACAACGGCCCGGATCGGCTGCAGTCCGCTCGAGAACTGCGTGATCTCCTGGCGCTTTTCGTTGTCGAAGACCGTGAAGTCGTCGCGGTTGAGCGAGGTGACCAGCGTGTTCTCCGGATCGAACACGGTCACCGGCACAGCCACGGTTTCGACGCGGCCGCGGAAGACAGGCGGCCGCTGATCCTGCGCAGGCGGCGTCGCCTGCGTCCCCTGCGCCTGAACGAGCGCGGCGGCTGCGACGAGGCACGCGATCGCCGTGACGGCCCTGACCATGAAATGGACCCAGCACTATTGTGCCTCAGCCGCTGCGAAGAGCAGCAACGGGATCGATTCTGAGGGCCCGTCTTGCCGGCAGCCAGCACGCGATAACCGCGGAAACGAACAAAACTGTCGCGCTCGCCGCCAGACCCACCACATCGTGCCGGGGAACGCCGTAAAACGACCACGCCGCCAGGTCCGCCGCCGCGATCGCCGCGAGCACCCCGGCGCCGAGACCCGCCGAGGCGATGCGCAGGTGCTGGATCATCAGCATGCGCAGGATGTCGGACCGGGTCGCGCCGCACGCCACACGGATGCCGACCTCGCGCGTCCGCGTCGCCGCGGCGTAGGCGACGACCCCGTAAATCCCGACCGCGGACAGCAGCAACCCGATCACGGCGAAGACGGTCGCCAGCGCCGCCGCCAGTTGCTGCGGCGCCAGCCATTCCGCGATTCGCGCCGTCAGCGGCCCGGGCTCTGCCAGCGCGAGCTGCGGATCCATCGACCGGACCGCGTCCCGGATCAGCCGGACGATCTGATCAGACGGTGCCGCCGATCGCACGACCACGGCCATCTCGCGCATTGGCTCCTGCGAGACTGAGTCGTAGACCAGCGGCGCGATCGGCGCGCCGGGTCCATCCTGCGGTTCGTCGGCGACGACGCCGATGATCGTCCGCCAGCGGACTTTCGGCGAGGGCGGATCGAAGGCGATGCGAGTACCGACCGGATTCGTGTCGGCGAAGAACTGCCGCGCCAGCGTCTGGTTGATCGCCACGACCAGCGGCTGATCCAGGCGATCGGTCGTCTGGATCGTGCGGCCCGCGATGAGACGGAGGCCGAGCGTTTCGAGATACCCGGACGTGACGGACCGATGCTTCAGATTGCGGGCGTGCACGTCGGGGCGGCCCTCGACGAAGAGATCCCCCGTCCACGTCGATCCCTTGACCGGCAGGCCGTGCGCCGCGCCGGCGGCGGACACCAGCGGAGAGGCCCGAAGTCGAGCGCCGAGCTCTTCGTAGAAGGCGCCGACCTGCGCCCGCTCGCTGTATGGCGTCGCCGGCAGCGCAATCTGCGCGGTCGTCAACCCATTGACTTCGAATCCAGGATCGGCGACCACGAGGGCGCGAAAGCTGCGCAGCGTGATCGCCGCCGATCCGAGCAGCACGACAGCGAGCGCAACCTCGACGGCGACGACCAGTCGCGCCAGACGTCCGCTCGCAGATACGGAACGGCCGCCCTCGGCGACACCTGCACGTGGCTCCGCGCGTCCCGCCTGCCACGCCGGCACCACTCCCACCAGCATCGTCGTCACCAGCGTCAGCGCGATCGCGAAGACTGAAATCGCCGGATGCAGGCCGATGTCGTTCACACGCGGCAGCGACGGTGGCGCGTACGCGACGAAGAGCCGCACGGCCGTGGCGGCGATCGCGAGCCCGATACCGGTGCCCGCTGCGGCAATGACCAATGATTCGACGAGCAGCTGACGCATCGTGCGCAACCGGCTTGCGCCGAGAGCCGCCCGGACGGCAAGCTCGCGGCCACGCGCGGCCGAACGCGCCACGAGGAGGTTCGCCACGTTGGCGCACGCGATCAGGAGCACCAGGCAAACGGCCCCGAGAAACAGGAGCAAAGGCCGGCGGCTTCGGCCGACGAGCCAGTCGTCGAGGGGCCCGATGCCCACGGACATCTGCCGATTGGTCTCCGGATGCTCGCGCTCGAGGTCTCGCGCGATCGAGGACAGATTCTCCTGCGCCATCGACAAGGTCACGCCGGGAGCGAGCCGGGCAATGGCACGGAGGATGTGGGGCTGCCGGGCCTCACGCGCATCCGCGACACCCGCAGCGGGTAACCACAAGTCGGTCAGCCGATCGTCGAACACGAAGCCCGAGGGCATCACGCCGATAACCGTCCATGGCCGTCCGTTCAACGGCACGGTTGCGCCGACGATCTCCGGCCGGGCGCCGAATCGGCGGCGCCAGAAGCCGTCGCTGAGCACGACGACACGATGGCGGCCTGGCGTGTCTTCGCCGGGAAGGAACGTCCGGCCGATGCGCGCGCTGACGCCGAGCACGTCGAAGAAGTTCGGCGAGACGTGGAGGCCGCGTACACGCTCGGGTTGGTCTCCCCCGAGCGTCAAGTCCGCCAGACCGCCGCGGCGATCCGGACCCGCGAGGTACCACGCGATGCCGGAAAAGACGCCGTTGCGCTCGCGCCAGCTGATGACGTTGCCGGGCGCGACTTCCGCCTCCGTCCAGCCGAAGAGCGGGTTCTTCTCCCAGATCTGGACGAGGCCGTCCGGTTCGCGATACGGCAGCGGCTTGAGCAGCACCCCGTAGACGACGCTGAAGATGCCGATCGTGGCGGCGGTCCCGAGTGCGAGCGTGCCCACGGCCGCCAGCGCGAAGCCCGGCTGACGCCGCAGCAGCCGCGCCGCGAATCTCGCGTCCATCACGAGTGACGCGGGACGCCAGTCCCGCCAGCGAAGCGCCAGCGCGTGGATCGGCGCGCCCAACGCGAAACGAATTGGCGATCGTCCCCGGGCGGCAACCGCGGCGGCCTCTCCCAGCCACTCGCGGCGCCATTCGTCGCGCGAGTCGGACGGGACCAGCCAGGATGCCGCTCGAATCACGACACGTACGATCGTCATGTCACGCCTTCGCCCGTGCCGTCCGCGAGCGGCCGCCGCGCACGAGACCCAGGTTCGCCAGGGCGGCTGCCAACACACGTTTCCCGTCCGGAGTAATCCGGTAATAGCGGCGCGGCGGCCGGTGCTCCCGGTGCGCGGTTTTCAGGTCCTCCCACGACGACCGCACGTAGCCGTCTTCCTCGTGGCGGCTGAGCGCGGGATAGACCGTGCCGCTCGGCAGGCCCGTCGCCTCGATGATGTCGAACCCGTACTCCGCGCCCCGGTCGAGCGCCTGCAGCACCCGCAGCGCGGCCAGTCCCAGCCGCCGGCTCATGGTATGTATCCTGACGATACGTATAGACTAACTACATAGTGATGTCAACCGAGGAAGACCTCGGGTTTCGTTGTCGACCTCTTGCTCACAGTCGAGGTGCAGCTCACGAAACCCGAGGTCTTTCTACTCCGCTCTCAACGCGCTCAGCGGATCGACTCGCGTCGCGCGGCGGGCGGGGATGACGCTGGCCCCAACAGCGACCGCCAGGATCGTCACGACGACCAGCACGAACGTCACCGGATCGATCGGCTTGACGTTGAAGAGCAGCGTCGACAGCCCCGGCGCGACGAGGAAGCTCACGAGCACGCCAATCGCGACACCGATCATCGCCAGGCGGAATCCGTCGGCGACGATCAACGAGAACACGTCACGACGTCCGGCGCCGAGCGCGAGCCGGACGCCGATCTCGGCGGCGCGCTGCGACACGGCGTACGAGAGGACGCCATAGATCCCAATGGCCGCGAGCACCAGCGCCAGGCCCGCGAAGAGCCCGACGAGCGTCGCCAGAAACCGCGGCTCCTCGATCGACTCCGAGACCATGGTGGTCATGGGCGCGATGTTCGTCACGGGAATGTCGGGATCCACCGCGCGCACCGCCTGCCGCAGCGGCATCGTCAGCGTCTCGGGCTGCGCGGCGGTCTTCAGAACCACGTTGATCCCGGGCTCGGGCAGCTGCCAGTACGGAATGAACGTCTGCGCCCGCGGCGCGGGACGCGCGCCCTGCTGCTTCACGTCGCCGACGATGCCGACGATGGTGAACCAGGGCGAGTTGTCGGAGAAGCGAATGCGTTTGCCGATTGGATTCTGTCCGGCCCAGTGGCGCCTCGCCATCTCCTCGTTGATGAGCAGCACCGGTTCGGCCTCGTGCGCGGCGACGTTCCGCCCGCGCTTGAGTGGAATCCCCATCGCCTCCAGATAGCCGGCGCTGACGAGCCGGTACCACGCCGCCGGCGCCTCGTCTGCGGTTCGCGGCGGCGCTGTGCCTTCAATCGTGAAGCTCATGTCGGAATCGCCCGCCGACAGCGGAACGACCGACGTCAACGCAGCCGTCCGCACGCCGGGCAATGCCGACGCACGCTCGAGGATCTGGTCGTAGAAGATTTTCCGGTCCTCGCTCGTCTGGTACTTGACCCGCGGCGGCACCACGGTGCCGACGAGGACGTTCGCGGGATCGAATCCGAGATCGACGCGCTGCAGCTGCACGAACGTGCGGAGAAGCAGTCCCCCGCCGACGAGCAGCACGAGCGCGACGGCGATCTCCGCGACGATCAGAACGCGGCGTGTTCGTTGACCCGCCGATCCGGCCGTGCCGCGGCCGCTCGCTTTGAGCGCGAGCGTCAGTTGCTCGCGCACCATGTGCATCGCGGGAGCCAGCCCGAACAAGAGGCCGGCCAGTCCGGTCACGGCGGCCGCGAACGCGAGCACGGCCGCATCGATTCCGACTTCGGCGAGCCTCGGGGAGCCCGCCGGCGCAAGGGCCACGAGCCCTTTGACGCCCCAGTAACTGAGCAAGACACCGATCACGCCGCCGATCCCGGCCAGCACCAGGCTCTCAGTCAGCAGCTGCCGCACGACGCGCCAGCGGCCTGCACCGAGCGCCGTCCGCACGGCAATCTCGCGGCTGCGGATGGAGGCACGCGCGAGGAGCAGATTCGCGATGTTCACGCACCCGATGAGCAGCACGACGACGACGGCGCCGAGCAGGACGAGCAGGCCGGCACGTGCGTCGCCGACGATCTGCTCCTGGAATGGGACCACGTTGATCGACGTCTTCGTGTTCGACTGCGGGTATCGCGCTTCCAGTTGCTCGCCGAGCGCGCGCGCGGCCGCATCGACCTGCGCCATGGAGAGGCCGGGCTGGAGCCGCGCGACGACTCGCAGGACGACGGCCCCGCGCGACGGATTCGCCAGATTCAATCGATCCGGACGCCAGAGCTCGGCGGTGGTCAGGATCGCGGGACGGAATCCTGCCGGCATCACGCCGACGATCTCGTGCGGCTCGCCGCCAAGCACGATGCGCCGCCCGAGCACGCTTGGATCGCCGCCAAACCGGCGCTGCCAGAGTCGGTGACTCAGGATCACGACGCGCGGTCCGGTCGGCAGCATCTCTTCGGCAGCAAAGGTGCGGCCCGTGGCAGGCGAGACGCCAAGCACCTCGAAATACTGCTGCGTCACCTGCTCGCCGACGAGCGGCTCGGGATCGCCAACGCCGGTCAGCGTCGGCCCCCATCCGCGAATGGCCGCCATGGACGCGAAGACGCGCGACTCGGCCTTCCAGTCGACGAGGTTGCCCGGAGTCGCCCACTCATCCGCCGGCCCGCCACGCGCCCGCATGTCCTGCCAGACGATCACGAGCCGGTCGGCTCCGGGATATGGCAACGGCTTCACGAGCAGCGCGTACACGACCGAAAACACCGTCGTCGTCGCGCCGACGCCGAGCGCCACGGTGAGCACAGCGGCGGCCGTGAAGGCCGGCGCCCGTCGCAGCATGCGCAGGGCGTAGCGGACATCGCGCACGAACGAGTCGAATCTCGAGGGTCGAGGAGGCATCTCAATCTCCCGCGCGCCACGTGCGCGCATCGTCACCAGCGACGCGAGGCCGGAGCGCGCCTGACGCCGGTACCAGGCGCGCGCGTGTTTTGGTCCGTACTGCGCCACCCTGGCCGCAAACACTTCATCGAGGTCGTCGAGGAGCGTCTCGCGCAGATCGCTCGGGGCGAGCCACCCCAGCACGAGTCGCGACAGGACCGGTGGAGTCATCGGCGGCGCCCGGTCGGATCGAGGACGAGCCCCCGCCACATCCGCGCCGTCAGCTCGCGTTCGTGGCGCAGCAGATCGCGTCCGGAGGACGTCACCGCGTAGTGACGGCGCGCGCGCCCGCCGCGCTCGGGTCGCGGCTCGGACCGCCACGCACGCACCAGGCCGCGGCGCTCCAGACGATCGATGGCGCTGTACACCCCCGCCATGGAGACATCGGATCCCGCCACCCGCTGGATTTCGTCGTAGATCGTGACGCCGTAGGCTTTCTCGCCCAGGCGTACGATTGCCAGCAGCGTCAACAGTTCGATTCGATTCAGCGCCATGTGTGTTCGTTTCCGGACTGATTTCTTCTAATCATTAGAATATTACTATGGCAAGCCCCGAAAGCTGGAAAGGCTTGACCACCCATTACGCAGCTTCGCGTCACCACTACTCAAAAGGCCTTAATCGGTAGAGCTCCCGGGCTCCCGGCTCCCCGGCCTTCCGGCTTACCGGCGCGAAAAAGATTCATCGCGCTGGTGTGTAAGAGATCCATTCGGAGGCCAGAATGCGAATTGTCCATTTCGAGCTGCCGGCCGACGACCCGGCGCGTTGCATCAAGTTTTACGAAAGAGCGTTCGGCTGGCGTTTCGAGAAATGGGACGGCCCGATGGAGTACTGGATGGTCAAGACCGGCGACGGTCCCGGCATCGACGGCGGCCTCGCCCGCCGCGACCACCCCGGTCAGTCGTCGACGAACGTCGTCAGCGTGCCGTCAGTCGACGAGACCACCAAGACCATCGTCGCGGCAGGCGGAAAGACGACGGTCCCGAAGATGGCGGTGCCGGGAGTCGGCTGGACGGCCTACTTTACGGACACGGAAGGGACGCCGTTTGGCATCATCCAATTCGATCCGGCGGCATCGTAGGCGGACTGACGACTTCGTCGGACGGATGGATTTCCAGGTCCGCCGACATGCAGCCTCATGACCACTTTCGCTTACGCTTGCAGGGTGATTCCGTTTCCGGTGACGCGCCGATCCGTGCTCGAACGCATTCAGAGCGACGATCGCGAAGTGCGTCGGGCCGCGTTCGGCGACCTGGCGGAGGGCTACTGGCGGCCGAGCTATCACTATCTCCGTCTGCACTGGCGGCTGCCGGCCGCATCGGCCGAGGACGTCGTGCAGGCGTTCTTCACCGCGGCATTCGAGAAGCAGTACGTCGAGCGCTACGACCCGGAGAAAGCCCGGTTCCGAACGTTCCTCCGGACGTGTCTCGATCGATTCGTCCAGAACTATCAGAAGGCCGAGCGGGCGGAAAAGCGCGGCGGCGGCCAGGTACACCTCCCGCTCGACTTCCCCGGTGCCGAACGGGAACTGGCCGCGATCGCCGTTCAGGATCGCCGCGATCTCGATCGGTTCTTCCACGACGAGACCGTCCGCGATCTTTTCGCCCGCACGATCGACGCGTTGCGACGCGCGTACGACGCCGAGGGCAAGCGGATCGTGTTCCAGGTCTTCGAACGTCACGATCTTCGGCCGTCGCCGGATCTCACCTATGCCACGCTCGCGCGCGAGTTCGACCTGACGACCGCGCAGGTGACGAACTATCTTCATGGCGCGCGGTGCCGCTTCAGAGAACAGGCGCTCGTCAATCTGCGCGCGCTCGTCGGCACCGACGAGGAATTCCGGGACGAAGCGCGAGAGCTCTTCGGTCTCGAGATCTCATGACTACCTGGCTCCCGAACACCGTCGTCGATCACCTCCGCGTCGTGGCGACGTGGCCTGAGCTCCCGGGCGATCGATACGTCATCGAACGGCCGATCGGCCGCGGCGGGATGGGCACGGTGTACGTCGCGCGGGATACGCTGCTCGAACGCGATGTCGCCATCAAAGTCTCCAATGCGCCGGTGGCCGGCTCTGGCCTCGATGAACGGCTGCGGCAGGAGGCGCAGGTGCTGGCGCGGCTCGAGCATCCCGGGATCGTGCCGGTCCACGACGCCGGGCGGCTGGCCGATGGACGGATGTTCTACGTGATGAAACTGGTCCACGGCGAGACCCTTTCCGCACACGCGAAGCGTCTGCACGGGGAAGCGGCAGTACTCGGCGTCTTCGAGCGCGTGACTGAAACGATCGCCTTCGCGCACGAAGCGGGCGTGATTCACCGGGATCTCAAGCCGTCGAATGTCATGGTCGGCCGCTTCGGCGAGGTGCTGGTACTCGACTGGGGCGTCGCCAAAGCGATCGAAGACGCAGCCGCCGCGCCCGCCACCCGGGTTGGAACGCCCGGGTTCATGCCGCCCGAACAGGCTCGCGGCGAAGCCACGAGCACTTCGGACGTCTTCGCGCTCGGCGCTCTGCTGTTCTGGATGCTGACGGACGGCACGCCGCCGGCTGCGCGCGACGACGCGCTCCGGGCGTTGAAGGCAGCACCGACGCGTCCGCCGCGGCGGCTCGCGGCGATCGTGCTCAAGTGTCTGGCGGCCGAGCCTTCCGATCGCTACAGCAACGCCGCGGCGCTTGCCGCCGATCTCGCCCGCTACCGCGCCGGCCAACCGGTCGCGGCGCATCGCGAGACGACGCTCGAACGAATCGGGCTCTGGTTCATCAAGTATCGGACTTTCATTCTGCTGGTCACCGCGTATCTCGTAATGCGCGCGATGATCGCCTTTCTGCGATAGCCGCCTTCGGGAGGATCGATATGAACAAACCCCTGCTTGGAGCATTGATCGGCGGCATTCTCGGTATCTTCGACGGACTGACGGCGCTGGTGTCGGCGCCTGAAACCGCGCCGCAGATCGTCGGCATCATCATCGGATCGACGATCAAAGGCCTCATCGTCGGCGTGCTCGTCGGATGGTACGCTTTACGGGTCCACTCGCTCGCCAAAGGAATGATCGTCGGGCTCATCGTCGCGGCCTTTTTCGCCTTTCTCATCGCTGCGATGCCCTCGCCGGACGGCACGCACTACTACTGGGAAATCATCCTGCCTGGATCGATCGTCGGCCTCATCGTCGGCTATGCCACCCAGAAATACGGACGGCCGAGTGCCAAGAGCCGAGAAGTACGGATGGTCTGAGAAGCTTGAAGTAGGGCGTCTGAACAGCTGAAGTACGACTGTCTGAAGTCGCGGAGTACGGCGTCTGCCGGCGCGCAGTACGGCTGTCACGCCGATCGTGCGAAGATCCGGTTCACCGGCGAATCGACATGAACGTACGGCGCTTGATACCGCTTGCCTGCGCGCTGCAGATTGGGCTGTTCGGGACGCTGCTGGACGCACAGCGGGGCGCGGCGCCTTCTACGCCCGCGCGGGTGCCGCAGCCGGTCGCGCGCCAGATGGCCGCCGAATATCGCCAGTTGGTCGAGCAGTACCTGCACGGCGATCCGGACTCGGCCGTCAGCGTGATCAGGACCTGGCAGATCGCCAGTGTCGAGGCGGTCCAGGACGTCCAGCCGTGGGATCGTATGACGTTGCGGGCGGCCGCCATGCTCGAAGCGGACGCGGCGCTCGCGAGCGCGCGAGATGT
>JBLNGH010000138.1:0-5216 GCA_050264575.1 Acidobacteriota bacterium | reverse complement strand
AATAGCTGTACGCGACGTAGACCATGCCGTACGCGAAGTTCTTGGTGCGGCCGGTCGCTTGCTGAACCGCCTTGCCGGGATCGGCGAAGGCCCCGAGGAAGCTGATCGCGAAATTCTGGTTCAGCTTCCAGTCGACATACGCGTCGATTTCGAGCGCCAGATCGCTGCTGGTCACGCGCGGCGCGACCGACGCTGGCCGGTCGGCGATGAACTTGTAGAACATCAGGCCGCCTTCGAGGGGCTCCGCCGGCGACACGTGCGCGCGCACCAGGTGGGACTTCAGGTTCGAGTTGGACAAGAAGTACTCGCCGGCGATTTCGCCCTGCCACCAGCTCCCCCAGTCGTAGAAGCCCGGAAACAGCGGGTCGAACGCCTCGCTGCGGTTGGTACGCGGGTTATCGCCCTGGAAGAACGCGTAGCGGTACGTGAGCGCAGGCGTCCACCTGACACTGCCGAGCTCGTACGTGCCCTGCAACGTCCACGCATTGGAGTGGAGCGCGTCGCCATTTCGCTCAGCCGCGTACTCGACCTCGAACGAGAAGTCGGGGACCCGTGCGATCGGCGTCGCGTACGCGCGCACGTTGAAGACGTTCAGCCCGTCGCGCTCCGGCTTCATCGCCGGGTCGGCGGACCATTTCATGTACGTCGCGCCGAGCGTCGTGTCGTCCCCGAGCGTGATCTCGTAGTTGGTTCCCCACAAACGGCTGCCGCTGTCGCTTTCCTCGAGTTCATCCTTGTCGAGATAGAACGTCTCGACGAGATGACGGCCGGGCCTGACGCGGCCGATGGTCGCGAACTGAAACGCCTTGCGCGCGTTCGTCCAGTAGCCGCCGCGGCTGCCGCCCTCGGCCGCGCCGTCGAAGAGCAGCATCCCGTGGCCAAGCGTGTACGGCTGGCGGCCGACGCTGAAGTCGAGCGCGTGTTCCCCGAGACGATCGAGAAGCGTGCCCGATCGCCAGCCGATGTAGAGATCTTCCGCTTGAAACGACGACACGTCCTCGCCGAAGGCGGCCGGGATCGATCCGTACGTGCGCTCGCCGACGGCGCTGATCTTTCCATAGAGCTCGGCGGTGGATTTGAAGTGGTATCTTCCCGAAAGCGCCGGCTTCACGTAGCCTTCGAACCATTGATCGCTGAGGTTCTCGGTCACGCCGGGCTCCTTGGGATTCGTGAACAGCGAGTTCGCGAAGCCGAACGAGCCCCAGCCGGCGTCGAAGTTGAACGTCCACGCGATCTTCTTCGGCAAGCCGGTCGGTCTGCTGTCCTGCGCCTGCTCGCCCGGCTTCGCCAGAAAGACGATGAGCAGCGCCGTTCCCAGCGACCGTGTCATGATCTCCGTCCTCGCATGGGCAAATCCTGCAGACGAGTTGCCATCCCGACTCATCTGACCGGGGCGGGCGCCTGCGCCCGACATCCCGGATGGATCCACGGCATTTCGTGGGACGGACGTCCGGCGGGCCCGAAAGGACACACGCCGGGCGACGCGACCCGGCACGCACTTCGCACATCGGAGAGCGCGACATGAGTTGCGCGACCTGGCGATCGAACGCAGCCTGGCGTCTGGTGGCGCCGTGCGTCCTGACGATCGCGCTGTCCGGCGTGTCGTCGGCGCAACCCGCGCCCGACCCGGCGTCGGCGCAGCCCGCTCCCAAGCCCGCGAAAGACCCGCTCGAGCGAGAAACGCCCCGGGGAACCGTACGCGGATTCCTGAGCGCCGGTCGCAGCGGTCAGGACGAGGTCGCGGCCGAATACCTGAATCTGCCGCCCGGCAGACGGGCGACGGGACTGGCCCACCAGTTGTTCGTCGTTCTCGATGCGCGAATGCCGGCCCGGCTGACACTGATCAACGACATCCCGGAAGGATCACGATCGAACCCGTTGAAACCGAACGAGGAGATCGTCGCCGAAATTCCTGCCGCCCAGGGCAAGCTGGAGATCGTGCTCGACCGTGTGCAGCGCCAGAACGGGCCGGCCGTCTGGCTGTTCTCGGAACGGACGCTGTCGGCCATTCCAGCGGCGTACGAGGAGGTCACGCTCGGATGGGGCGAAGGCGCCCTGCCGCGTCTGCTCACAGGCACGCAATTCGGAGGCATCCGGCTGCTCGAATGGCTTTGCGTTTTGCTGGGGCTGCCCATCCTGTATCTCGTGACCGTGGTCGTGAACAAGACGCTGAGCCCGCTCGTCGGCCGGATCGGGCGACGGCTGTTCAAAGACCCCGACATGTTCGTGCGCAACGCGCTGCCTGGGCCGGCGCGATTGCTGCTGCTGGCGCTGACGATCGAGTGGCTGCGATCGGCGATCCCGCTGCCGCTGCTCGTGCGTCAGTTCTGGTCGTTGATGGCCGCCCTGGTCACGATCGCGGGCATCGTGTGGCTGCTGATCCTGGTGGACGGCGCCGTTGAGGGGTACATTCGCCGCCGTTTTCCGCGCTTCAATGTCGCCGGCGCCGTGTCACTCCTTCGCTTGGGCCGGCGCGTCGTCGACCTGCTGGTGATTGTCGTCGGCGTGCTTTTGGCGATTCGCCGGCTCGGCATCGATCCGACACCTGCGCTCGCCGGCCTCGGCGTGGGCGGCATCGCGGTGGCGCTCGCCGCGCAGAAGACGCTGGAAAACGTGATCGCCGGCGCGTCGCTGATCTTCGATCAAGTCGTGCGGGTCGGCGACACGCTGCAGATGGACACGGTCGTGGGGACGGTGGAACACATCGGCCTGCGGTCGACGCGCATTCGCACCCCCGACCGCACGCTCGTGAGCGTCCCCAACAGCCAGATCGCGAATGCGAGCCTCACGACGATTTCGGCGCGCGACAAGTTCTGGTTCCATCCGGTGATCGGCCTTCGATACGAGACGACGCCGGCGCAACTCCACGCCGTCGTCGACGGCATCATGCGATTGCTCGGCGAACATCCGTCCGTCGAGAAAGACAGCGTGCGCGTCCGGTTCTTCCGTCTCGGGCCGTTCTCGCTGGACCTCGATGTGAACGCGTACGTGTTTGCGCGTGACTGGAACCACTTCCTGGAGATCCAGGAGCGGCTGCTGTTCGGCGTGACGGACATCATCAGCGCGGCGGGCACCGGGATTGCTTTCCCTTCGCAAACGATGTACATGGCAGAGACACCGGCGGCGCGTGACACCCGGCCGCCGGTACCGACGCGATGAACGAGGCGAAACGATGAAGCTGCCGCCGGCCCTGCTGTCCGCGGCGCTTCTTCTCGCCCGACCCGTGGGAGCCCAGGACCTCGAGCCGCGCGCTTACTCCCCTTCTCCGATCGGCACCACGTTCTTTGTGGTCACCGCCACGCGATCCTCGGGCGGAATCTTCACGGATACCTCGAGCCCGATCACCGACGTCGACGCCAAGCTCGGCGTGCTCGGCCTCGGGGCGGGTCACACATTCGGGCTCGCCGGCAGGCAGGTGCTGCTGCTCGGAGCGGCGCCGGTCGTCTGGGGCGAGGCGAGCGGCAGCATCGGCGAGGATCGGCGCACCGCCACCCGAAGGGGCCTCGGCGATCTCCGCGTGAAACTCTCGACGATTCTCGCCGGCTCGCCTGCCATGCCACCGGCGGAATTCGCTCGCGCGCCGCGCCGGACGATTCTTGGTGTCAGCCTCACGGTCGTACCGCCGACGGGCCAGTACTTCCCCGAGAAACTCGTCAATATCGGATCGAACCGCTGGTCGTTCAAACCGGAGATCGGCGTTTCCTACCCGACCGGGCGGTGGACCATCGACGGGTACGCCGGCGTGTGGTTCTTCACGGACAACGACGAGTACTACCCGGGAACGTCTCTACGCGAGCAGGACCCGATCACCGCCTTGCAGGGGCACGTGAGCTACACGTTCGCCAGGCGCGCCTGGGTGGCGTTCGACGCCACCTGGTATACGGGAGGACAGTCGCGCATCGACGGCGTGCTGAAAGCGGACCAGCAGCGGAACACGCGACTCGGCGCTGTGCTGGCGGTACCAATCGGCGCGCGTCAATCGATCAAAGTCGCGTACAGCGCGGGCGCGACGACGCGCGTCGGCGCCGATTTCCGCACGGTGACGATTGGGTGGCAGGTCGTTTTCTTTTAGAGATGAAGCTGTCAATCTGAAATCTGCAATCTGGGAATCTGCAATCTTGACGGTAATCGGAAATCGGGAATCTCGAATCTATCGGCAATCTGGAATCTATCGGGAATCGGTAATCTGGAATCGGCAATCGCCGCGATTTGAGATCCTCGACAGATTTCAGATTCCCGATTGATGGAGATTCCAGATAGATTCTCGATTCCCGATAGATTTCAGATTGTCAGATTGCCGGATTCCCCGATCGAGATTGCAGATTCCCAGATTACACATTTCAGATGGACCGCCCTCACTTGTTCGGCGGCGGCTGTGGGATCTCAAAGCTGCCGCCCAGCGCTAAATGCAGATTGACGCGCTGGATGCGCTGCTCGGTCTGCGTGCGGACGATGGCGGATTCGGTGGCGTTCAGCGCCAGCTGACGCTGGGTCACGAACCTGAGATCCGTGCTGCCGACCTTGAATTGCGTCTGCACGATCTCGAGCGCGCGCCGGCTGTCCCCGCGCGTCTGCGTGAGAATCTGCTCCCGTTCGCGCGCGGCGATCTCGGCCGAGAGCGCGTTTTCCACTTCACTGAACGCCCGCTGTCCGACGACCGCGTAGGCGGCGACCGCCTGCTTCTGCTCCGCGGTCCGGATGTCGACCTGCGTCTTGAGCGCCCCGCCGCGGAACACGGGCATCAGCAGATTCGCGCCGATGCTCCAGATGGGGTTGTCGCGATCCTGGAGGACGAACAGATCGCTCGAGATTGAATTGACGCTCGTCGTGAGCGCGATGGCGGGCAGCCGCGCCGCTTTCGCTTCGCCGACGCGGTTGAACGCCGCCGCGATACGCCGTTCGGCGGCGACGATGTCGGGCCGGCGTTCGAGCAACTCTGACGGCAGACCGCCGGGCACGGCGCCGGGCTGTGCCGGCAACTGCGGACTGATCGTCGCCGCGGCCGCGGGATACCGCCCGAGGAGAAGCTCCAGGCCGCGAATCGCCTGCTCGCGGGACAGCTCGATCTGCCGCAAGGCATCACGATACGTTCCGACATTGGACCGCGCGACGTAGACGTCTTCGTCGTTGCCGATGCCGACCCGCGTCCGGTCCTCCGCAAGGCGGACGAGGTCTTCGCTGTTGCGGATGGTTCCCCGCGCGACTTCCGCCTGCAA
>JBLNGH010000137.1:0-5913 GCA_050264575.1 Acidobacteriota bacterium | reverse complement strand
CATCGGCATCATCGGCGACGTCAGAGAAGAGGGACTCAACCTGCCGCCGGTCGCCGCGGTGTACGAGTACACGCAGGAGAGGCCGTGGGACAGCATGGCGTTTGTGTTGAGAACGTCGGTGGCGCCTGAGTCCGTCGGCCGCGCCGCCGAGCACGTCGTGCACGGGCTCGATCCGCAGCAGCCGGTCGAAGACAGCCAGACCATGTCAACCCTGGTCGACGAGACGATGACCTCTCAGCGCTTCAGCGCGCTCGTGCTGGGTCTGTTCGCCATCGTCGGGCTGACGCTCGCGGCCGTCGGCATCTACAGCGTCCTCTCACATCTCGTCCGCGGCCGCAGCCGGGAAATCGGTATCCGGACGGCGCTCGGTGCCGGAACTGCTGATGTGCTCCGGCTCGTGGTGTACGAAGGCATGGTACCGACGCTCGTCGGCATCGGCGCCGGCGTCGTCATCGCGCTGGCATTCGGCAAGCTGCTCGATCGGCTGGTGTTCAGCGTGCGGCCGTCCGACCCCTTCACGCTTGCGGTCGTGTCAGCCGCGCTGATCGTCGTCGCGCTCGCCGCGAGCCTGGTCCCTGCGTACCGGGCATCGCGCCTCGATCCGCTGAAGGTGCTGCGGACGAACTAGACAAATGTCAAGGGCAAAGGGCAGAGGGCAAGGGCAAAACCGAGTGAAAAGGACGAAAAGGAAAAGGATGCGCGCATCTGCCCTTTGCCCTTTGCGGTCTCCCTTCACGATAAAGTACTGAAGGTCGTCCCCGCACCTCGGGCTCCCAACCCATGACGCCGGCGCCTTCCGCGGCGGCGTCCGCGGGGAAGGAGGTCCCATGTCCGTCGCCAAGGTTTCCGAGATCAGCGCCACCTCGACGAAGAGCTTCGAAGACGCCATCCATTCCGGCCTTGCCCGCGCCGGCAAGACCATCAGAGGCATCCGCAGCGCCTGGATCAAGGAGCAACAGGTCCGCCTGGATAAAGGAAAAGTGACCGAGTACCAGGTGAACATGCTGATCACGTTCGTGCTCGACGAGTAAGGGCAGACCGTACGCGCGTTGAACGCTGATCGTTGTCTGAAGCCACAAAGGAAGGACATGAAGAACGTGAAGGACATGAAGAACATGAAGAAAAGCCATGCTTCATGCTCTTCATGCCCTTCATGATCTTCATGTCTTTCCTTTCGCGGTTTGAGTAGCCAGGCACGACTTCACGTTTGCAGCCCTGACTTCGAAGAGCTGTGCGGCCTGGAACCCCGGAACCAGAACTTCGGAACCCCGGGAACCTCGGAACCCCGGAACCTCGGAACCCCGGAACCGATATGCGTCAGCACCCTTCCTCTTGACGTTCGAAAGGAGTCTGCGTATTCTCCTTCCGACAGTCGGAAGGAGTCCCTGTGCGCGACCGTGATTCGAACCGCGAACCGGAAGACGTACTGCAAGGCACGCTGGACATGCTCGTGCTTCGGGCGGTGCAGCTCGAGCCGATGCACGGCTGGGGCATTGCCGAGCGCATCGAGCAATGGTCCGAACAGGTGCTTCAACTCGGCCAGGGCACCCTCTATCCCGCCCTTTACCGCCTCGAACGGCAGGGGCTGATCGACTCGAAATGGCGCGTCACGGAGAACAACCGGCGCGCGCGGTACTACTCGCTCACCCCGGCCGGCCGCCGGCATCTTGCGCGGGAAATGGAAGTGTGGCACCGGCTCTCGCGCGCCATCAACCTCGTGCTCACGGCGTCGATCGCCTGAGGAGGTGCCCGTGGCGTATCGGCCTGGATGGTGGCGGCGGCTCGCCGGATTGTGGCGCCAGAACGAGCTCGACCGCGGTCTCGACGATGAAGTCGCTTTTCACATCGAGCAGCAGACCGCGAAGAACATCGAGCTCGGCATGCCGCCCGACGAGGCCCGCCGGGCCGCGCTCGTACGGTTCGGCGGCGTCGAACCGTTGAAAGAGCGGACACGCGACGAATTCCGGCCGGCCATTCTCCAGGATTTCTGGCGCGACATGCGCATCGGCGCGCGGATGCTGCGGCGCAGCCCGGGATTCGCCGCGGCAACCATTCTCACGATCGGTCTCGGCACGGGCGCCGCGACCGCCGTGTTCAGCGTCGTCAACGGCGTGCTCCTGCGCCCGCTTCCCTTCCCTGAATCGGACCGTCTCGTCCGCCTCTTCCAGCTCGACAGCAAAGGCAAGCGAAACAACGTGTCGGGCATGAATTTCGACGACTGGCAAGCGCGGACACACAGCTTCGGCGCAATGGCCAAGTACAACTCCTGGGGACTCGTCCCGGCGATCGGCGGCAGCGAGCCGACGCTGGCGGTGACCAGCGTGGTCTCGCGGGAGTTCTTCGACGTGATGCAGGTGCGTCCGTGGAAGGGACGCGCGTTCTCGCCGGCCGAGCAGCGGGTCGGCGGGGTGCCCGCCGCGATTATTGGCTATGGATTCTGGAGACGATGGCTCGACGGTGCCGAACTCGACGGTAAGGCGCTGCGGATGGGTGACCGGCTGTACCCGGTGATTGGCGTCATGCCGGCCGGATTCGACTATCCAAACGGAACGGCCGTGTGGCTGGCGCGTGAGCTCAATCCGCCGGATACCTCACGCACCGCGCACAACTTTCAGGCGGTGGCGCGGCTGCGCGACGAGGTGACGCTCGAGTCCGCGCAAGCAGACATCAGCAGTGTCTCGCGGCAGTTGAAGCAGCAGTACGGCGACGACACCTGGATGTTCGATGCCGCGGCGGTGCCAGTCCTCGAGCAATTGACCGCGACGTCAAAACCGGCGTTGCGGCTGCTGTTTGGCGCCGCCATCGTGCTGCTCCTCGTCGCCACCACGAACGTCTCGAGTCTCCTGCTCGCGCGTGGGGCCGCGCGCCAGCAGCAGTTTGCGGTTCAGCTCGCGATCGGCGCCGGCCGTTTCCGGATCGCGCGTCAACTGCTGGCCGAGACGACGGTGCTGTGTCTCGTCGGCGGAATCCTCGGCGTGGTCACGGCCATCTGGATGGTGCGGGCCCTCGTCTCGCTGGGCCCCGGCGTCGCGCCGCGTCTGGATGAGGCCAGCGTCGACTGGATGGCGCTCGCATTCGCGCTCGGCGTTTCCATGATCGCCGCCGTTGGGCTCGGCGTGGTGACCACGTTCGGGACGCGCGGCGTGTCACTGTCATCGACCTTGTCCGAAGGTTCCCGGTCGGGCACGGGCGGACGTCGCAGCTTCTTCGTGCGCCAGACGCTCGTCGTCGCGCAGGTGGCGCTGACGCTCGTGCTGCTCGCCGGATCCGGATTGCTCGCGCGCAGCTTCATTGCCATCATGGCGATCGATCCCGGATTCAAACTCGACGATGCGTTGCTGGTCGATCTGACGGTCGCCGACGGAGGACCGGACTTCCGCCCCCGGCGCGTCCAGCAGCTCGATTCGATCCTCGAGCGGGTGCGCCAACTTCCCGGTGTGACTGCCGCAGGCCTCATCACCGGGTTTCCGCTGGGCGGCGGCAACAATTCGAACGGCCAGTTCCTCGAGCTCGCGTCGCCCAATGAGATCAGTACGCGCGAACAGTACATGAAGCTGGGCAAGGCGCTCGCGAAGGACCGCGCCGGCTTCGCGGGATTCCGGCTCGCGAGCCCTGGATATTTCGAGGCGATGGGCATCCCGCTCCTCCGTGGCCGGCTGCTCGAGGCGAGTGACGGACTCGAGTCGCCGCACGTCGCGGTGATCAGCCAGTCGCTCGCGCGGGCGCGGTGGCCGGATCGCGATCCGATCGGCCGCTTCGTCCAATTCGGCAACATGGACGGCGACATGCAGGCCTTTCGGATTGTCGGCGTCGTCGGCGATGTCCGGGAGCTGCCGCCGGAATCACTTCCGGGTGCGCTGTTGTACGCGTCCTACCGCCAACGTCCGAACTCCGTGTGGCGGCTGAGCGTGGTCGTCCGCGGCCAGGCGCCCGAGGTGCTGCAGCCCTCGGTGCGGCGCGTCGTGCGGGAGATCAATCCGGAGCTGCCGATTCAGTTCCGCTCGGTCAGCGAAGCGTATTCGACGGCGCTCACGAGCCGCCGCTTCAGCCTCGTGCTCATCGCCGTGTTCAGCGGCGCCGCGCTCCTGCTCGCGACGTTCGGACTCTACGGTTTGATCTCGTACCTCGTCGCGCAACGCACGCGCGAGATCGGCATCCGGATGGCGCTCGGCGCCCGCTCATCCGATCTGCTGCGGCTCATCGTGGGCAAGGGGGCGCGACTGGCAATCTACGGCACCGCGGCCGGACTCGTCGCGGCATTCCTGCTGTCGAGCGTGGTTCAGGGACTGCTGTACGGGATTACACCAACCGATCCGAACGTCCTTGCGTCGGTCGCCGCGGTGACCATCGCCGCGTCAGTCGGGGCCAGCTATTTCCCGGCGCGAAGGGCGACGAGGATTGAGCCGGTGAACAGCTTACGGGCGCAGTAAGAAACACTCTGCCCGCTACCGGTTCCGACAGCGGCACTCAACGTATCCTCCACCCATTCACGGGCCCGCCATGGAAGAAGACGGCGGGTGTCATGACCCCATCCCTCTTGAACACCTGCCCGTCCTTCATCACGAACTGCACGTCCTTGAGCGTGTTCAGATCGTCGAGCGGGTTGCCCGGCACGGCGATGATGTCGGCAAACATGCCGGCGGCGATCGGTCCGCGGGTCTTTTCCGTGCCGCTGACCTTGTAGCCGTTGATCGTCATCGCGCGGATCGTGTCCGCGTTGGGAATGCCGGCGTCCTGCCACGTCTTCAGAAACTCGAGGCACACTTCGCCGCGCGTCTTGCCCATCACCCAGTAGTCGGCGTCGGTCGAGAACGTCAGGGGAACCTTGTTCTCGAACGCGTTCTTCAGGCTCGCAACCGTGCGTTGGTAGGCCTGCGGCGACACCGGATGCCCGGCGAGACCCATCGGCGTATCGGTGCCCGCGCGCCAGACGCCTTTCTGGGCCATCAGCTTGTGCATCTCGTCGTTCAGTCCGGTCGAGTGTGCGATGGACCAGATGCCGGCCTCGATGGCGTTGCGCGCGCCATTCACCGTCTGCACGTGGCCCTCGACTTTCAGGCCGGCTTTCGCCGCTTCGCGGATGATGAGCCTGATTTCGTCGGCCGTGTATCCATACGGCTTGCAATCGACGCAGATCTTGATCACCTTCGCGCCGAACAGAATGTTCTGACGGATGGCCTTGACGATCTCGTCGGGTGTATCCGCGTCGAGATATTCGGGATACACGATGTTGTGGTCCTTGGCCATCTCCGGCGTCGGGAAGAACTGTCCGCCCATGCCGCCGATGATGATTCCGGAGTTGATGATCGTCGGCCCCGGAATCCAGCCCTGCTCGATCGCCTGCCGCAGCGCCGTGTCCGCGTAGTTGCCGTTGTTGCCCATGTCGCGGACGATGGTGAACCCCGACGCCAGCATCTGGATGCCATTCGACGCGGCCTGAATCGCGCGAAGCGCGGTCGATTCCTGCACGTACGTGTAGTAGTACACGTTGTTTTCCGGCTCCGGCTTATAGGTCAGCGCCAGATGGTTGTGCGCATCGACGAATCCCGGCAGCACGGTGAGTTTCGACAGATCGATCACCTGTGCGCCGGCTGGAATTGCGACGTTCGGCCCGACCTCACGAATCCGCGTCCCTTCGATCAGGATGATCTGGTTTGCGCGGACGGCACCGGCTTCGGGATCGAGCAGCCGCCCGGCACGGATCGCGGTGATCGGCGCCGCGGCCTGACCGGGCGGCTGGGCCGGCGCCTGCGCGTGCCGCGCGGCGGCAAGACAGATGCAGGCGAGCGAGAGAATCAGGACGCGTCGCATAGAGCCTCCGGAAGGGGTCAGGTCTTGTATTGCGACATTATGAGATCCCACGCGTCTCGTGGAACGAATCTCGTCAGTGGCCGACAAGATTGATCGCTCGAC
>JBLNGH010000136.1:0-7969 GCA_050264575.1 Acidobacteriota bacterium | reverse complement strand
CGGCGCGCATCGCGATCGCCGCCGCCGCAGTTCTGCTCATCGCCGCCGCGACGGCGGCATGGTTTCCCGCACGCCGCGCCCTGCGGGTTGACCCGGTCGCCGTGCTCCGCGCGGACTAGCGCAGGGCAGGTCTGCGACAATGCTGGCCCATGACAGGCGTGGACCACGCCGTCACCGCCGGCGGTGCCGCTGCGACCGTTTGTCTCACACTACGCCGGTTCGCGCATTCGTGACGTACCCGAATGGCAGCACGCCGATATCGACAACGCGATGTGCAGCGAGCTGATCGATCGGCTCAGTGTCACCAGGCGCCCCCGTCGGAACCGCTCTAGGCTGCGGGCGTCAAGGTGTTATGCGATATGAGACGTCTGACTTGGTCTGGACAATTTGTTTCGAAGTTTGCGTCGCGGAGTTTTTTCGCGACGATAAACATCCGACCCCGAAGGTGAGGAACTCGCCGCTCTCCAAACTCGATGATCGTGGCACGAATCGCGGCCGCATAGTCGGCCCTCGACTTGAAGAGTCTTTTCAAATGCCTCGAGACCGTGTCGCCGAAGGCTCGTGCTGACGACCCGGCTGGCGTTGAAGGAATGGTCGGCACAGATTGGATGGACTCGTAACGCACGACGCAAGAATATCCGAGCAGTTCGAGCGTTTCGATGAGCTCCCCGGGCGCATAAAGCCGCAGGTGCCCGAGATGACCAATCCGTTCCGATTTGAGAAACGAGACGAACGGGTGCTCTATGACTTGATCGATTCGTCCTCGAAGAAACTCGATCCGGTTTCGGATTGAAAGAAGATTCGGCGTTGACAGGATCAGGACTCCAGACACTGGGCGAAGAACGCGATTGATTTCGGAGAGAACAAACAAGGGCCGTTTCCACACGTGCTCGATGACCTCGGTCAGAACGACGGCATCTATGCTGCCGCTGTCAAACGGTAACGGCTCGTACTCGATATCGGCGTTGGCTACGCCGAATCCCTCCGCCCGGCACATCGTCTCCAACGAGAGCTCTGCCGACCGCGTCATCTGCAGCCACTCGCGAGACTCCAAAGCAGACGGCTTCCAAGTGACGGACCGGCTGATCGACTTGTCTACTGCCGTCACATTCCAGCCAAGCCGACGCAAACACACTGTAAACAGGCCCGGCCAGGCTCCAATGTCGACGACGTGACCGTCGGGTGCGCAGTTTCCTGATAACAGTTCTGCAACGAGCCGATAGCGCCAGGAATCATATTGCCGGTCAAACCATTGGTCGTCCGACTCACCTTCAATCCGCCGTGCCTCAGGAGGGCCGTACGTCGTTTGGACGTCCTCGAACACTCTGGAAAAAGAGCTGTGGTCGTTCATCTCGAATACCTTGAACCCGAGCTCTCGAAGGACTTGCCAACTTATTTCCCAACATCGGTTGGCCCCAGGGGATGGGCGCTGTATTGGGCGGCTCGGCTGCGATTTTCTCGGTCTCTCGACTCTGATCGATCGACGTTCTCCCGTACCAGCATACGTCAACGATCCACGATATGAACCTACCGATTTCGTGGACTTCTGCCCGGCAGGTTCACCGCAGAGTTCGCGCGGCCACTCAGTGTTTCTGCATCGCGGTCGCCGCTGAAACCGAGAACTGGCGCTCGATTCGGGTGACGTTGCCCTGCCGATCCATGATCGAGACGCTGATCGAGCCGCTGGCGAGTTGTTGAATCGGCGTTGCCAGCTTCAACTCCCAGACACCGTCGCTCACCTGCCGGAATTGCGACGCCAGATTCTGGCCGGCGCGCGCGCCGTCAACCGGGAAGCTGGTCGTAACCTGGAAGCTCCGCATGTCGAGCCCCGTGTAGTAATCGACCATGCCGACCAGCACGCGGCTCAGCGGCGGGTTCGTCCCATGACGCGGCGAGGTGAGTGTCACCGTCGGCCTCGCCTCGTCGAACATCCAGCCCTTTCCGCGAGTCGCCGTGGCGTTGCCGTCGAGATCGATCGGGCAGCCCAGGTCGATCCAGCGCACGATCGTCAATCGGTCTTCGTCGGTGAGCGGCGCCACCTTGACCGGCCGTCCGTCCTGCCCGACGTAGGTACCGGCGATCGCCGCGGCTGGTGGCATCACGCTGCCGCGGAAATCGAGGTCCGCGCGATTCCGGTTCTGCGGCGTGTCGGCGACCGGCATCCCTTTGAGCTCGAGCGTCCTCGGATCACCGGGCACCCGCTCTGTGGGGAAGTCGTCGTTGCTCCACCCATCGGTGCGGTGGCCGAAGATCTTCCAGATCATCAGGCTGCGGCGGGACTGGAACTTACGGATATACCGTGAGGCGTTGGTCTGACGCCAGGCACCGATGACCGGCTTGTAGCCGAAGCGTGCGCCGCTGTCGAGCGCAAGCCGATAGTAAGTGCCGGGCACGTCACCGAGATTGTCGACGTGGATCGGATCGTAATCGTCGAGCACCAGGTTGCCGGCCGGCTCGCTGATTCGCTTGCTGTGGCACGCGGTGCAGCTGCGATCGAGAATCGGTTTGACGTCGCGGAAGTACTCGACGTTCTTGATCGTGGGCTCATAACGCAGGCCCGTGGTGCCGTCGCTGTCCCAGCGCCGTCCCGAGGTGTCGAGAGGGTGCGAGGTCAGCAGCGGCGTCTGCTTCGTGAGGTCGAAGATCGTGTAGTCCTTCCGCGCTGCCGCCGTCTTGCTGAATTCGGTGGGTTTCTGACTGTGTGCATGGCAGCCGCCGCAGTTGGTGCGCACTTCGCCAGGGCGAAGCTGGTGCCACGTCTGCGCCATGTTCAGCACCATGCCGTTCCGATCGAGCGTCTGGAAGGTGAAGACCGTGTCGGCCGGGATCTTCGCCAGGAAACTCGTGTCGGGATTGCCGTCCGGATCCGTCGGCTGCCGATCACCGGTGAACTTACGCACCGGAATCTCGCCGAGAATCCGAAGCTGCTCGTTTGCATGACTGAAGAACTGGGGCCCGGTGGAACGACCCCGCTCGCTCGTCGGCTCCATCGCGAGAATCCGCACCGCATGGATGTCGTCGTTCGAGTACCGCCCGGCATCCGCTCCCTGGTTGACCCAGTTGAGCGACGCGCCGTTCTCGGCCGTATTGAACGGATCCAGCCCCTGATAACCGTTGCCGTCGTGCCCGCCGGGAAACGTCGCCGTGACGGTACCGTCCGGCACACGACCTCCAGGATACGACTCGCGTTTGTAGAGGCTCGCCGTACCCACGAGCGCGTACGGCGTGCCTTCTGGCAATTCCGGCGAGAGCCGGCCGTCGTTGGCGAGCGGCGCCAGCCTGGACGGCTGATCGACGCCGTAAATCCGTCTGTAGGGAACCACTGCCCGCGGCCACTGCTCGTTGAACTTCGGATCGTTCCTGATCAGCCGCATCTGTCCCGGTTCGTCGATGGCCTTTCCGGATTTGATCAGATAAATGCCGCCATCAGGCATCGGAAAGAGCTGGTACTGATGATTGACCGGACCAGGCGACCACACCGTCAGGAGATGATTGTCGGGCGCACCGGAAGGATGCGTCACCTTTCCCACCGCGAGAGAATCCGCCTTGCCGAGAACAGCCGGTCCCGATGGCCCTTCACCGTTGTTGGAGAAAGGCGTGAACGATTCGATCCCGACTGGGCTGAAGGGCCGTCTCTCGTAGATGCCCTTCGCGTTGAAGAACCGACCGAATCTCAGCGCCGTGTTGCGCGGATCTCCCGTCCACGCGGGACCGAACTGTGGGTAGCGCTCCGGCGGCACGATCGGGATCTTGAGATAGGCACCGAAGCCGCTGTTGTTCTGATTGTAGTACTCCTCCGCGACGATGTGACCGTCGGAGAGTTGCGTCTGGAAGTGGACCGCATTCGGGGCCCCCTCCCCTGGAACCAGCGCCGAGAGCACAGGTCCCCAGTTGGTGCCGTCCGGATGGATGCTCCACAAGCCCCAATGGATCCCTGCTCGAAGACCCTGCGATTCCAGCGAGCTGAACAAAATTCGCCCGTCCACCAGGCAGATTGGGTGCAGGGCCATGCCTACATTGAGTTGCCCGATCAGTTCGACGTTGCGGCCGTCATCGTCCATGACGAACAACTGGAGCGCAGGCCATTCGTGCTTCGGGGACTTGAACGCGTTTCGATTGCTGACGAACACCAGACGGTTGTCGGGAATTGGGAACGGCCCCAGGTTGAACACGCCGTACTCGTAGTCGACGCTGCCGACCCCCGTGTTCGGCGTGAAGGTCTGCTGAGTCAATCGAACGATCTGCCGCGACTTGACGTGGATTTTGAAAATGTCCGCGCGTTTCTGGGTTGGGCCCCTGCCGGCAGAGCCCTCGCCGAGCCCGCGCAGGTGCGCGTAATAGATCCATTGCCCGTCGAACGACACCGCGGGATCCGCGACCGATCCATCCGGTCCTCCCTCGACCAGCCGTTCCTCTGATCCATCGGGATGCAGCAGCATGAGATCGCCCCGCGCATCCATCTGCCCCGGATGGGCGATCTCCGCCCAGTTAGAACCTTCCTTGTCGCCCCGTCGCGGGGTCCTGACGTAGGCAATGTCGTAGTCGTACTTCACCGACGCGTCGGTGGAGATGTGAGGTGGATTGACGTCGATTGGATTGGGATAGATCGGTTCACTCGGGGATTGAGCCGCCAGAACCGCGGCGAATGCCACGAGTGACGCCGCGGCAAGAGAAGCGCCTCGCATAGGTCTGTTGCGGTCTGCCTCGGTCGTCCGCACGCCCAATGGCGTTCACAATCGCGGCCAACCCAATCGAGGCATGTGTTTCGCAGCCCGAGGGAAGTGCATCGGGCGCGGCAGCCCGGTGCCTTCGAAAAAAGAGTATACGCTGTCGAATGCTTCCTTCAAACTGGACACAGCACGCTTGGATCGAAGGGCGTCACTAGTCTGCTTCGGGGCGGAAATTTGTCAGACACACCGAGACAATCCAACTTGCACGCAGAACGCGAACAGCGGTCGGAGGATCAACCGCTGGAGACCCCAGAGCTCTTGACTCGGTTTCCGCAACAAACCGTGCTCGTTGTCGGAGACGTCGTCCTGGACGAGTATCTGGCTGGAACGTGTTCACGCGTCTCCCCAGAGGCACCGGTTCCCGTCGTTCATGTGGACACCGCACGCCAGCGCGCAACGCTCGGGGGCGCGGCGAATACAGCCGCCAACGTGGCGTCACTCGGCGGACATGCCGTGCTGATCGGCCTGATTGGCGACGATGGTGCGGGAGCACGAGTGCGAGCGCTTTGTGAGGAAGCCCGCATCGGATTCCATCCGATTCTGGACGGCCGCCCGACCTCGCGCAAGGCGCGAGTGATCGGGCAGCGTCAGCAGCTGCTCCGTCTGGACTACGAGGAGACGCACGCCGTTTCGGAGCGGACAGAAGCGGCACTTCTTGCTCAATTCCAGCGCTTTTTGCCGGGCGCGTCGATCGTCGTGATCTCCGATTACGCGAAGGGCCTTCTCACCTTCAAAGTGACCCAAACGGTGATCGCCGAGGCGCATGCGGCAGGTATTCACGTCATCGTCGATCCGCGTTCCGAGCATTTCGATCATTACCGGCATTGCGATTACATCACCCCGAACTGGAAAGAGTCGCAGGAGCTGATCGGCGTGCCGTACGCCGCGCCGACGAGCGATCGCATCAGGGCCACCGGCATTGCGCTGCGCGACAGGCTTGGTTCCAATGTGGTGCTGACGCTCGGTCCCGGGGGAATGGCCGTTTTCAATCGCAATTCGGACGCGCATTTCTGTTTGCCGACTGTCGCCCGCGAGGTATTCGACGTCAGCGGTGCCGGCGACACAGTCGTCGCGGCGCTCGCTCTGGCCAGAGCGGCCGGAGCGGATCTCGAGTCTGCGGCCAGGCTCGCCAATCGTGCGGCTGGAGTCGTCGTCGGCAAGCTGGGGACGGCCATCGTGTCACCTGACGAGCTCCTGGACGATCGGTCGGCCGAGAACCGGCTCGTCACACGCGACCGGCTGGCTGCGTTGTCAGCAAAACACAAGGCCAAGGGCCACGTCGTGGTCACGCTGAACGGTGGCTTCGATCTCCTTCATGCCGGACATCTGCACATCATCGCTGCGGCCAGACAGCAGGGTGACATTCTCATCGTTGGGCTCAACAGCGACGCGTCGATTCGACGCTACAAAGGGGGGCACCGGCCGATCATCCCGGAGCGGGAGCGCGCGGCGATGCTGCTGGCTCTCGCGGCGGTCGATTACGTTCACATCTTTGACGAAACCGTTCCAATGCCGTTCCTCGAGGCGGTGAAGCCGCATGTTCATGTGAACGGGTCTGAATACGGCCCGAACTGTATCGAGGCCAGCGTCGTGCGTGCGCACGGCGGTCGTATACACGTGGTCGACAAGGTCACCGGGCTTTCCACCTCGGAGATCCTGGCCAGGATACGTGCCTCGCAATGAGCGCCGGGGCATCGAGCAACGTTCTCTCCCGCCGCGAGGCCGGGTCTCCGTCATTCACCCGCCTCTTTACCGGCGGTATCGTCGGGTTCTCGCAGAAGGTTCTCGATCTCTTCGGATACGTGACACACCGTTCGTGGATGTTGCTGCGTTTTCGTGCCCGGCAGGTTCAGCACCGGTGGCTGTTCCGAGGCCGCTTGCACCGAATTCTCGTGGTTCGCATCGCCAGCATCGGCGACGTGGCTCGTGCGACCGCTGTCGTGGCTCGATTGAGGAACGAATACCCGGAAGCGACGATTGATTTCCTGACCTCACCCGCGGCGACGGCGGTGATCCGTGGCCACTCGGCCGTCCAAACGGTGTATACGCTCTCGGATGTGGATCGTTTGGGCCAGTACGATTGGGTGATCAATCTCCAGACGCGTAACCCACCGGACAGCTTCCTGCGGCCAACGCATCGCGCTTACCATGAGGTGTTGACGCAGTTGAGCAAACAGGTGAGGCCAAGGCTCTACTCCGGCCGCCGACTGGTATCGGAACGTGAGGTCATCCCGACGAACATCCTCTACTGCAGATCCGAGATGGAAGAGCTCTTCCTGATCGCTCTGCAGGACTACAATCCCGAGCGGTATCCCGAAACAGCCGTCCGTCCGGACCCGACGTCACGAGCAGCCGTAGCCCGGAGCTGGCCTCTGCCCCGGGAGCGCCCGGTCGCCGGCGTGTTCCTGGGTTCGAACTCGGTGGGTCGGGGAGCCGACGAGGGATTCAGGACTTATTCGATCGACTACCTGGAGCGGCTGATTCTTCACCTCGCCGCGCGCTTCACCGTTGTCGTCATCGGCCAGTCCCACATGCGAACGGCCGATGAGATGGCCCAGTACAGGACGTTCCTCGCGCGCCATCATGACATTGTCGATCTCGTGGACAAGACCTCACTCGACGAGCTGGTCGCGGTCATTGCCGGCTTTTCGCTGCTGGTGAGCTCGGATTCGAGCCCCGTCCACATCGCCCTTGCGACAGGTGTGCCGGTTGTCGGCCTGTATGTCGCGGACGCCGCCTTTCGCATGAGCCCGAGACTGTCGCAGGAGGGCTTTGTCGCCATCAACAGTCGCGCGCCGTGCTTCTACTTTTCGTGGAGGTGGCGCTTCTTTTGCGAGAGCTGCCGCGACAGTCGAACGCGTGCGAGATACTGCGATCTGCCTCCGCTTGCATTCGGTGTCGATCGGATTCCGATTGCAGAGATCGACCGCGCGGTAGCGACGTTGCTGCCGACGATTCAACCGCCGTTTGCATAACGAGCACAGACGTTTGTCTACTCAATCACACGAATTCCACGACACAATTCGTGGCTGCATCGAGGAATCCATCGCGACGAAACGGGACTCCCTGAGTCTCGTCGAGGCGATTGCCGCGGCCGCCCGGCGGCTCATCGACGCGCTTCGGAAGGGTCGGACAATCCTCGTCTGCGGCAACGGCGGGTCCGCAGCCGATGCGCAGCACCTGGCGGCCGAGCTCGTGGGCCGCTTCGAATCGCCGCGGGCGGCGCTCCCGTGCGTGGC